>JACMQW010000012.1 GCA_014376785.1 Oligoflexia bacterium
CAATGTAACAGTAAGTCCGCGGACGCAGCATCGTGATGGTTGCTATAAAAGGGGAGTCGATGATTTTCATCGGAATAGACCCATCATCGAATTCTTTTAATGTATCATTTCCTCTCATCTGATCGAAATTCTTCAATAGTGGAACCGAATGATAAAAAATTTCGTTAATCAAAGTGATCGCAGCAGATTTTAGTTCTGGTTCTAGATTAATTGTTTTGATCATCGCTTGGACAGCGGGCAAGTCCTTGTTTTCGATTCTAAAAATTCCGGTGTATTTCGAAGCGTCTGCGGAGAGCAGAACTTTAGTCATCTCTTCCCAACTCTCGGCGCTCACCATCTTCATGTCAGATTGAATTCCCTGAACCACCGGAGTTGGAATCATCAAAAGACTATAATAGGCTGGAGGCACATATATAATTTTTAGTATTTCGTCCTTCGAGGCTGTTGGAAAGCGAGTGTCAATGTCTTTGAGTTGGCCTTTCCAGAGTTCGAATGTCTCGTGCGGCCACTTTCGTATCTCTTCGGCGCAAACGGATGGATGACCTTGCCAAGTGTAGACATCGTTCCATTGGTTCTGAACACGCGATTTAAATTTGTCGTCAGTCGAACGACTCTGCTCAACCAATTTGAAGTAAGATTTTGGTCAAGTCTTTGCCTGGCAGCTATCCGGTCGGTCAGCCGCTTATAAAATCTCTTCGACTGAACCATTGGAAAATCTTCGACAAGCAGCTTACCGAGAATCGAAACGCGTTCCTGTTGCTGTGCGACTAGACTCGTTTCGATCAGAAGACTCTGAAAAATCGCCACCGGATCCGCACCTTTCGCTGCCTAGGCCGTGTTCTGGGGGGCATCAGGTGAAGACTAGCAACGACAGAAAGAATTTGTGTGGATGAAAGTTTCATAAATTTTCCTTAAAAACGGTACCAGGCTTTGTGTTCTTTGATTCCGATGTCCGCGAGAATTTCTGATTTTAATTGTCCAATTTCTTTCCGAGTGAGGCTCGCGCCTCGCAGGGGATCGGCAGATTTTTTAATGCATTCCAGCGCGGAAATGATTTTTTCAGTTTTTAAAGTCCAAATTTCAATCGATTTTTCCATCACCGAAGATTCAGACGCTTGTCCTTCGAGGCGTGCAAGCAATGACTTCAACTCGTGTAGCCTTAATCCGCCGCTCGACCCCTCGCTGCCAATCTCTGTACGAACCAAGCTTTCCATCTGTTGATAGCCTCTTCGCGCTGTTAGCAATCCCGCGAGTTGGTACTTTAAGCTTTGGGTGTAGTTTTCTACGTGCACTCGGTATGTATCGATTTTTTGGAGGAACGGAACGCGGCCTAAATTTTCGGTATCCGGATTTTTTTCCAGGAATTCGCTGAATGAGCTCCAGATCGCTTGGTTTGAGAAAACTTCGTGATCGGTCAAACCGAGCACGGCGGATTCGTGAATCGCTTTGCGGATTTCTCGGTCGAAATTTGCAATTTCTGGCGCTTTCTCGAGCAATTCGCGACCTGGAATTTTTTTTAGTTTTTCCCGGAGCTGAGAGAAGCGCTCCGCGCTTTTTGTAAGCGAGACGGAATCTGCGCGGAAGACTTGAGGTTCGGGAGCGGGGATAGATTCTTCATCCACTCGCGTGGTTTCCGCAATCGCGGCGCGGTAAGCTTTCTTTTCTAAGAAGGACTGGGTGGTGGCGACCTTTGCGCAGTTTCCGATGTAGCAGTAGGTAAATGGATTTAAGACGGCATATACCGATACGAACGGGAAAGCAGCTGGAATGGCCTCGGTGGGAACTTTCGCAAAAGCCTTTCCGAAAGTATCGTTATCTCTCATTTGCGCGATATTCTTTAGGTGAGGAAGCGAGTGAAGAAAAATTAAATCGACCAAGTCTCCCGCTGCTGCTCTCAAAGTGGGTTCAATATTAATCGTGCGAATGAGCGCTTGGACAACCGGCAAGTCTTTTCGATCGACCCCGTAGTTCTTTGCCAGTTTTTCCGCATTTTTGCCCAGGAGGGCTGCAGCAATGTCGTCCCAAATTACTTCGCTCATCGCATGCATGTCCGCACGGATGTCATGTCCACGCGGGGTAAAAATCGATATGGCATTCCGTTTAAAGGCTTCTTTGTCGTGTCCGAGAAGCCAGCCGAAAACTTCTTCTCCAAGAGTTTCGACCATATAACTTTTGAACGCTATGAAGGTCTTGGCATCCCAACGGTCCAATTCCCTTAGAGTTACTGGCTTTCCCTGAAAAAAAAGGTCGACGGGATTATGGCCCACAAACATTTCCAGATACGCATTTTTCGCTTCCTTCCGGGTCTCCGCATCCGGACTCACGCTCTCTTCGACTAGACGCAGGTACTCCCGTTCCTGATTGGCACTTCTCTTCCCTAACAAATCCCAGAGGCGAGCGTAGAACCCTTCTGATTGAATGATGGGAAAATCCTCGACGAGTGAGCGTCCGAGAATCGCGACACGTGATTTTTGCTCGCCGACTAAACTGCTCTCGATCAATAGGGTCTGGCAGTACGCGACCGGATCGGTGATGCGTGCGCCGAGTGCGTTCACTGGGAGATGAAGAGAGCAGGCGATCGCCACAGTAAGAATAAGATTTTTAGGCGAATGGCTCATGGTTCTCCTCAAAAGCGGTACCAGCGTTTATCTACCTTGATTCCAAGTTCAGACAAAATTTCAGACTTGATCTTCTTGATCTCGCTCGTGCCAAGGGGGGCGGCCCTCAGCGGATCTGCCGTCTGCGCGATGCGGTTTATTCCGTTCTCGATTCGATGGCACCGCTCTAACCAGCTTTCGACCGAGTTTTCCATTTGCAGGGCTTCTGCTATTTGCTCCCGAATTCTTTTCTCAAGGCCACTGAGTTCTCGGTAACGCAGGGTCGATTGTTCGGGTTCCCCAGCAATTTCGCCTTGAACCGTGGATTGCATGCGTTCGTAGTTTTCTCGTCCGCTCCTGAGTCCCTCGAGTTGGTACTTCAGACTCTGGGCATAGTTTTCGACATGAACCCGGTAGCGACTCATGGTTTCGAGAAAACGAACTCGTCCGTATTTCTCAGCGTTTGGATTTCTTTCTAAAAAATCAGCAAAACCAGACCAAATCGATCTGTTCGTGAAGACCTCGTGGTCGGCCAGGCCCAGAACCGCAGTTTCATGAAGGGCTCTCCTCGGAGCGCGATCGTAATTCGCAATTTCAAGTGATTCGGGATCTTTCAGCGGCGCGAGCGAAGGTGTGGTCCCCAATGGGGCCTGGAGGGCTAAAAACCGATTTGCGCTTTCAGAGAGTGAAACGGACTTAAGGCGAGCTACCGTAGGTGGTTCGTCGGCTTTTCCGCTTTCCAAAGGCTTTGGGGAAACCGATTTTTCGTAGGCTTGACGTTGAAGCTTTCCGCCGGTGAATGCGACTTTCGCGCAATCGCCGATGTAACAGTAGGTGTATGGATGAATGAGTGACAAAGCCCCGATGATCGGTGAAGCGAAAGCGCTCGCCACCGGCCCCAGGCCTGAAGTGGCATCTGCGATCAGGTTATGCTCACTCATTTGGGTTAAATTCTTCAGATGCGGAATAGAGTGAATTAAAATGGAGTCAATTAAATCGATCGTCGCTTTCCGGAGGGGAGTTTCGGCGTTGATGGTACGGATCATGGGTTGGAGTGCTGCCAGTTCCGATGGCTTCACTCCGAAAAGTCGGGATTGTTCGGCAGAATTTTTACCCAGGAGAATCTGGCTGATTTTATCCCAGAGTAATTCACTGGCGATTTTTAGGTCAGCGCGGACATCGGTCCCGAATGGCTCAAACCGGCGCGGCCACCGTTCTTTCCAATAAGTTTTCGAACCCGCTCTGTATTCTGCTAGCCAGGACTGATTATGGTCCAACCAATCTTCCTGACTGAGTTCGAATTTTTTAAATTCTTCGAACGTCTTCTCATCCCATTCGTCTAGGTCGCGAAAGGTAACGCGCTTTCCGCGGAAAGGTGCATTAGTCCGGTGTTTTGAGCGCCATTTCTTCGTTGCGGCATTTCTCACTTCGGCATCTGAATCAAGCGATGCTTCTAGGAGATTCAAGTAATCTGTCGTCGTGATGTCCTCGTAACGCTGCGTGAGCGTTAAACGTGATTCACTGAGCGATAGGAACTCTCGGTAAAATCCGGCGGACTGAATAATTGGGAAATCTTCGACTAAATACCGTCCGATCACCCCGACCCTTGCTTGGGCGTCCGAGACGACAGAACTCTCGATGAGTAAATTTTGGCAGAGAGCGACCGGATCGAGGGTTTTCGCACCGAGCGCGTTCGACGGGAGCGTTAGGGTCATTGCGAAGGCGACCGTCGGAATCAAACACGCGCAGGTTGGAGATCTAGATAATTTTAAAATCGGTACCATGCCTTGTCCTCATGAATTCCGACGTCGTTTAAGATTTGGATTTTGAGTTTTTTTATTTCTTTCTCCGTGAGAGGCGCCGCACGAACGGGATCTGCGGTCGCGAGGATGCGTTCTAGCGAAGCCTGAATGCGGTCCGTTTTTATGAGCCACTTCTCGAGGGAATTTTCCATGGTCGACGCTTCTAAGAGTTGCGATTCGATTCGCGCAGCTAGGGCGGATGTTTCACGCTGTCGAAGCGTGGAGGGAGATTTCGCCTGAGTGACTTCGTGGAGTAAGGTGTTTTTCATTGCCTCATAAGTTTTTCGACCTGCGCTGATTCCTTCGATTTGAAATTTTAGGCTCTGAGCATAATTTTCGACATGCATTCGGTATCGGTCTACCGAACGAACAAACTTCACTCGGCCGTACCGTTCGGCGTCGGGATGCTCATCGATAAAACTGCGGAAATTTTGCCAAAGCGATGCATTCGAGAATATCTCGTGATCCTCTAATCCGAGAAGTGCCGACTCATGAAGATTTCTGCGAATTTCGCGGTCGTAAGCCGGGATACTGGAGTCTTCTTCAAGGAGTGTCCGGGAGGGCAGAGTGGAAAGGAGCGTCCGCAAATTGTGAAAGTTTTCATCATTTCGGTGGAGGCTGACCGATTTTAGGTCGCCTACTTGTGGCGGCGATACTGAAACGGCATCCAAAACTTCTGGTTTTTCGGATTTGCCTACAGCAGCTTCGTAGGCCTCTCGCTCGATACTCCCCTGGGTTGCGGCGACCTTAGCGCAATTTCCGATATAACAGTAGGTAGTGGGGCGCAGGAGAGCAACCACCCCGATAAACGGTGCAAAAAGTAAATTCGTGACCACGTTTTCTTTTTCGGTCATGTTGCGGAGAGTGTCGTTTTTTCGCATCTGCAGGATATTCTTCAAGTGAGGAACCGAATGGTAAATGACTTCGCTAATGAGCTGAACCACGCCTTCGCGAAGGGTAGGTTCGACGTTGATCGTCCGAATCATCGCTTGGATAATGGGGAGCTCTTTTTTAGATAGACGATAATCAGACGCATTTCTCGCGGCTCCCGGATCTAAAAGTCCAGCAGCGATGTCATTCCAGACTTCCTCGCTCATGCGAATGAAGTCGTCTTGGATTCCGTTGGTGAATGCGGGCACCACCCTCCGAGGAAAGTATCTCGTAAAATCCTCTTTCTTCCAGGCGATAGCCTTATTTCGCCATCCGGGGTGCGAGTCGTCCCATATTCTTTGAAGCGCAAGCCAATCTGGGTCGGTTTTCATGTCATTCGCGATGAAGCGAGCGAACGTTTCGTCACTCATTTTGTCGAAGTCAGATTGGAGAATCGCGTTCGTTGGAGAAGGTGGGAAATAAAACTCCGAGGTTTTATTCGCAGCTTCGCGGATCTCGACGACTTTACTTCGTCCATTTACGACGAGGTTCAAGTAAACAGTCGGATCTTTGGGGCTTGGACTCCTCTGGATTCTTCTTAAAACAGCTCCGTAGAATCCGTCGGACTGGATGACCGGATAGTCTTCGACGAGGTATCGTCCGAGGATGGAAACTTTTTCGCGCGTTTCACTGGCGATGCTCGTCTCGACCAAAAGATTTTGGCAGATAATCGCAGGATCCGAAGCCGTTCCTGCGGAGCACAGGGCGGGCGGATAGAGCGTTAACGCAAGAAAAACTGCCGGGGCGAGAAGCGAGGTCTTAAGGATCATGGCGAGCGTTCCCTTATTCGGTAAGATCTGACAAAAGCACCTCAGAATAGAATAGCAGCTCGGATGAAATGCGGTAGGCTTTCTCCGGCGGCGGGAAATTGACGAAAAATTCGGCAACCCACACTTCAATCCGGGAAGGAATCAAACCTTTGGCCCATTATTCGGAGGGTTAGGGGATTCTTCACTTTAATTGGAGCACGAATTAGTGGAGAAGACGCAGATGGCAGTTTCAGGATTTATCCGTGCTTTTATCCTCGTCTTTACTCTGGCCGTTTTGGGACCTCAGATCGCTCAGGCTCAGATCGTCGATGACGAATCCGCCGCAGCCGCTGCTCAGGAAAATTTTCGGCAAGAATACGAATTATTGCAGCCTGGAGACTACCGGGCGGATGATCGATTCCCTGGCCCTTCGTCCCCGTCCGATCCGGATTGGTACCACCTCCTTCGGCCAGGGATTCGCCTGCGGTCGAGAGGGAGTGTCCGAGTGATCACGCCGACGGTCAAACTCGGTGTGGTCTTCACGGGTGAAAGAGGAGGATATCGAGAGGGTGCCCAAACTCTTTTCGCTCCCGCTTCGACGACGAAGATTTTTACGGCGGCGCTCGCACTGAAGGAGCTTGGAAGTGATTTCCGGTTTCCGACGAAATTTAAGTGGAAAGCGCACTTTAACGGCGAAACTTCGTCCACTGCGGCTGAATTGGTTGTCATCGGAGCGGGTGATTTTACGCTAGAAACGGGATCCCTTGCGGATTTCATCACCCAGGCTCTGAAGCTTGCCAAAGCTTCGGTGGTTTGCGGTCCTCTTAAAATCCAGGCGTCCGATGATCGCTGGAATCTGCCGGTCATTCCTTCGGGGTGGCGGTATGACGACCACGCTTCACTCATTCCCGGAGCACTTGGATTCGTGCGTTCGGCGAACCTGAACGCTGGAGTAAAGCGGAGACTGGATAAAGCAGGAATCGCTTGGCGTGGGGAATGTGAAGTTCCAGCGGATGCGAAAGCGGAGGAAGCGACTCGACTCTCCCAACCGTTGCGTGAAATTTTAAAACCCTTTCTTGAGAAATCGATGAACTCGGTTGGTGAAGGTCTTTTGAGAAAAGTGGGCGAGATGAAAGGAGACCGCACGGCACCGGACTTACTTTCGGCGGGCCTTCCTCTTTTGCGAGACCTTGCTGCATCAAGGGTCGGTAAAAATGAAGTCACCTTGAATGACGGTTGCGGACTTTCAAGGACGAGCCGCGTGAGCGCGGACGCTCTCGTGAATTTTCTGACCGAGTTAAAATCAGAACCGTATTTCCAAGATTTTTACGCAGCTCTACCAGTGGCCGGCCGGACGGGAACCTTAGAGCACCGAATGCGTAAAGGTGCTGCTAAAGGCAGAGTCCACGCAAAAACCGGCACGTTAAATCGTCCGATGGGTGCTTTTCAGATAGCGGGATACCTTGAAATTCCGGAAGAGAAAGGCATTCGCTACCAGCCCTTTGCGATTCTGACCTCGGCTTCGTCTGGGCTGAGCGGATATTGCCGTGAAATGGAAGATCAGGTTCTCTCACGGTGGTCTTCCCTAAATCAGCGAGGAGATTCACCTTGAAACTCGACTTAACGAATGTGGCTTCCTATGATTACGACCTTCCTCCCGGCCAGATTGCCCAATATCCGCAGTCGCCTCGCGACGAGTCGCGGTTACTGATTCTCCACCGCGCGACGGGAAAAATTGAGCATCGAAAATTTCGAGACCTCCCCGAATACCTCGATTCGAAAGACTTGCTCGTCGCAAATGACACAAAAGTGATGCGGGCAAGGCTAGTGGGGAATCGATTACTGTCGAAAGATTCTGAGGAGCCCGTTCTCGGAGGAAAAATCGAGATGCTCTTACTCGAGCGCCGAACCGACCTCGAAACGGGTGGGGGTTTCTATTGGGAAGGCGCCTTTCATTCCTCTCGAAAACAGATTCCAGGTTTTCGTTTTTCGATTCCGAAGCGTTCGGGTGGAACTCTCATCGGGGAGATCGTAAAAGGATCTCGGGACTCTCCCTCTGGGACGATTGTCGCGAAATTTCTAGAGGACCCTTTAGCATCGGACGCCGGAGAGCTGCCGCTTCCGCATTACATCGAAAAGCCAACCGGAGACGAGGAAGCAAATTACCAAACCGTTTACGCTAAGGAACTGGGATCGGCTGCCGCTCCGACGGCCGGTCTGCATTTCACTCACTCCGTTTTAGACGACCTCCGTTCGAAAGGGGTGGAGTTCACGACGGTGACGTTACATGTCGGTCTCGGAACCTTTCGTCCGGTTAAAACCGAGAGCATTCTCGATCACGTCATGCACGCTGAACGCTACTCAGTGGAAGAGCCCGTCGCGCAGAAGATCACGAATCACCGGAAATCGGGCGGACGGATCGTGTGTGTGGGAACCACTTCCGTTCGGACCCTCGAGAGCATCTACGATCCTTTGAAAAAAACGTACGCTCCTGGTTCCGGAGGGACGTCTATTTTTATTTACCCCGGTTCGAAAGAACCCGTTTCATTTGATCGGCTCATCACAAACTTCCATTTGCCCCGCTCTACGCTGCTCATGCTGGTCTCCGCTTTTGCCGGGCGCGATTTAACCCTTCTCGCTTATCGAGAGGCAGTCGAGAAAGGCTATCGCTTTTTTAGTTACGGCGATGCGATGCTGATCTTATGATTGCGAACCCGTATATTGAAAAAAACGTCGTGGTTGGCCCCTTTCAGTGCAACTGCAAGATCATCGTTTGTCCGGTAACCGGAGAATCTGCAATCATCGATGCAGGGGATGAATCCGAAAAAATCATCGCCGCGCTTGAAAAAATTGAGTGGAAAAGCGCCGACGGAAAAAGCCTCAAGCCAAACGTCCGTTTCCTCCTTCACACTCACGCTCACCTGGATCATATTGGCGGAACACGCGGAGTTTCTGAGTGGGTGAGTAAAAAAGAAAAAGCGGCTCCGGCCCGCGCGCTCCACCGCGGAGATCTTTTCATCTATGAAAAGTTGCAAGAGCAGGGTTCCCGTTTCGGATTTACCTACGAACCTCCTTTACCGATCGATCACTTTCTTGAACATGAAGAAAGGCTTGAAATCGGCAAGCTTCGATTTTCTGTCATCCACACCCCGGGGCATTCACCGGGTGGGGTAGGGTTTCGCCTGCACGAAGATACGTCACTCGGAGTTCGGGAAACGGTTTACAGCGGTGACACCCTTTTCCAAGGAAGCGTCGGGCGCACGGACCTTTGGGGCGCGGATGCTGACCTCATGTTTAAAATGATTAAAGAAAGATTTCTCACCCTTGATGGGGACACGCGGGTTTGCCCGGGCCATGGGCCGGAAACGCAAATCGGAATTGAGAAGCGAGTGAATCCTTATGTGGGGAATCAGCGATGAAGCGCGAAATATTCCAAGCTTTCGTTCTGAAATTCGAGGCCGAATTAGCCGCGATGATGGAATCCGCAAAAGCGGCGCATGAAGCCGCCACGCATGAAGAATATAAAGCGGAGGATTCCCACGACACGCGCGGGATCGAAGCGTCCTACCTGGCAGGCGCCCAGGCTGCGCGGGCAGCCGAACTGCGTAACGTGATTCTGGAGTACAAAGCTCTGGCGGCAGAAGGAGAGCGCCATTGTGCGACCGCAGCCGTGGGGGCGTTGGTGAAAGTTCAGCCACTGCTTAGCGAAGAAGATCCCAAACCCCGGGGCACCGCGATTTCAGCAGTGGTCGCAGTAAGGGGTGGAGGCACCCAAGTCGAACTCGACGGAATCACTTATTCCGTTTTCACGCCGAATTCACCGATCGGTGAAGGCATTCTGGGAGCGATTCCGGGTGAGGAACTCGTCATCGAGTCGAAAGGTGGCAACCGCGCCTACCGTGTGGTGTCTGTCCTCTGAATAAAAAAAGACCCGTTCCGAAGCGGAACGGGTCTTAAGGATTTACGCTATTTGGATGACTACTTTTTCGCGCAAGGATTGACAGTCTTTGCGTTTGGAAGGACGAAGTTTTCCGGGCTTAAAACTTTCCATCCACGGCCGAGAAGAGCGTGGTAGTTCGAAGTCGGTTCGGAAGCGGATTTCTTTCCGGACTCGAAATAGTAAGTGTCTCCACGTCCCATTCCGCACTCTTCCTCAGCGCGCGCTTCTGATGCTTTCTTTTCACGCCAGAGCATCATGAGTGCGATTCGAACTCTTGGCCCCTGGTAATAATTCATTCGAATCGGGATTTCTTCGCCGGCAGCGATGTGTAATCTCTTCGTTGAGCATCCAAGGGTGTTCCCATGAGTGCCGTCATTATCCACCCATCGTTCGAACGATTTTCCGGTCATCGAAGGATCGAGGTCGAGAATGGCACCGTCGTCGGCCATGAGTGCGAACTCATAATCGCCCTCTTTGTCTTTTCCGGCCAACCTCACCCGTGATTCCGCCTGTACGGAGAAATATTCGATGAGGTCTTCACCATCGAGATTTTTCAACTTCGTTCCGGATGCACTATCCGCAAATCCTTCTGTGAAAGGACGGGTTGAGACATTCAGTTGGCTCAGAATTAACTTACTCGGCGAGACGACCACGTCCGGGGCACCGATCGCAAATGAAGTCGTCGAAAGTCCGCGGCTGATGGCTTCAGCGTTACTCGGCAGGTAGGTGAGTTTCGCTTCCAAGCCGTTTTCCGCAGAACCACCGGCGCTTCCACCGAATGGATCACAAACCACCGAAGGCATCGGAACGGGCATCGGAGCCGAAGTCGGTGCCGGAACTGGCGCTGGATCGGAGGTTGGTACCGGAACTGGAGCTGGAACCGGAACCGGAACTGATGTCGGTACCGGAACGGGAACCGGCGCAGCAGTGGGCGCAGGCACTGGAACCAGCACTGGAGGTGAGCTCGGAACAGGAACCGGAGGGCTCCCTGGATTTGGGACCGCGATCGGTCCGCTGGAAGCAACCGGTGCAGGCACATTCAGATCCGGACCCCTATCGTTATTCTTTTGGGCGGAAATGACGGAACTGAATCCGGTGTCGTTACAACCCTGCGAAACACTCGCTAAAACTCCCAAGAAAAAAGTGGTAAATAGAATACGTGACATATCGGCGTAAACCTCTCGTCCATTCATGACCGCGCCGACGTACAACTGAAGTGGTCTATGGATATTCCTGATACTACGCCTATTTCTGAGCCGCGAAATGTGTCATGTTCTACCCGGAATGGCGCTAAAATTTAGGGTGGAAAAGGCTTTAATGGGAGATGACGGCATCGCGCGTGCGCGAGCCGCGGTAATGATCTTACCAGGGCATGCAGGAAAAGAGCATGAAGTGCTCACTCCGACTTTTATGCCAGTAGGGACGCAGGGAACAGTGAAAGCCGTTGCGACGAAAGAACTGCGCGAAATGCATGCTCAGGTCATTCTGGGAAATACCTATCACCTCTATTTACGCCCCGGACATGAACGGATCGAGCGGCTCGGCGGTTTGCACAAATTTATGAATTGGCAGGGTCCGATTCTAACCGATTCCGGCGGGTTTCAAGTGTTCTCGCTCGCCGGTCTGAATAAAATCGATGATGAAGGCGTGACGTTTCGCTCGCACATCGATGGGTCGAAGCATCGTTTTACGCCCGAGCTTTCGATGGAGATTCAGCGCGCGCTCGGCTCAGACATCGTGATGGCGTTTGATGAATGTCCGCCTTATCCAGCGACCGAGGAACAGGTGTTATCTGCGATGCGAAGGACGGTTGCGTGGGCTCACCGGGGTCTAGCGACAGAGCTGGGGCCGCATCAAAATCGTTTTGGAATCGTTCAAGGAGGTCTCTATCCGCACCTCCGGGAGAGAAGCGCGCGAGAAATCACGGAGCTTCCCTTTGATGGATTTGCAATTGGCGGTCTCTCGATCGGCGAGAGTCCCGATTTGATGCAAAAAATGGCCACCCACACCGCGCCTTTTTTGCCTGAAGATAAACCCCGCTACCTTATGGGAGTGGGACGTCCGGAAGATCTCGTCGAATGTGTGAAAGCAGGAATCGATCTCTTCGATTGTGTAATGCCCACACGAAACGCACGGAACGGCACGCTTTTCACGAGCTTTGGCAAAGTGAATATCAAAAACGCTCAATTTCAAGACGACGCCGGGCCGCTCGATCCTGAATGTCCGTGTGAAGCGTGCATAGAATATTCTCGCGCCTACCTTCGCCACCTGTATGTTGCCGGAGAAGCGCTGTCGGCGAGACTGAACTCGATCCATAATCTCACGTATTACCAGACGATCATGGCGCAGATGCGTCGAGCGATCTTGGAGAATCGGTTTGACGAATGGCGGGAGAGTTTCTATACCCGAAGACAAGGTACGAAAACCTGAACTGTTCCAATAGTTTGCGAGACGACGTCGCCTGATTTCAGGATGATGCGTCCGAACTTCGTTTCTATTCTAATCCGATCTTTCAGAGGAAAATTTATGATGACCCGTTTATTCGCATCCGCCGCTCTTTTGGTTTCTTCGCTCGCATTCGCTGACGATGCGGCACTTCCGGCGGGGTCCACCGCAGTGGCCACCGCACCGAGTGCTCCCGGCACGGGCGCTATGCTGGTTCCTTTTGTCGCGATGTTCGCCATCATGTACTTTCTGATGATTCGTCCTCAGCAAAAACGGATGAAAGCTCAGCAAGCCATGCTCTCCCAATTAAAAGATGGGGATGAAGTTTTGACGGCTTCCGGAATCCTTGGCAGAGTAAAAGGAATGACAGATGTGTTGGTGACGATTGAGATCGATCGGGACGTGAGCATGAAGGTCCTGAAATCCCAAGTGTCCCAAGTGATGAAAGACGGAGTGCCGGCGAAACTCGCTTAAGCACAGGCGAAATCGCCACGCAACTGCATCGCGGAGCGTTGCAGTTGCTGACTGAAATTGTATCTTGAAAGGATCATCGTCGATGACGAAGGCATGGTGGGGGAAGTTCTGTCTTTTGGTGTTGAGTGTCGTTTTTTCGGTGCTTTACGTTTATCCGACGATTGCAAATCTGGATCCTGAAACATCGAAGTTTCCGGTGAAGCAGAAAATGAACATGGGACTCGATCTCCAGGGTGGGGTTTACCTCGTCCTCGGGGTGGACTTTAACCGTGTTTATAAAGAAGTGGTGGCTCGCCAAGGCACTGCTTTGATCGAACATTTCAAAGAGAAAGGCATCACGATTAATAGCGTGACCCCGCTCACTGAAGGCGCTACGGCGGAAGATCCGATGCTGGAAGCGAAATTCGATCCGGCTCGCACGGAAGCTGTAAAAGAGATCCTCAAGAAAGATTACGCTACCCTCCGGTTGGTCGACGATAAGCCCGGAGTCACTCGACTCGGCATCGCAAGAGACTACAAGAACGACATTCGCGAAAAAACCCTCGCCCAGTCGATCGAAGTCATTCGAAATCGGATCGATGAATTCGGGGTGAGTGAACCTTCGATCACGTCTCAGGGGACCGACCGAGTGGTGGTCGAACTTCCTGGGGTGAAAGATGTCGACCGCGCGAAAGACCTGATCGGCAAGACCGCTCGGCTTGAATTCAAGATCGTGAACGATGGCGCTCTCTCCGAAGGCCAGCTCGCGGGAATGATTCAGAAAGCGGAAGAAGAAAACAAAATCAACTACGTCGAAGGAAAGACGGCTTTTTCGGATTACGCGAAGAAGATCAACGACGTCTTGAAAGCGAAAATTCCCCCCGGTTCGGAAATCGCGTTTGAGCGGGTAAAGGTGAGCCAGAATCCAGAAGCCGCCACTCAGCGAATTCCTTACCTCCTCTTTTCGAAAGCGGATGTGACTGGAGATGACCTTCAGGATGCAGGGGTTTCTCTGAACCCTGAGCGAAACACACCGGAAGTGACTCTGACGTTTAACCCTCGGGGAACCGTCGGATTCGATAAGCTCACGGGTGAACACACGGGAAAACGCCTCGCGATCGTCCTGGATAACATTGTGCACTCCGCACCCGTTCTCCAAACACGGATCTCGAATGGTCGCGCGGTGATCACTCTCGGTCGTGGGAATCACGATCAGATGATGCAAGAAGCGAAAGACATTTCGACCGTCTTACGCGCGGGAGCCCTTCCGACTCAGCTTGATTTTCTCGAGCAACGGGTCGTGGGTCCTTCCCTCGGCCAAGATTCGATTCACAAGGGATCGACCGCTGCCCTCATCGGGGCCGCGCTCGTTTTCCTCTTCGTCCTCTTCTATTATAAAAAATCAGGTGTGATTGCGGTCATCACGTTGCTGTTGAACGTTCTCTTCGTTCTCGCCTGCCTGGTGGGCTTAGAAGCAACGCTCACATTGCCAGGGATTGCCGGGATTGCGCTCACGATCGGGATCGCCGTCGATTCTAACGTCGTGATCTATGAACGGATTCGAGAAGAACTCCGTCATGGAAAAGCGGTATCGGCTGCAATCGAGAGCGGGTTCCAAAAAGCTTTCCGGACCATCGTGGATGCGAACGTGACGAACGCCATCGCGTCCATCGTGCTTCTCGTCTACGGAACGGGTCCCATCAAAGGATTCGCCGTCACGATGCTCATCGGGATCGTCACCACGCTCTTTACTGCGGTCTTCGCTTGTAAAGTCCTTTTCGATTGGTACATGCACCGCCTCGAGCGGAATGGTGTGCGGACCCTGAGTATTTAATTTCCATTTTTCCGCCTTATTACGGAGACAGACTGAATGTTTGAAATCATCAAACCGAATCTAAATATCGACTTCATGAGCAAGCGAAAGCTTTGGATGGGCCTCTCCCTCTTAGCAGTCGTCGGCACCCTTGCCTTGCTTTGGACGAAGGGCTTGAACTACGGGATCGACTTCACCGGTGGAGCCGAAGTGCAAGTCCAGGTTCCAAAAGACTACGACATCGGAAAAGTGCGGAATGCGCTTTCTGACGGTGGGCTGAAGAACTTTAAAGTTCAACAAATCGGTCTACCGGCCGACTCGACGTTTATCGTGAAAGCCCAGGGAGATGAGTCGACTCTGAATCAGACCTCGGCCCAAATTGACGGCATCTTGAAAAAAGAAATCACGACGGGTCCTCACCAAATCCAACGCGTCGATGTCGTGGGTCCAGCGGCAGGGTCGTCGCTTCGGATGTCAGGTGTCCTCTCCATGGTGTATGCCATGATTTGCATCCTGATCTACGTCGCGATTCGCTTTGATGTGCGCTACGCACCCGGTGCGGTCATCGCCCTGATTCACGATGCCATGATTGTGACTGGGATTTTTATCCTCACCCAAAAGCAATTCGACCTTCAAATCCTCGCCGCCATCCTTGCGCTTATCGGATACTCGAACAACGACACGATCATCGTTTTCGACCGAATTCGCGAAACTCGGCATGCGCATCCGGAAATGTCGATCGTCCAAGCCGTGAACCGTTCGATCAACGAGACGCTCGGCCGAACCATCCTCACCGCATTCTGCACCTTTCTCACGGTTTTCGCCCTCTGGGCTTTTGGTGGGAAAGCCCTCGCCGATTTCGCCTTCACTCTCATGGTCGGAATCATCGTCGGAACTTATTCTTCGATCTTTATCGCGAGTTCGGTGGTCGTTTACTTAGTGAACTACCACGATGCCCGCAACGCGAAGCAAAAGTCTGGCGCGGCAAAAACACGCAAGGCGTACACCGTTCGCCCTGATCCTAAGTTCTCTTCGTAATCGTTATGTTGGAACGTGAATGGCTCCCTCGTGATGATCGATTCCTTTCTCCGGAAGGGGTTCGCCTCATGGGGGAGCTTTCCGCATTAACGGGGCTGGCACCGCTCACCGTTCGGCTTTGCCTTTCTCGAGGCCTGACTACAGCGGAACTCATTCAAGAATACGTTTCACCGAAGCTTGAACATCTGAAGCATCCTTCGACCATTAAAGACATGGACCTCGCGGTCACTCGACTCGCAGATGCGAAAGAGAAGGGCGAGAAAATCCGGGTTTTTGGCGACTACGACGTGGATGGAACGACGGGCGCGGCGCTCCTCTCTTGGTTTTTTCGCGACTGCGAGATGGATTTCACCGCGACCCAACCCGACCGTTTCAAAGACGGTTATGGTTTAAACATAAAAGCCGTCAGCGACGCGAAAGAAGCCGGCGCCTCCGTTCTCGTTACGGTCGATTGCGGGATCACGAGTTTCGATGCGGCAGAACGTGCGCGCGAACTTGGAATCGATCTCATCATCATCGATCACCATCAGATCGACTTGGTTCGGGGAGTTCCCCAGGCGTTCGCAGTTGTGAATCCGCAGCGAGCGGATGACTCCTCCGGGCTAAAAGAGCTCTGTGGTTGTGGGGTAGCATTCTACCTCATTCGAGCCCTCAGAAGCGAAGGCCGCAAGCGCTCGTGGTGGCCCGCCGGGAAAGAACCGAACTTAAAGCAGCACCTCGACTTAGTGGTGCTCGCGACGGCTGCAGACATGGTCCCGCTCATCGGCGATAACCACATTTTAGTAAAGCAGGGGCTAGAGGTTTTGAAGGCCACGACGAAGCCAGGAGTCGCCGCCCTGCTCGAAACTTCGGGAGTCGCGCATCGGGATTTCGGACCTTCCCATTTAGGGTTTGCGATCGGCCCGCGCATCAATGCGTCTGGCCGCATGAGTAATGCGTCCCATGCACTCGAGCTCCTCACGACGAAAGACGTTCGCCGTGCGGGAACCTTAGCGGCTGATTTGGAGCGGATGAACGTCGAGCGCCAAGATCTCCAAAATGCGATCTGGGACGAAGTTCGGTTGCGGGTCGAAGAAGGAATCGCGGCCGGAAAATACCAGCATGCCATTTTAGTCGGCGATGCAAACTGGCATGAAGGCGTGGTCGGGATCGTCGCTTCAAAAGTGACAGAAACGTTTCGTAAGCCCGCCGCCGTGCTCGCGCTTCGAGAAGATTTCGGTAAAGGCTCCGTTCGTTCATGGGGAAGTAAGGATGTTTTAGAGGCGCTCCGGCGTTGCGCTCCTCATTTGAAGAGTTTTGGCGGCCATAAGTATGCGGCCGGACTTTCGGTCGAACTCGAAAATTTCGACACGCTCGTCACCGCGTTTGATGAAGCGGTCGGATCGCTCGAAGTCGCAACGGGAATGGATAAACCGCTCCTCACGGAAGGCGATGCGACAGTCGAGGAGCTGGATTTTAAAACGCTTCAAGAAATCGAGAAGCTCGGGCCCTTCGGTCCGGGAAATCCCGAGCCCATTTTCGTCGTGCGCGCAAAGCCGGTCACACATTCCGTGATGAAAGGACGCCATCTAAAACTATCGCTTGCGCCCGTACGTGCAGAAGGCGACCTGCGAAACTTCGCGCGCGGAGCACCTTCACTCATCGAAGCGGTTTGGTTTAATGCTGCGGAAAGAGATGCCACTTTTTCGGATGCGCTAAAAGGTCCGAGTTTATGGGCAGCAATTCCGGAAATTAACCGCTTCCGTGGAAAGTCGACGCCGACTTTGCGAGTGAAAGATCGGCGCGATCTGCCGTCTCCCGATTCGGCAGAGTCCTTACCGGGTGAAGTTACTTTTTAAATAGCCACTGATGAACGTGAAATTTCATTAGCCGCATTTGAAATCAGATCAGCAAAAGTCTCCCACTCTAATACAGAGGGGGACTGAGCAAACGACGCGCATCGTCTCGGTAGGGAATGCCTATTTTCTGAGCGTGAAAATTCGGAGAGAATGAAGTTAATGGCACTTCGCTCTTCTTTTTTCTTCTCTGTTCTCTGTCTCGCAGTTGGTGGGACGATGATCGGCATTTCTGTCCCTCGCGGAGAAGCAGCCAGTTCAGATCCCGCGGCCCTTTCGAGTGCGAATCCAAGCCCCGCGATGTCGGGTATTCCTGAGCATGTGACGAAGGCAGAGGCTCGGAAAATTCGCCGCGCTCTATTCGAGTCGCTCGATAAAGAACGTGAAGCGTTGAAGCGAGAACAAAAAGAGGCAAGGTCTGCTTTCGATGGAAACCGTAAAGCTAAAAAAGCGGAATGGACTTCACGGGAGAACGAGGCGAGGCGAAAGTTTTTCGATGAAAATGCGCACGGTCCCGAGCGCCGCCGGTATGTTTTCGAACTCAATGAGAGACGTCGAACATTTTTTTCAGATCTTAGGCGAGAGGAAAAAGAATTTCGTCTCGGGCAAGACGTTCGCTGGAAAGAAATGCGCGAAAAACAGCGCAAGCATTTGACTGAAGCTGAAAAGTCCTTGAAGCGCGGAGAGCGGCCCGAAGGAGCCTAGCAAAAAAGTTCCTAGACCGAACTTATAACGAGTTCGGCACTTAACCTATTCTCATGGAGGAGAATATGATGTCTGTGCATGCAAAAATGCGGGTAATTACTCGTGGTTTAACTGTTTTGTCGGTTGTTTTCGGATCTTATGCAGTGAACGCGAATGCAGGGTCGACTTCGCAACTTCTACTCACGGCGACTTCCGACGCAATTAAGGGCGAGTGTAAAATTTCGCTCGTCGTGAATGCGGATGGAAAAGCCACGGATTTCGAGTACGTCACGCCGTCGGATCACGGGAAGTTTCCGATTTCGAGTTTGAAGGCAGGTATTATTTTACTCAAAGAAGCTGGCCAAAACGTCATGATTTTACGCTCGAATAAATTCGACGCAGGATCTGGTGGTGAATTAACCATGGATTACTTGGCGAGTGGAGTTTCTGGGAAGAGAGGCTCTGTCCTGCTCGGTCTCGAGCGCTCAGGTCAGAAATGGGAAGCGCTCGCGAACGATTCCGCCGGTCGACGAGTGGTCACGAAAGCATTCCTTAAGGCGAAAAAGCTTTTTGGAAAGATTATTGGGATCGCTTCGATCACTCTGCAGTAACTTGATTTATCGTGAAAGAGGGGGAGGGCCCGCGCTACCGGGTCGTATCCACCCTTTTTAGAAAAATGATTCCAATTTCCTAGACGATTTCAGCTCAAGGCCTGATTCAGCTCCAGAACCTATTTCAATTCACGCCTGAGGATTTTTCCCACGTTGGTCTTCGGAAGTTCCGTGCGAAATTCTATGACTTTAGGCCTCTTGTATCCGGTGAGTTCAGTTTTGCAATAAGCCATGAGTTCGGCTTCGGTGAGTGATGGATCTTTTTTCACGACGACGAGCTTCACCACTTCCCCTGAGTGCTCATCTGGAATTCCAATAGCGGCCGCATCGAGAACTTTAGGGTTCCGCATGGCCACTTCTTCCACTTCGTTCGGATAAACGTTAAATCCCGAGACGAGGATCATGTCTTTTTTTCGGTCGACGATCTTCAAAAATCCATCTGCCGATTGAGTCGCGATGTCTCCGGTTTTAAGCCACCCATCCGCATCGAAAACAAGTGCCGTTTCTTCCGGCTTTTTCCAATACCCAGACATCACTTGAGGGCCCTTCGCGCAAAGTTCGCCGCGCTCGCCGAAAGGGACTCGAATTCCCTTTTCATCGACGATTTTCACGTCCGTAGATGGCACCGGAATGCCGATGGTTCCAAGCCGGTCGTGTCCGTCGAGTGGATTGCAAGAGATCACCGGGGAGGCTTCGGTTAAGCCATAGCCCTCGATGACCGGAGTGCCCGTGCGTTTGGTCCACTCCTTCGCAACGCTTTCCTTCAAGGCCATCCCGCCCGCCACGGTGACTTTTAAAGAACTCAGGTTGACCGTGGAAAACCTCGAGTCGTGCAGTAATCCCCCGAGTAGGGTGCTTACCGCAGTGAGGACAGTTGGCTTTGCTTTCTTCAACGTTCGGATAAAATCTGAAAAATCGCGTGGGTTAGTGATGAGAACGTTGTGTGCACCCAAGTGAAAGAGTCCTAAGCAGTTCACCGTCAGGCAAAACACATGGTAAAGCGGGAGGGCTGCGATAACGATTTCTTTTCCGGGCTCGAGTTTCGGCTTCATCCACTCGACCATCTGAAAAAGGTTCGCCAGCATATTCGTATGCGAGAGCATGGCCGCTTTAGAAACGCCGGTGGTTCCTCCGGTGTACTGAAGGAAGACCAGATCAGATCCGCTGAGCGCAGGAGGCTTAAATGAAGCACGCGCGCCCCTCGAGAGCGCACTACGGAAGGAAATCGTTTGATGAAGACGGTGGGCAGGAATCATTCGCTTCACGTAACGAACGACGAAGTTAATGAGCGTCCGTTTCGGAAAGGCGAAAAGGTCTCCTATTTCAGTCAGGATGACGTGCCGGATGGTGGTGTTTGCGAGCACCGTTTCCAGCTTGTCTACGAAGTTTTCCAGGATGACGATCGCGGATGGGTTCGAATCCTTCAGCGTCGCTTCCATCTCCGAAGAGGTGTAAAGCGGGTTCATATTCACGACCACGAGGCCAGCGCGGATAGCCCCGAACAGGGCTACGGGATATTGGAGGAGATTTGGCATCTGCAGAACGATGCGATCTCCTTTTTTCAACCCGAGTTCGGTTTGCAAGAACGCAGCGAAATGTTTCGACTTCACGTCGATCTCACGGAAACTCAGTGGAAAATCACGATTCGAAAAAGCGGTGTGGTCCGCGTAAATGCGGCATGTTTCCTCGAATAAATCCCGTAGGTTTGCGTAGTAAGCAGGATCGATCTCCGCTCTCACTCCGGACGGATAGAGGTCTAGCCAGGTTTTATCCCTTGGAGCCGTACTCATTTAACTCTTCACGCGTTCGACACTAATCACGCCTTTTTTGCCCTCTAAAGCACTCGTGACTTTCGTGAGCTGTTGGATGTCCGCGACCTCCACATCGAAGACCGCAATCGCCTTTTTATCTTTCGTCGTTCGAATGTTTGCGCTCGAAATATTCACGCTGCAGGCGGAAATGGTTTGGGACATGACGGCAAGCAGGCCCGGCTGATCCAAGCATAGGATGCGAATGCGAACTTGGCGACGCAGCCCGGTCGATACAGTGCCCCGGTTCCACTGCACGTCTACGCGCCTGGCTTGATCGCTATCGATTGCTTTGGTGCAGGTCGAAGTGTGGACCGTCACGCCTCGGCCGCGGGTGATGAAGCCGACAATGGAATCCCCGGGTAGTGGAGAACAGCAGCGACCAAACCGAATGAGGATGTCGTCGAGGTCAGCGACTAAAATCGCGTTCTTAGATTCCGTCTTCCGCTTCGCGGCGTTCAGAACTTTTTTCAGAAACGTCTCGTCTGCGCCTTTTGCCAGTTCGAGCTTTTTCTCTTGGGCATCTTTCGGAACGATGAACTCGATTGCGCGCTCCGGATAAATGCGTCCATAACCAAGGCCGATGAAGAGTTCATCCGGAGACCTGAGCGAAAGATGATCTTTCCAAAGTCGGTCGAAGTCGCCACTCTTTTCAATTTTCGACTGGGAAAGGCCGAAAGGCTTCAAGGCTTTTTCAAGCAAGTCTTTTCCGATTTGGAGTGCGCGGTCTCGCTCTTGCTGTTTAATCACCGCACGGATCTTCGCCTTAGCGCGCGAAGTTTTAACGATCTTCAACCAATCCTTCGATGGTTGGCCCTGAGGGTTCGTGATGACTTCGATCGTATCGCCGGATTTCAGGCGGTACTTCAGCGGGACGATTTTTCCATTCACCTTCGCGCCGACGCACATGTTTCCGACGTTTGTGTGAACGCAATAGGCGAAATCGAGGGGAGTGGCGCCGTAGGGAAGTTCTTTCACTTCGCCTTTCGGTGTGAAAACGAACACATCTTCTGCGAAGAGATCGATCTTCACCGTTTCTAGGAATTCTGCAGGATCGGAAAGATCTTTGTTCCATTCGAGCAGGCGATTCACCCACTCGACATTTTCGTTGGATTTTCCACCGGTGGTTTTCGCGACGAAGCGGCCTTCTTTGTATTTCCAATGGGCCGCGATGCCGCTGTCCGCGACCGAATTCATTTCCTGAGTTCGAATCTGAATTTCAATTCGGTCTCCGCCTTCGGCAATCACGGTCGTGTGGAGGGACTGATAGGAGTTCGCCTTCGGCATGGCGATGTAGTCTTTGAACCGTCCGGGCACCGGTTTGAATGCGGCATGAATCACGCCGAGCGACTTGTAGCATTCGGTGATGTTGTCGACGACGATCCGAAAGGCGATGAGGTCGTGAATTTGATCGAAATCGACTTTTCTTCGGTCCATTTTTTTATAGATGGAGAAAAAGTGTTTCGCGCGACCAGAGATCTGCGCTTTGATTTCGTATTCTTCGAGTCGCTCTTTCAAGAGTTCGGTGAAACTTTCGATGAATTTATCTCGAACCGCTTTCTTCTTGGCGACGAGTTCTCCGAGTTTCGTGTAAACGTCCGGATGAAGGTAACGTAGGCAGAGGTCTTCTAGTTCGATTTTCAGCCAACCAATCCCGAGGCGATTCGCAATCGGCGCGTAAATATCCAGGGTTTCTTGGGCGATTCGCTGCTGCTTTTCTGGAGCGAGGTATTTCAGCGTTCGCATGTTATTCAGGCGATCCGCTAATTTCACAAGGATCACGCGAATGTCTTTCGCCATCGCGATGATCATTTTTCGAAAGTTCTCGGCTTGCTTCTCTTCAGTCGTGCGAAACGTGATTTTCGAGAGTTTCGTCACTCCGTCCACGAGCTCGGCGACATCTTTTCCGAAATTCACTTGAATCTCTTCTAGCGTGACGCCGGTGTCTTCGACTGTGTCGTGCAGAAGTCCCGTGATGATGGTCGCGATGTCGAGGTTCATCTCCGCGAGTGAGAGTGCGACTTCGGTCGGATGAATGATGTAGGGGTCGCCACTCGAGCGCTTTTGCTTTTCGTGTGCTTTCTCAGAAAATGCAAACGCGCGGTCGATGATTTCGAGCGGTGCGTCGGGAAAATAGCTCCGGACCGTCGTTTTTAGTTTCGCTAGGACCTTCAGCGATTCAGCACTCATGAGGTGGCTCCTTTCGCCTGAGCGAGCGTGGTTCCCCTGACCGCATGAAGCACGATTCCGAGGACCTGGAAGTAAGCGCGTTCTAATTCGTCATTCACGACCACATGATCGAAACGTTTGATTTCCTTCATTTCGGAAACGGCGGCGGCTAATCTTTTTTGGATGGTCGCCTCCGAGTCCGTGCCTCGGTTTCGAAGTCTTCGTTCGAGCTCGGCGATCGATGGGGGAGCGAGAAAAATGCGCACCGTGCGTTGCGGATAAACGGAGCGTAGGCTTTCCGCCCCTTGAACATCGATGTCGAGGAGGAGGGATTTTCCGGACTGAATGGCTGCGTCGATGTAATCCTTCGTCGTGCCGTAGAAATTTCCATGCACTTCGGCCCACTCGGCGAATCCGTCGGCCTTGATCTTCGCTTTAAAATCATCCGGCGACACAAAGAAGTAGGCGATTCCGTGCGCTTCCGTCCCGCGAGGTGCGCGAGTGGTGGTTGATACCGAAAGAATCAGCTCCGGAACTTCTCGGAGGAGTCTTTCACAGATGGTTGTTTTTCCCGTCCCCGAAGGAGCGGAGATCACAATCAGTCGGCTTCGGGATGGATCGATCGGGTGATTCACTCGCTACTCCTTAGCTCGTGCCTTTAATGACGTTTGCTCACTCTAAATTCATGACTTGTTCGCGGAGCTGTTCGAGGCGAACTTTTCCCGCGACCACTTCTTCGCTCATTCCGTAGTCTTGCGCTTTATTTCCCAGGGTATTCATCTCGCGGTTGAGTTCCTGGAGGACGAAGTCGAGTTTTCGGCCGACTTGGCCGCCTTCACGAAACACTTTTCGTAAATGATCGAGGTGCCCTTGAAAACGGACGAGTTCTTCTTCGATATCCGTTCGATCGACTAAGAGTGCGAGCTCCTGCGCGATGCGGGTCTCGAGGATGGTTTGGACATTCGCGGATGCGCTCGAATCATTGAATGCGTAAGAATCGAAAACCGCTTTGATCTTCTCTCGAATCCGGTCTGGATAGCGAGAAACGACGCCTTTTCTTTTTTCCCTTAAGCTGGAAATCGCACCCTCGAGTTCGGAAGCCGCCTCAAGAAGGTTCACGGTCAGGGATTCCCCCTCGTGGCGGCGCATCTCAAAGAGTTCATCGAGTGCGCGGGAAACCACCGGCTCGAGTTTTTTCCAAGCCTCATCCGCCCCGAGCTCCGGGGTGCCGCGCGTGAGAACGTCTGGATAATTTGCGATGTCCTTTGTTTTCAGCTCGTCGCTGAGTCCGAGTACTGACCGAAGTTCGCGGAGCTTTTCCAGGTAGTTCATCGCAAGCTCTGCATTCAAGACGAGTTCGGTCGTGGGAGCGTTCGTCCCTTCCGACACGCGATCAATCTTTAGATCGATGGCACCGCGCGAGAACCGTGCTTGGACTAAGTTCCGGACTGGGACTTCGGCGACTTGAAGTTCCCTGGGCATCCGGATTTTCAAATCGAGGAATCGGTGGTTTACCGATTTCACTTCGATCCGGTATTTCTGCGACCCGATCGATCCTTCGGCGGCTCCGAATCCGGTCATTGAAAGAACCGCGGATTTTACTTCGCTTTTCAATTCGCTCTCGATTCCGCGTTTGCGCTCGTGACGGCGCTCTCGCCCATGCGGCGAAACTTGTCGTAGCGATCTTCTAGAAGTTTCTGCGTGCCCGAGGCTTTTACGGGAGACTTCAGCAAAGGATTGAATTGTTTCGTGATGGTTTTCCGAACGCTTTCAAACGTCGCGTTCCAGTCACGCTGCGCGCCGCCCGCAGGCTCCTGAATAATTCCGTCGATGATGCCGAGAGCGAGGAGCGATTTCGGATTCATTTTTAATTTTTCCGCCGCTCTTTCAGCGAGCGCAGAATTATTCCAAAGAATCGACGCGCAACTCTCGGGAGAAATCACCGAATAAGTTGAGTATTCCATCATCAGAACTTTATCTGCGATCCCCACAGCGAGTGCTCCGCCGGAGCCGCCTTCACCGATCACGATTGCCAGCACGGGCACTTTCAGTCCAAACATCATCCGGATGGATTCGGCGATGGCCTGAGCTTGGCCACGTTCTTCTGCTTCTAATCCAGGATAAGCGCCCGGGGTATCGATGAGCGTAACGATCGGCATTTGGGTGCGTGACGCGAGTTCCATTAAACGCATCGCTTTTCTGTAACCTTCGGGTTTCGCCATCCCGAAGTTGCGTTCCATTTTCTGCTTCGTGGTACGGCCTTTTTGGTGACCGATGATCATCACTGGTACTTTGCCAGTCGTGCCGCCCATGTCCCACATCGCAGTTCCCCCAAGAATCGCTTGGTCGTCGGAAAAAGTGCGGTCTCCGTACATTTCGAGAAAGTCTGTGAAAAGTGCATCGACGAAGTCCCGGGTGTAGGGACGATTCGGATGCCGCGAGACCTGGACGAGCTGCCAAGGGGAGAGGTTCGCGTAAGTGTCTTCGATGAGCTTATGCACTTTGCGTTCAAGGCTCTGAATTTCGGTTGCGAAATCCATCCCTTCTTCTTTCGCAAGCGTGCGCAAATCGGCTAATTTCTTTTCCAGTAGGACGATGGGTTTCTCAAACTCGTAGAACGCTTCCATGGTCCTTCGAAGCTAGCATGGAGAGGCTCGCCCGCAAAGCGAAGGGAAAGCCTTTCGTCTGCTTAACGCGGCATGCTTAGGGTTGACACGCTCTTGCACTCAGGACATCTCTTTACCCCATGAATTCATCGAATGCTTCTTCTTCCCAGTCGTCCGGTCCCGCTTCTCAGGGATTCGGCTTTCGCGCAAAACGCTTCGGGATTCGAGCTGGAATTTTCGTCCTCCTCATTGCGGTAGCGACCGTCGCTTTTCTGATGTTTGCCAGCTACGGCGATGGCTACCGAGTGGGAACGGTCGCTAAAATGTCGCGAAAAGGGGTGCTTTTCAAAACTTGGGAAGGTGAATTAAACCAGGGATACTTAGACCAATCCCCGGACGTCGGCGGAGTGGCGACGAGAATTTGGTATTTTACGGTGGATAATGATCAGCACGTACTGGATCAAATCGACCATGCGATTCAGCAGAATAAAAAAGTGAAGCTCTCCTACAAGGAGAAGTACCGCATCCTCCCTTGGGTGGGGGACACCCGTCAGCTTGTCTTTAAAGTGGAAGAAGTTCAGTAATTCCCGATAGACTGAGCGAGTGAGCGCACTCAAGGCCGTACCCGGCCAAATCAAAGAAGGTTTTCAAGAGGCTTGGATCGGCCTTCGTTCTCCAGACTGGCCGACGCGGCGTATGGCCGTCGTTTTCTTTTTGTCGATCGCCGGCGTTTTATTCACGCTCGGGGCTTTCGGTAAGTTCTGGCTCGCAAACCGAGCCCGGCAGCATGAAATTCAAGTCGCTCTCCAGGAAAAGGCGGCTGCTGATTCGCTGAAAGCACAGGAAGCAAAAAAAGCCCTCGAGCCGCCTCCTTACCAGACGCTCGGCACCTTTAGTCTCGAACTTCGGGAAGGTGAGGGCGTCGCGCGTTCTTCGGGTCTTCGGGCGGCAGAAATGGAAATCGTCGTCGCTTGCAGTAGCCTGGAAGTCTGTGACTGGATCAAGGCCCACGTCGACCTTTCCAGGGGTTCGCTGGGTGCTCTTTTCACTCCGACTGACCGAGAACGCATCCTTTCACTCACGGGGAAGAAAGCATTTCGGGAAGAGATTCGAGATGTGCTGAATCGCCTGCTCGAAGAGCGCGGCGTTAAAGGGTCCATCCTCGAAGTGCTCTTCCCGCGCTTCATCGTTAGCTAACCGCCCTCGTCTCTAAGGGCCTTTGGTAAAGTGCGGCACGCGGTCCCTCGATGCGGTGGCGTTTTAGCATCTCAAAAAACGTGCTCCGAGCAACCCCGAGGATTTTAGCCGCCTCCGCCCGATTTCCCCCCGTCAGTTTTAATGACCTGAGCATCATCACGCGTTCCATTTCTTCTAGGCTGAGCATTCCGCCAGCGAGTTCAGCGGCAACGTAAGATTCTGCCGAATCTTCGCCCGCTTGGGTAAACAGGAAGGTGAAAGCCTCGTCATCTAAGACGCTCGTGAAAGGCCCCGAAAGGCCCGCTGCCCGTTCGACTGCATGACGAAGTTCCCGCACATTTCCCGGCCAAGCGTAAGCTTGGAGTCGGAGAAGCGTTCGCGGCGCAATGATTTTCCCGAGCTGGGCTGCGTAGTCGACCGCTAAATCGGAGATGTCTTCGGGCCTTGCACGGAGGGTCGGGATTTCCAGCGTGACGGAAGCGAGCCGATAATACAGGTCTCTCCGAAATTTCCCTTCTTCGACGAGTTTACGGAGCGGAAGGTGAGTGGCGCAAACGACGCGGACACTCGCGTGACGAATCTGATCACTTCCCACCGGCCGGACTTCTCCATTCTCGAGAAAGCGAAGGAGTTTCACTTGGAGATCGAGTGAGAGGTCTCCGACCTCATCGAGAAAGAGTGTGCCTCCGTGAGCTTGCAGAAGTGCCCCTACTCGCGCTCCGTTTGCGCCGGTGAAGGCACCTTTCACATGTCCGAAGAGTTCACTTTCGGCAAGCGACGGCGCGAGGGCTCCGCAGTGCAGGGGAACGAAAGGTCCGCGTGCCCGTTCGCTCCAACCATGCACGAGCCCCGCGATGACCTCTTTTCCGGTGCCTGTCTCTCCTGCGATGTAGATCGAGAGGGGAGTTCCGGCGGCTTTTTTCGTCATCCACAGCAGTTTTCCGCCTGACTCCGATTGCGTGCGCCAAGCCAGCGTCCCTTTCGGAGCGTCAGGAAGTCGCCTCGCTTCTTCGTTCACCTCGAGGGAAAAAGTGGTTTCTCCAATTCGGACCGGCGTTCCGATCGGAATCGCTGCTTCGCGAAAGGGCATGCACGCCAGTTCGGCATGCGGACAATGGGGGTCGAGGATGAGCCAAGGCTTTTCGCCTATTCCTGCGGCTTTCGGAGAAAATCGGAGCTGGCCGATTTGTTCAGGAAGGGTGGGATCTCGCACCAGAATGTCGGCGTCCGGGTCGCGCCCCAATCGGAAGGTCGATTGGTTGCTCAGCGGAATTCTTCGGGTCTCACCACTGGGGTCCATTATTTTTAAGATCAAGGGATAAAGCATCGTCACTCCTCAGTTTCACGTTTCATCATTCAGGCGGTTCGTGCGAGAGAAGAGCAATCGCCGGACCAAGCGGCTTAATTCCGGATTTCAAGGACTTAGCTCGCATGCTTGACCTTTCGTGATTCAGAAGTGAGAACGGGGTTTCAGATTTGGGACGCCTCAACTACAATGGAAAATCCCCGAAAAGAGAGACTATGGCCGCCGAATTTTTATGGACCCTAGGTGATGCTTCCCAGCTGGAAGATGCCATTGATGGAATTTTACTGAACGGTCGTTCCGAAGGCCGCATCGCCATCGTCGGCCGCTCGAACGTTGGAAAAAGCTCACTGATTAATCGACTGGTGGGCTCCAAAGTAGCGCAAACCAGCGCTCAGCCGGGAAAGACACGCGCGCTCCATTTCTACGACTGGAAAGACGGAAAGAAAATTATCGTCGATTTGCCAGGATATGGATTCGCAAAGCAATCGAAAGACGATCGCCAGCAGTGGGCAAATCTGATCGCAGATTATATTCAGGCGGACGAGGGCCTGGAATGCGGGATCGTTTTACTCGATGCTCGTAACGGTCCTTCGGATAAAGATGTGGGCGCGATCGACTTTCTGCGCGACCAATCCATCCCGATGCTTTTTGTCGTCACGAAAATCGACTTATGGCGGACCCAGAGCGACCGGATTAAACGCATACGCGAGATCGAGAAAATCATCGGGGATATGGGTTACGGAAAAGAGCTGATTTTTTACACATCGTCTGAAAAAGGCACCGGCATGCGGGAGCTCCAAGCAGAAGTGAAGCGCGAAGCGGCTCCTACGAAATTCGAGGAATGATCTTATGGCTCTAGCAAAAAGAACGAAGTCGAAGGCAAAACACCAGTCGAAATCGAAATCGAATTCGAAAGCTCTGACTAAAAAGTCGTCGAAGCCATCACTCGGAATGAAATCTGCGCTCGCCACCAGTAGTACCGGAGAAAAAGTTCGTGGAATTGTCGGAATTCTCGCGCCGTCTTCTCCCGCTCCGATCATCGAACTAGAGCGGGGCGCGAACCGACTCATCGCTGAGGGTTTCGAAGTTTTCTGTCATCCCCAGGTGATGAAGGTCGAAAACTTTTACGCGGGTGCCGATTCTGAACGGTCGCTCGCTTTTTTAGATTACGCTTTCGACCCTGAATTGACGGCGATTTGGGCCGCACGGGGGGGGTACGGAGCGATTCGGCTTCTTCCGCTTCTCGATGAAATCACGGAGCAGGTGGGAAATCCGGAACCAAAACTTCTCGTGGGTTTTAGCGACGCGACGATTTTACTCGAGTACGTTCGGACTCGGTGGGGCTGGCGGACGCTTCACGGGACGATGCCCGCAACTGCGCACATCGAAGGCGTGCAAGGAAAAGACTGGAAGAACTTCGCGGCCCAAATGGCAGGGGAGTCTTTCGGATTTAAATTTGATTTGAAGCCGATTTACCGTCCGGAACATTTCGGTGCGAAATCGGATGCGAAAGTCGTGGGCGAAGTGATCGGCGGAAATCTCGCGATGATCACTTCGGTGCTCGGGACGCCCTATGCGTTCGATCTGGATGGAAAAATTCTTTTCCTCGAGGACATCGGTGAGGCCCCGTACCGCATCGATCGCATGCTCCAGCAGCTTCTGCTATCGAATGCTCTCAATGGAGTGCGCGCGATCGTGCTCGGGACGTTCACGGACTGCCACGACGCTGCACCGTTCGTTTATGCCGAGCATCCGAAGCGCGGAGTGACGGCCGCGATGAAGCGGTTACGGCCGACGCTGAGCGACCGAGATGCTTTAGAAGTGGTCTTCAGTGACCTCGGAGAAACTCTGGGAATTCCCGTTTTTTACGGCCTTCCGATCGGACATGGAAAAAGCCCGGGCTCGATCGAGCTCGGAATCCATGCGGAGTTGAACGCTCAGGGACACCTTCGGTCGGTCTAGACGCTGATGGTCATCGATTTTCTTGGCGAATTCTTATTTCCATCGGGGTCCCTACTGTATAAAAGAATCTGACCCGTCAGAAGACGCACTACCAAGCGTCGCAAGTCAGTGCCGGAGTGGTGGAATTGGTAGACGCGCTGGACTCAAAATCCAGTATCCGCAAGGGTGTGCCGGTTCGATTCCGGCCTTCGGCACCAAATTTTTTAGGGGAGAGCTTTCGGGCTCTTCCTTTTTTTTCGCTAAAATACTTACCGCCTTACGTTTGAATAAACAGATTCGGGAGTCGGGCCCGTGAAAACATCACTGAAGTAAGCCACGTAGGCTTTCGGAGAATCATCTCTATAAAGTCCAAACTTGAATACCGGTCCGACCTCATCTTGATTTTCGGTTGAACCCTTGAAATCGACGATTTTTTCCCCGTCGTTCCAGGCCTGAATAAAACCGTCGTTGTCGGGAGACCACTTCACATGGAAGACGAAGTCGTGCCACTTCCCGAGTTCGAAGCGTGTCGAATAGAGGTTAGTTTGGACGAAAGCTTGGTCGTCGTGAACAACCTTTTCCGAATAGCGCCGAAGCAGAATCGCTAGCCTACCTTCCGCGAATCGAAGGTGGAGGATTGGACTGCGGTGTACTTCGCCAAGCTGCGTTTTCGTCTTTGCCCACCACTGCGCTAACACGAGTCGATTGTTTTCAATCGGAAAGTCCTTCGGTATGAAGATCGAAACAGAATACCATCTCTCGGCGCCCATGGGTGGAAACTCATGAGTGGATATCTCTGATCGAAAGGTGCGGATGCTGCCGCTCTCCCAAGTGTCGCCCTGCCTTATTTCGAACCGAAGCGAGTCTCGTCGCTCGAGCAGGGTCCTCGTAAGCGAATAGGGCTTTCCGGTATTTTGCTTTACCCATGTGTTTGCTTCTAAGGGCGCAAGCCAATTTGGCTAATCCAGCTTTTTCACAGACTTGTGCGAACAACCGAGTATCGCCACGGAAATGAAACAGATTGAGATCAACGAGCTCAAAATCATGGTGGGCATTAACACCTAGGCCACCGAAGATGGCCAGAGTAAATCTTCTCGATGATTAAGAGACCCTACTCGCGACACCCTTGGTCCATTTTGTCTGCTCCTTTAGAAAGTGTCATTTGTGCAGCCGGGCATTGGGTTTTTTATTTCTGCGAAAGATTTTGCTTGGGGATTTTTTCCATTCGAAGAGTGCGGAGAGCGGGTAGGGTGGTTCATTGGTCTTGGACTGCACCCCTCTAGTTGGAGGGTTTTCCGGGAAGTTGCATGACCGGATTAATGCCATGTTTTGCTAGCAGCCCGCTTGCTGCCAGTTCTTCAAACTCCTCTGGACTGAAATAATTGAGAGAAGAGTGAATTCGTTTTTCGTTATACACAGCCTCGATGAATCGGGGAACAGCTTTTAGAACGTCGTCGATGGTTTCGTATTCGGTCAGGTACACCTCTTCCGCTTTCAAAGTTTTGAACCAAGTTTCCATGAACGCGTTGTCGTAGCAGTAGCCCTTGGCGGACATACTCGCGACGATTCCGTGGGCCGCGAGTTTATCATTATAATCTCCGCACGCGTACTGCACTCCGCGGTCCGAGTGATGAACCAGCCCGGGCGGAGGTTTTCGCTCCTCGATCGCTGCGTTCAGGGCCTTCAGGCAGAGAGCGGCGTCGATCTTTAACGAAATCGCCCAGCCTACGATTTTTCTAGAAAATAAATCCAAGATCACCGCGAGTGTAGACGAACCCCGTCAGTATCCGGATGTACGTGATGTCGGCGACCCAGACTTGATTGACTCTGTTTAAGCGCATGCCCGGTAAAAGATTCGGAGCGTAGCCGTACGGATGATCAGAGTCCGTCGTCTTCACCTTGAATTCGCGCCCTATCAGCGCCCTTAGGCCGTATTTCTTCATCACGCGAATGATTTTTTTCTCGTTAATCGTGACCCTATGCTTCCGCTCCAGCCATTCGTGTATACGGCGGTAACCGTAAAACGCGAACTCGGCCTGAACTTTTTCAATGAGATCAAGAACGTCGGCGTCGGCTACCGCCTTCGCTACCGAGTCCCGTTTCGGTTTGTAGTAATAGGTGGATTCGGAGATGCCGGCTGCTTTACAGGCCTCGCGAACTGAGCCAAATTCTTCGCGGCGATGATCGACGAAGTAACTTCGTTTTGCTGCCGTTTCCAGGCCTCCATTTTTTTAGGAGATCGATCGTCATCGTCAGTTCGCCGATCTTCGCTTGTGCTTGAAACCGCAAACCAAACTACCGGGGCTTTAGGGCGGTATCTACTCGGAATAGCTCAGGTCGAACCTCCGAAGGTCGAGCGAGCAAAAATCATTTCGGCTGAGCTGACGCGTTTAACGATTGATGTGGAAGAAGAGTTCATGGCCCTCGTTCGACGTGTCCGCGAACTGCGCGGAAATCCAGCTCTTGCACTCTCTGAAGTCTTCCGCCACGCGATGAAAGAGGAGATCCGTAAACGCGAGCCTAAAGCTGCGGGCAAATCGAAAGGAGAGGGCTCCGCAGAAGCCGTTCGGCCAATCGAATCAGGACTGAACCAGTCGGGTAGTTCCGGAGCCGAACTCCTTTCACCGAAGCGTAGCCGTTATATTCCCTCAAATGTCCGTCGGATGACCCATGCTCGAGCGAAAGGTGTATGCGAATACGTTCATCCCAGTTCTGGAAAGCGCTGCGGTTCACGCTTCGGACTGCAGATGGAACATGTGATTCCCTTCGCGAAGGGCGGTGAGAACACGGCGGAGAATCTTCAGGCGTATTGTCCCGCGCACAATCGGTCCAGCGCCGTCATTGCATATGGGGCTAAAAAGATGAACGGCTTTTTTAGAGGGGCAGACTAGCGAGATTCGGAAACCGCGAAGAATCTGTCCAGAGGTCGCGCATCTGGATTTTGATTTATATTTCCAGGTCGCGGTCCCACGCCAAGATCGCGTCTGTCCACTCCGAATGAATTTGGGTTCAAACACCGCGCTTCGGCCGCCATTTTCCTGAATCGCCAGTGGCTCGCTTCCTGATTTTCGTCATTACAGCATTTACTAAATGAACGATATCTAGGGCATTTCTTTGCTTACAGCCCTAGTTTAAAGCTGTATTTGAACCTGAAACACGAAAGCTCTGAAACAATCTTGCATTGAATGCTGCGATGCATTAAAAGGCTTTTAATCAAACCCAAAGAGCCTCGGCTCATGAAGGAATTCCCCATGAAAAAATCTTCTCTGATCGCACTCGTTCTCGCATCGATGTCCCTGAGTTCTGCTTTCGCGGCAGATGTCGACTCCTGCATCCAAGACGTGAAAATCGCCTGCCCCGGCATGAATGCTTTTTCGAGCGTCATGAAAAAAGCGGACTCCTGCAAAATGGTGGTCGCTGCAGGGATTAAGAACATCGCATTTTTCGGTGAGAACAATTACCGAGTGACTTCGGTCGATACGAAAGGTTGCAAGATCAGCAATTACACCTATCAGTCCGGAAAAATGACTGAAAACAAGGTTTTCGAAGGACGTCTTTTCATGACCATCTCTTCGAAGCGCGTCACCATGCTTGGCCGCAATAACGCGATCTATGAGTTGAATAACGCTCAAGGCGAAGCGTACTCGACCGTCGAAGGTGTGAAAATCGATCAAGCGAATCATGCGATCATCCTCGAGCGTGAAGGCAACCAGACCACTGTCATCACCATGGAACAACTCGAAGACCGTATTAACGCCGGGAAAATCACCATTCTCTCGACCTCACGTAATCAGTAAGCGTTTAGTTCCGAATTTCGGAACCAAAAATTTAGCAGGGAGAGCCTTCGGGCTCTCCTTTTTCTATTGGAGAGGGGCACGCATGGTTCCGCTCACGCCGCTCCCGTTTTCAAGCGAATCGCCGAAGACGTTTTGGACTACTGGAAAGTCGAACCCGATAAGATCTAGATATTTTCCATGGGCCGAAATTGAATGAGGGTCGGATCCATAGAGGGATTCGGCCCTTTTTTTTCGCAATTTCTGAGCGCGGCAACGGATTATTTTGTTTATGGGTGAGGATGATTCGAGCCAGCAAATGAGTGCGGTAGAAACAGCTTGTTTAGCAGAATCTGTGAGTGCTTCCAGACCGGCAATGACGGAAATCGTACGAGAGGGGATCGCTACAAAACCTAGTTCGAGCGCTAGACGGATCAGATCAGAGGGTTAAATTTGACGCATTGTCATCGTGATTTAAGTGGCCGATACTCTCTGTAGGGAGCAAAAATTGCCATGATCCAGCCCAATTTTTTCGACTTACTGAGATTTTCAATTTTAGCGCTGCTTCTGGCGAACTCATTTGGATGTGGAGTGAAGATTAAGAGCTTCACAAATCCTGTCATGGCTTTAACGACTCTTCGTCCGCCGAGTAACCTCTCAGATGGCCTTGCCTTGGGGGATCACCGGATATTCATTACGACGAATCCTTACGGGGGCATTCCCGGAGACGGCTTGGCCGATGCCGATGCATTTTGCCAAACAACTGCCGCCAGCGCCGGGTTAACCAGAAACTACAAAGCGGTGCTGAGTGACGCCACTGCGAATGCAGTTGATCGAATCACCTCTAACGGTGGCTCGGTGTACACATTCGATACTCTGGGAGTGAAGAAAGTGGTTTTTAATTCGGTTCCGGAAATGTGGAGTGCTCCCACGATTAATCAACCCATTTATTCTGAGACGTCTGCCGATATGTCGGGCTCCGCGGTGATTACGGGTAGCAATACGAATGGTACTTATTATCCAGAAGATTGCTCAGGAATCGGAGGACCGACGGCGTACGGCTACGGAAATCCTAACGATACTTACACGCAGCTTCTTCCTTTCGCACCGTGGTTTCAAGTGCACAGCGGAGAAGGAACATGGCTGCATGATTTCAATCATGGCGGAATGCCACCCATAGCGGAAGCGCCTTGCTTCAATCCCTATCCGGTCTATTGCATCAGTCAATGATTCGGTCGGTCCTATCCACGGGGTTTTTCTGAAGATTAAAAAATCCAGAATCTAAATTTCCACGCATTGAACCCGCGAGCTCGCCAAGGCTTCGCAGTTCCTCTGCTTTCCATTTGAGGTCGAGCCTTACTCCCTGGTCCATCAGCGGTGGGCGCCTCGACGACCGGGAGGAACGGGTTGGAGGAGTGGAACGCACGCTTCGGTCTCTTGCCAAACTCCAGCGATTCCCGTCTTGGAGCGAAAAACAGATCCGTAGAGAATCGCGAGACCGATCTCCTCATGAAAATCGTGGTTAATTGCGGCCAAACCGGCCTTTTCCTCGGAGGCGCTTAAAATGCCTTCGTGAAGGATTCCGCCCTTTGCCAAGCTCATGCTGACCAAGTCCCATCGTTTATGGAAAAATTCGATTCGACCGTAGCCGAGGAGGTAGATTGCGTTGAGTAATGTGCGGTATTTACCATTCTGCTTTGCTTGCGAAACTTCCAACAGTTGTGAAAAGAGTTCTTGGTCGAACAGGGCTGGGTTTCCGAAGAAATGGGCGTACGCAAACAGATTGGTTTTCGAGAGCATCAGGGAGCTTCGGAATTCATCTGCTAGGCGTTGTTTGATGCACTCTCGGATGAACGGTTTCAGAAGAACGAGGTCCAATGGACGGTAGTGATTCTGAGGAGAGAGGGAACTTGCCTCCCGAATCAAATGATCTTCATAAGTTTCGAAGCCCGAGCTCGGAAGTTGGCCGTAAAATCCGCCGTGTCGTTCGCCGTATTGGAGGTGATCGATAAGGGTCTGAGTGAGTGGGGCGATTTGGGCTCGAAGATAGAGCATAGAAAGTGAGATTGGAACGCGATCGATTTTTTCGAGAAGTTCCGTCGAGATCTCGGAAGTGAGGGCGAAAAACTCTCGGCGCACGAGTAAATAGAATGGATCGGATTCGGCAAATTTGCCGCTTGATCGATCGATCGCCACTAAAATTCTCCAATGGTCATCGACGCTCAGCCCGTGAATCTTCTTTCGAAGCGCCGGCCCGAATTCCGGGTGGTCCCAGAGTGCTGAGGTGATCCAAGATAAGTGTCGAATGGGTGCTGCTCCAGTCGAACCGGCGGTGCCGATTTCTGTCAGACAAGCGTCCAGCGCGATTTGGATGATGGTGCGAGTTTCTTCTTTCGTCGGCGTTTGGAGTTCTGATCGGATTTGAAGTTCCATCATTTTCCAAACCCCACGGTCGGCGTTCGTTAAGGGCTGCTGAGAGAGGAACCGGAAATAATCGACGACGTTCAACGCGACCGTTTCGTCTACGACTCGAATTGCACGGCGATTCTTGATCACGAGGTATTGAATACTCGGGATCAAGATGAAATCTTCGCCCTCCCGGGCATTCGGATCTAAATGGAAACGAATGGTGATTCCGCCTCCTCTTGCACCTTCTCGTCCGAGCCGCACATAAAATCCCTCACCGTGCAGCGCTGTCTCGCCCGCGGTTTCCTCGCGAGAAGTGAAAACGTTGGGCTCTCCACGTTTTGAGCGCGTGATGCTTTCGTACGCGATCATATCAGTGGTTTCGTGGGAAACGAGGATCGGTCCGGCTCCGAAAATTTCGCGCGCGGTTTGGCCCTGATTCGCTAGCGGATGGGAAAGTAGCGGCATGCGACTTAAACATGTCGATAAACTCGGATCGCGAGAGTTTTCAGCGAAAATGATCAGTTTATTGAGCAAGCCATTTTTACTCAGCGTCAGGTACGCTTTTTCGAGATCGGCCGCATGGGCGTAGAGCTTGCGGGAGTTCCCTTCGATCTGCGGCCTTGCTGGAGCATATTCCAACTGTTTCGGATCGAAGGAGTCGATGATCCTTTGGACTGTTTGAAAGTCTTCCGGAGAAACGACGAGTCCATATTGGAAGGCCTTCGTGAAGTAGCGAATGACGGAGAGGATCGGAGGATTCAATCCGGCTTGCGCACGCGAGGTGGAATGGTGTTTTGGATTCGCGTAATAGTGCAGTTCTCCATTGGCGACATCCTTTAAAAAGCGCGGATCATGTTGATTTCCCCAGTCGAATAAGTCGCGGACAGTGGATTCGGTGGCTGGAGGCGTGGTGAGTTCGATCATCCCAGTCGAATGGGAGTCGCTGTTTTGGTCTGTGAAATTAGAATTATTGATCAGGGGTTCTTTGAGAGCGGTACCCTGGCCTCTGGGTTCCCTTAATAGACGAACCTCCCACACCGATTTCGAGCCTTGCAGGTAGTCGAATTTTTGGCGCAGTTCGCTTTCGAGCGCTTGCGCCTGCTTCTCGTTCCCATCGAGAATGATGTCAGCATCCTGAGTCGAGCGGAAGATTTGGAAATACCTGTACTGAAATCGTGCTGAAAAGTACGGCGAGATTTCTCCGCGCTCCATCGATGCTTCCCGCTCTAAATCCGCTTTGACGTAATGAGCGAATCCCGCTGCACTACCCCCAGCGATTCAAAGACGGACACCTTGGGATTCCGCCCACTGGGTAAGGAAGGCGAATTCTGAAACTCGCTGACGACGAGCGACTATTTCCTGACGAAACTTTTCAAGGGAGATTTTTTCAGAGGAAGCGAGATGACGGATGAAAGGGCGCGCTTCTCTGCCATGCGCGCAACCCTCTAAGCAGAGGGCGCTCAGTAGTGTCAGAAAAAGGTAAGTGGAGGGCTTATGCACGGTTACTCATCGGGTTTTGTCCGGAGAAACCGCAGGAAATAGCCGTCAGGTCCCTTCCCTTGAGGTTTCCGACGTCAATCATTCTCCGATGAGGATATCCTAAGCGCGTTCAATGGGAGGCGGGTCGTCGGTATCCAGGCGTGGTCACTTCCGCCATTTCGACACCGAAGGCCAATGCCAGCTTCAGATACTTCAAACCATGGCTGGGAGTGAGTTTGTCCAAGGTGTCTCGCGGCGTGTGAATATCGGGATTATCGCTCCCGAATGCGGATTCGAAAGGGAAGGTCGAACGGTATCCCGCACTCGTCCAACTCGCGTGATCAGAACAAGCGTAACCACACTCGTCTTCGATCCACAGCGCTTTCACATATTCATCGGACAGGCGCTCAGTATAACGGTTCAAATCGCGATTCGTGTAATCGGTGATATAAGTCATGCGCGGATTCGAGCCGGGGTACATCGTCATGTCGAATTGGAGTGCGCCGACCACGTTTTTCTTTTCTTCACGGTACCGAGTGGCGATGTCTTGGCTACCGAGGAGTCCCTCTTCTTCGCCCGCGTAGCCCATGAACTGGAGCGTACGGTTTAGACGCATTCCCGATTTCACAATCAGTCGATAAGCTTCCATCACCGTAGCCGTTCCAGACGCATTATCGTCAGCCCCCGGAGCTTTTCCGGGAGAGATCGAATCGAGGTGTCCGCCGATTACCACAATTTCATCGCGCGCAGGTCCTGAGCCCTGGATCGTTGCGATGACCGACGGTTGGCGGAAGCGGTGTTTCACGAGTTCCACTTTGATGTCGGGACGATTTCCCGCGAAGCGAGTGTATTGGTCTTTAATCCACTCGGCTGCTTGGACCCCGGATTGAGTTTGATAATTTCGATCTTCGAATGCGGAAAGGTGAGTGATGACCGAAATCAAATTGCCTTCGTCCGCTTCGCGAATCAGAGGAAGGACGTTCGCTTGTTCTTTTGGTTCCAGCCCCGCGAGAAGACGGAATGATTGGGGAGGGAGTGGACCTCGAATGGGGTAATCGGTGATGTCCATAAATCCACCGCAGCGGCCTTCCTCATGTGCGCGTCTGGACAGGTTTTCCCGATCTTCGCGCGTGCTCCAAAACCGATGACCGGGACGGGTTTCGATCAATCTCCGGGGTTCTTCGGCTGCCCAGATCGAGGCACTTGCGCAAGCAATCGTCAAAACGGAGAGACCTAAAAGGACATTCATTTTTCTCATTGCTGCAGAGTAAGCACCCATCCACCGTTCGTCACTACGCTTTGCGCAAAAATTATGGCCAGATCAAAAGGGAAAGAAAATTTGGCCTGATGCTTGCTCATTGGCTCCTGAAACAAGGAGACTGTCCCATGAATTCCCAAAACTCATCTTCGCCCCGATCTGGCTCGAAAAATCGCAAGTCGTCCCCGAATGTCTCATTAAAATCTTCAAATGGTGCCGCTCGAAAGTCCGTTTCCCGTAAGACCGCTGATCGAGACGGATCTTGGCTAGAGGGCGTGCAAACCGAAATTCAATCCTTTGACCAGCAGGTCACCCATCTGATCACCGCGCGTCCGGTGGTTTCCCTTGCGATCGCGGTCGGCTTGGGCGGTTTGGCTTTCTTCGTGGCTAAGAAAATTTCTTCGGAACTCGACGAAAATTCATCCTTCCGTAAAGGACTCGAGAATGTTCCGAGCCATTTCTCTGAAAACTTAAGTCAAACGCTCACTCGCTTCGAAGGCGAATTTGATTCCTTAGGTTCTTCCTCTCTCTCCGATGTGAGAGACAACATCGTCCAAATGATTACGGATGACCTCAGCGAAAAACCTTTTGAAACCTTACTCACTGCCGCAAGCCTCGGCTTTGGAATGGGAACTCTGCGGTTCGATGATGTGAAAGATGTCGCCCTTCGTCTTGCAAAGAAGCTTGCGATGCAATCGATCGACGGAATGGCATCCAACTCCATGGAGCGAAATTCACGTTCCAAATCTCCATCGATTCGCGAGCGAAACACTTTACGCCAGTAGATTTAAATTTAGCCCTCAACAAACCTGAACAAAGGAGACCTCAAATGAAAAAAACTGAAGCTCGCGAAGATTATTTCGAAGACCGTTCCATCGTAAAGCCATTAGCGATTTTCGCTGCGGTAGGCTTGGTAGGTTATGGAGTTTACCGTTACCGGTTTAAAATCCAAGAACTGCTGGCCCAGAACGGAATTGAAACTCCGTGGCTCAATCAGTCTCCGACCGATGCATTCAAATCCGGCGCGGCAAAAGCTTCTGGCGCTATTAAGCACGAAGTGGATCGCGCATCCCTTTCTTAGATCTGATTCCCTAAGCCTGGAGGAACGGCAATGACTTTGGAACTCTTTCATAAACAAGCGTGTCCCTACAGTGCGAAGGTTCGTGATTTCATTCATGCAGAACAACTTTCAGAAGAAATTCCCTTTTCCGACATCGAGCGGGATGCTGGAAAGCGGGAAGTTCTGATGGAAAAAACGGACGACGTTCAAGTGCCCTGCCTGATGATCAACGGTGAACCCCTTCTCGAGAGCGATGACATCATCGTTTGGTTAAAGGATCATCGGGATGAATTTCGCGGACAGCTGAACTGAAGCGGATTGCTGAGATTGTAAGGTTAAATTTTTAATCTGGAATCTCATCGAAAAGCGGAATGGGTCGAAAAGAGGAAATCTCTTTTCGGCCCATTCCGCTTTTCAAGAACTTAGAATTAAGAAAAAATAAGCGAATGGGAGAGATTTTTTCTGAGGTCGGCGGGCCCGCCATAGATTTCCGAAGCGCCCGATAAGCTTTGATCACCCCAACCTCCACATCGGAATGCGACGGTGTGAACGCCCGCTTCTTTCGCAGCTCGGATGTCGTAGGGAGTGTCGCCGATCATCACGCATTCGCCAGCAGCCAGGCCGCTTTTTTCTAGCGCGGCCAGGATCAGATCGGGGGCAGGTTTAGACTTAGAAACCTCGTCTGAAGTCACAGCGATATCGATCCAAGATTCGATACCGATGATTTTAAGAAAGGACTTCAGGTCCTTTTGATTTGATGAGGTTGCGACGCAAATCTTGAGCCCTAGGTTTGAAAACTCTTCGACCATCTCTTTTGCTTCCGGAAAAGCTTTCAGATCGGCGAGAGAGTCGTGCTGAAAAATGCGGCCGCGCTCTTTGATGATCGCTTTCCCCGCTTCAGAGTCGGATTCGATTCCAACGAGCGCGGGGAGAAGCTGGTCTGCCCCCATCCCGATGCAGCGCCTCACTTCCTCGAACGAAAAGATGTGCCCGTGCTTTTCCAGGCTCGATTTCCAAGCATTCGCATGGGCGTCGTTGCTATCAAGCAAGGTGCCGTCGATGTCTAGGATCACTCCGCGTAAACGACGCAAGCCGTGGTTACTTTTTCTTCGTGGTTGCAGCTCGGAGTTTATCCGCGAGGGTTCCGAAAGAGGTCGCCGCCGCAGGAGTGTGGTTTTTCCAGTCATCAGCGTCCGCGTCGCCTGGAAGTCCCAGGGAAATTTGGCGTTCCTTTGCTCGGATCTCGACGATCTGAACTTTTACCGCGTCTCCCACTCGGATTTTTTCAAACCGAAATTCCGAATGTTCTGAAACGCGAGACTGGTGAAGCAGACCCGTGATTCCCGGTTCAAGAGCAACAAAAAGACCATACGGTTCTTTCCGGTTCACTTTCCCATCGATCACCTGACCGACCGCAAGCTTTGCCCAAGGGTCATTCGCAGGGACTGCAGATTTACCTTCACCTGCACCCGGAGCTTGGGGGCGCTCCTCCATCGGCATCGCTTGTTTGATCGAAAGAGAAATCTTAGGCCGTCCATTCACGATTTCTCTGCGAAGAAGTTTCACGGTGACTTCTTGGCCGGGAGTCAAAACTTCCGCGGGATCCGCAATGCGGGACCAGGCGATTTCTGAAATGTGGACGAGGCCGTCCACGCCGGGGGTGAGTTCCACAAAAGCCCCGAATTTTTCAAGTTTCGTCACCTTACCGGTGACGGTTGCGCCATCTTTATTTTCTTCTAGGAAAGAGGCGGTGCCCACTTCTCGTTCTGCTTCGAGGAGTTTCCTTCGGGAAACGACGATGTTTCGGCCGCCCTCTGCAAATTGGGTGATTTTGAAATCAAAGCTTTTTCCGATGTACTCGTCGGGCGTTTCAACGTGCTTCACATCGATTTGGCTGATCGGGCAAAACGCGAGTTTGCCCTTGATGTTCACGCGCACTCCGCCTTTCACCACTTCTACGATTCGTCCAGGAATGGCGAGGTTCTGGGCGTAGGCTTCTTCTAAATCTTTAGCCAGATTTCGATCCGTTGGTTTTTTAGAAAGTCTGACTTCGGTCCCGCGCACCTGGGTCACGTAAAGTTCGACGACGTCGTCTCGCTTGTAAGGGCATTCTCCTTTTTCGTTGAGGAGGTCGCGTCGGGCAATAGAGCCGTCTTGGTTCGGTCCGATTTCCACGTAAATTTCTTCGGCACCCATCACCAGAATTTTACCGCGGATTTTATCCCCGACGTTCAACTTTTTCTTTTTAGTCGATAAGGATTCTCCGAGCATCTTTGCAAAGTCTTCTTGGAGTTCTGAAGAGGTCTGCTTCTCTTCCATCTCTTCGGATGGATCATTAAATTCTGCAAAGTAATCGGGCACGGGTTTTTTCTGTGACATCGAGAAGAATCCTATAGGTTAGGGGAAGACTCTAAGGGAAGAGATCCGGCTTTTCTAGTGCCGTTCCCTCGGTAACGGGCGGGTGCCGTAAAATAAAAAAGCCCACCGAAAGCCAGAAAACCAAGAGACGTCAAGCAGACGCCATTCCAGCCGGCCAAGCTCCAGGCCCAGCTTCCCAGACCAGAGCCCAGTGATCCTCCCACGAAATAGGCGAAAATATAGGCCGTGTTCGTGCGCGATCTTGCTTCGGCGATTAAACCAAACACGCGGCTTTGGTTTGCGATATGGCCGACTTGGACGCCGACATCCATGACAACGACCCCGATCGCTAGAATGATCAGTGATTTTGCGCCCAGAATATAAATTCCGAAAGAGAAGGCAGTGATGAGTAATCCCACGCCGGTCGCCGCGCGGGCGCTCTTGCGATCAGAAAACCTTCCCGCAATCGGGGCGGCAAGGGCTCCCGCTGCTCCGAGGAGTCCGAACAGTCCCACGGTGCGTGCCCCGAGGTGGAAGGAGTCCGACTCTAGCAGATGAATGAGGGTTGCCCAGAACGCGCTGAAAGCAGCGAAGAGTGCACCTCCGAGAAACATGGTTTCTCTGAGCACGGGTTCAGACTTCACCAGAGCAAAAAGAGATCCGAGGAGGTCTCGGTAATTTCCGGCAAAAGTGGGCTCACTCTTGGGTAAAATCGCTCGGAGGATGAACGAGAGGACGAACAGCACGGCCCCGGCTCCCGCATACATCATCCGCCAGCCGAACGCGGCTCCCACAAATCCAGAAACCGTTCGAGCGAGCAAAATACCGAGTAAAAGTCCGCTCATCATGATTCCCACCACTTGGCCTTGTTTTTCTTTCGGGGCAAGCGCGGCCGCGAACGGTATCAGAAACTGAGGGGTAGTGGTGACGATACCGAGCAGAAGGCAGAGGATGAGCAGAATTTCGAATGTTGGGGCGGCCGCGATCCCCATGAGGACGATTGCGGAGGCTAAGGTAAAGAGGTAAGTGGGGTTCCTCTTTTCCTTTTGGTCACCAAGCGGAACGATGAACAAGATCCCCAGAGCGTATCCGATCTGCGTGAGGGTAGGGATCCAACCGGCTTTGGCATCGGTAATGATGGACGAACCGCCGAAGCTATTTTGCATTTCATGGAGCAGCGGCTGGCAGTAGTAAATGTTTGCGACGCAAATGCCAGTCGCAGTGGCCATGATGCCGAGGGTTCTTTTTTCCATTCGTTCGACCCTACCCAGGAGTCTAGGTAGGATCAAGAAATCGATCGCGCCATTCCGGTTTCGGGAGGAGGCAGCTATCCCTCTTGCCAAACCATCGGTAGCGGTTCCGAGCGATGAATCGATAAATCCCGTCTCGGATGGGCCGAGGAACGAGCAAAAAAACTTTCAAGCCTGGCCAAGGAAAACTCATCCCGCCCGCGATTCGAAGTGCCGCGGTCGAGTAATCGGAGAGAAGGGCCCCCTCAAGCAGCAAAACAGAATCCGGCTCCGCTTCCATCGCCCTGCCAAATCGCGCCAGGCGGGTTTTCGCGTAATCGCCCTGAAGCGATGCGAAGAGAAAGTGGGTAGACACGTCTCGGCGAAGAATGAACTGAACGGACTGGTTGCAAAGGTTACAGACCCCATCATAAAAGATGATAGGGGAGGGAGGGCTTTGAACGCTCATTGCATCCAGCCTAATTGAAGATTAAGATCGCGTAAACTACGGAAACTCTCTCCTCCGTCTACAGGAAAAGGAAATGTATGAAAAAAACCCTCGGTTTCATTTTTTTAGGTCTGGCTCTGGCTACTTCTAGTTTTGCCGCTCCGGCCGCAGTGAAAATTTCGCTGGGCACCGGAACCGCTAAAGATAAGGAGAAAATGGTCTACAGCAAAGACAAGTTGACCGTGAAAGCGGGAGCGCAGGTTGCCCTCACTTTTAAAAACAATTCGAGCTCAAAGGGCATGACCCATAACTGGGTCCTCGTGAAGCCTGGAAAAGGGCAAATGGTTCAAGATGCTGCGCCTGCCGCCGGTCCGGGAAAAAATTGGACTCCAGAAATTCCGGAAGTGCTCGTGAAGTCCAAACTCATCGATGCCGGTGAGTCAGAAGAAATCGCCTTCACCGCTCCGACCGAGCCAGGAGATTATCCATTCGTTTGCACTTTTCCAGGACACACCACCATGAAGGGTATCCTAAAAGTAACGAAGTAATTTCAAATCGCTGATTTGAACTCGCCTTTCCAATCGGAAGGGCGAGTTTTTTTACGCCCGGAAAGCTTGGAAAAGGCTCCAAATCCCGAAGATAAAAAAGAGAGTGGCTGCGAAAATTCGAATCTGTTTTCGCTGAACTTTATGGGCAATGCGGTCTCCAAGTAAGACGGCGAGCCCGTCGGAAACCATCATTCCGAGAGTCGTTCCCAGGGTCACCAGCCAAATGCTCTGGAATTTCGCGCCGAGAGCCACGGTTGCGAACTGGGTTTTGTCGCCCATTTCTGCGACAAAAAAGAGGACGGTAGTTGTCAGAAATGGTCCCCAATCCTTTTCATTTTTTCTCTCTTCCAGAGTGTCGGGTTTCAGCGTCCAAAATCCGAAGACGATGAAGAGGACGCCGAGCACGAGAGCCAGATTCTTCGTTGTAAGGTAGACTGCCCCCATGCTGCCCGCGGTTGCGGCAATCAGGTGGTTCAGAATGGTCGCAACTAAAATCCCGCAGAGAATCGGAATCGGTCGACGGAAACGCGCCGCCAGGGAGAAAGCGAGGAGCTGGGTTTTGTCGCCCATTTCGCTCGCAGCCACTAACGTGAAGGAAGAAAGCAGAGTTTCAAGCATTAAGGACCACCCTAGTGGAGGAGACGTCGGGATGCACTCAAGAAAATAAAATCAGGTTTAGAAGCCGACCCCGGCTCTGAATCCCCAACGTTTCACGCCCGCATCCAGCATGTTTTCTCCGTAGCCGTGAAAGATCTGGACGTAGAGGGGCAGGAGGAAAATGTGAGAGCCTTCTTTTTCCCGGTAAGTGAGCTCTTGGCCTCCTTGGAAGGGATTTAGCCGACTGGATCCTCCGCCATAAACTCGGAGGAATAATTCATTCACGGCGAATACTTTGCCAAAGAAATCGTTGATGCCAATTTGGAATTCGTAAAGCCCACGGCGTTTCGGGAGTGCCCGGCTCTCATCATCGTCCATTCCGGTGGGAACCCAGGCCTTAATCGACCAAAAAATGGAGCGGTCCTTCCAGGATTTTTGCTCATAATAGCGGGCGTAGGCGCGATTCCAGGACCGAGATTCTGGATCTCCCTTGCCGTTGGACTCGTGTTCGACTCCGAAGTCGAGCGTCTTGATTCGAGAACTATTGATCTTGAATCGGTAAAAGAGCTCTGGATTGTAATTAATATCCCGAAAGGGGGCGGAGGACTTAAAGAGTTCCCACATCATTAGCTGGGAATACCCAAAGTAGAATGGGATTTTATCCAGAATTTCGACCTTGAAGCTGAGTTGTACTTTCGTGATCGGCGTGCCGACGAGAAAGAAAGTCGGCTTATACCGTTCGAAATAGGGAATCGGTTCAATCACGTTGGGGCCGGCTGCGGCTTCTGCTGCCTGGGGCTTTCCAGAGTCGGCAGGCCCCGCGGCGGAGGCGTTTCCGGATCCCAGGATGAGCAAGACAAGAGATCCTGAGAGAAAGACCGAGTAGAGGGTGCGCATGGGCCGCAACCTAAAACGGATCTTCACCTTTTCCAAGCGCCGAGATAGGTTCCGCTCCGAATGAGCGTCGTCGAAAAAAAGCCAAAGAAACGCTACTCAAAAGTGAACGTTGAAATCAGCAATATCTGCAACCTCCAGTGCAGCTTTTGCCCCGAGGTTCAGCGTGAAAAAGGAATGATGACGACCGAACTTTTTCGCCAGGTGATCTCCCAGGTGGCGCCACTCACGGACCAGGTTTGCCTTCATCTCATGGGAGATCCGCTGGTCCACCCTCGCCTAGAGGACTTCTTGGAAATCTGCGCGAAAGCCGCTGTTCCCGTTTTTTTTGTCAGTAACGGGGTGCTTTTGCGCGAAAAGCAGGCTGGACTGCTGCTTCATCCCATTATTAGGCAGGTAAACTTTTCGCTCCACAGTTTTCACGACAACTATCCCGACCGTGACCCGAGCCTCTACCTTGAGCGGATTTTCTCTTTCACGGAGCGAGCCTTCGCTCAGCGTCCGGACCTCTATGTAAATTTTCGGCTCTGGAATTTGGAAGAAACTCGAGGCGAATGCGTAAAGAATCGCGCGATCTTAAAGAGGGTTTTCGATCGTTTCGCAAGCGATGAGAACCTTGCGGAGCTAGAAACTTCGGCCTTGTCCGTGGATGTGACCCGAAAAAAAAGCATCCGGATTCAGCAGCGTCTCTATCTCCATTTCGATACCGAATTTGTGTGGCCTTCGATCGATCTGCCGGTGCTGGGAGAAACCGGAACGTGTCACGGGCTTTCAAACCACTTCGGAATTCTAATGAATGGCACGGTCGTTCCTTGTTGTTTGGATAAGGAAGGCGCCATTCCCCTCGGGGTCATCGGAGAGAAGCCACTCGGTGAAATTTTAGGAGGAACCCGGGCCTCGGAGATATTGAACGGATTTCGGAACCGTAAACTCACCGAAGAACTTTGTCGTCGTTGTCAGTACATTGAGCGGTTTGGAACGTAGAAAATAAACAGAGAGAAAATAAAAATGCCCACTCCGAATTTCGGAGCGGGCATTTTCTGATTGAGGAAGGTCGGAGTGTGCTTCGACCTGTGCGCCCTCAAACATCACGATCAAACGACTTAGTTATTGGAGTCGCATACTGAGTCTAACCTTCCATTAAACTGCCGCGCTATTTACAGGAGCCCTTGGGCTTTGCTCAGAATTGCCATCTTTTTTCACCGAGTCGGCCTGAATGGCGTTTGGCTTTGCGTTTTCAGACTTAGAATCCTTTTTTTTGCTGGAGACGGACTCTTTATCGGAAGCTGCTGACTTTTCAGTGGCTGCGTCGAGTTCTTGCGATTCGGCTTTCATATAGTGTCCTTCCGCGTCCTTGACAGACGCTGCAGCTGCCGCTGCGGCCTGGCGTTTTTTTGATGAGGCACGAGCTCTTTCTAATAGGGGGGCATCCAGATCGAGGTTTTTATTCAGCTCATCGATACGGTCCGCAAATTGATGCATGACAGTAGAAATTCGGTTAAGGCCTTTTTTTCGGATGGACTGGGTTTCATTCTCCACACGGTCGATGACATCTGAAACTTTGTTCATGATCTTGGACTGAAGTGGAAAGTTACCGCTAAGGAGACGGGAGGATTTCGATTGGGTGGTGGAATCTGACTGGTTGTTTAGGCTCACGGTGTAAACCCTCCTTTAGGGGTAATAGTGGGGCAATCATCAATGGGGTGGCAAGAAGCCGTTGCCCATACTACTACAACTCCTGCGCCAGGATGCGTTGGGGCTTTTTGGTGGGTGAGTCCGTTCAGACCCTCATGGCTGAGCCGCGCTAGGAGCGGGAACAGGATGATTTCTCCATCCGCCCTCCGTGGAGGAAGATTTTAGTTCAGGGGCCTTTGATGTCGGCCGAGGCGAAACCCTTGCCTTCGGCTGCACTCCGCCTGCGGTGGTCTCCGCATTTTTAGGATCAAGTGGCAACTGACTGCTTTTCTCAAGCTGATCAGCCGTGTGCGGGACGTCTTGTGCGTGGACCGCCACACTGAAAAGAAATGCTGCGCCGAAAAAAATTCCCAACCGAGCCAAAATTGTTTCCATATCGCCCCCCTCTTTGTCTCTATCAAGAACCTTAGCAAGCGTTGGACCAGTAGACGGCCATCCCGATTCTGGTAGAAATAAGGAATGAAGCCAAAATCACCAGTCAGCGGAACCGAGCATCGGATGGAAAAAGATTCTTTCGGCGAGATCGCGGTGCCGAACCACCAACTTTGGGGAGCGCAGACCGAACGGTCGCTGCACCACTTTGCGATTTCGACCGAAAAAATGCCGAAAAATTTAATCGACGCTTTAGCCACCGTGAAGCGTGCTTGCGCCGTGGTAAACGCTGAAATGAAGACCATCACGGCTCATAAGTCTCGTGCGATTCAGCAAGCAGCGGATGAGATTTTGAGCGGTGTTCATGCCGGGGAGTTTCCACTCAGCGTTTGGCAAACCGGTAGTGGAACGCAGACCAACATGAATTTGAACGAAGTTCTCGCAAACCGCGCCAGTGAAATTCTCGGGGGTGAGAGAGGGGAATCGCGACTCGTTCATCCAAATGATGAAGTGAATCGCGGACAGAGTTCGAATGACGTTTTCCCTGCCGCGATGAACGTCGCTGCATCCGCCGCGGTCGTGAATGATTTATTACCGGCAATTCGGGTCCTTCGAGACGCATTTCGCGGAAAAAGCACGGAATTTAAAGACATTGTAAAAATCGGTCGAACGCACCTCATGGATGCAACTCCATTGACGCTCGGACAAGAATTTTCTGGTTACACGGCTCAGCTCGACCATTCCATTCGCCACGTGGAAGCTGCGCTACCACATCTTTTCGAAATCGCTCTGGGTGCGACGGCGGTGGGAACCGGACTGAATGCTCCGAAAGGTTATCCCGAACGAGTGGCCAAGGAACTCGCTGAATTTGTGAAACTCCCTTTCACGACCGCTCCGAATAAATTCGAGTCGATCGCCGCACACGATGCCATCGTTCAAGCCCATGGAGCGATCAAAGGTCTGGCTGCGTCCCTTTTTAAAATCGCAAACGACATCCGCTGGCTGTCGTCCGGACCGAGGTGTGGGATTGGAGAAATCAGTCTTCCTGAAAATGAACCCGGTTCTTCCATCATGCCTGGAAAGGTGAATCCTACTCAATGCGAGGCGATGACCATGCTTTGCGCCCAGGTGATGGGAAATGACGTGACGATCAGCATCGGGGGTGCCTCGGGTAACTTCG
>JACMQW010000088.1 GCA_014376785.1 Oligoflexia bacterium
CCAATGAACCAATGAACGGCCGACCGGCCGACCGAACTAACCAATGAACGGCCAAACAACCCGCGGCTCACGCCTTCGCCTCCCCAATTAAAACGGCCGCCATCCCGTCAACTCAGTTCCCAAATCCGTCGTACGACCAATCGAGAAGATGCGGATCTTCGTCGGTTAACCACTCCTCACCATCAGCCAGCTGCCAGGTTGATCCAGGCATCCACTAAAAAAGGATAGAGCGCACCGTTGCTTCAAAAAGGCGAAGGCAACGGCATTAGAGCGTAGTGGTGTCTAAAGTTTAGGCAGTTGAACGCGCTGGGTGGGGATCTGGTTTGAGCTGAGGCGGCACACATTTCGCTTTAACCGTCGGGTATGAAAATTTCCCTCGGCCTGATCCTATTCTTTGTTTCTCTCTCCTCGTTTGCAGGAACAGACGATTGCCTGAAAAAAGCAATCGAGGCGGGAAAGTCAGTCGTGCATTTAAATGATCCGGCTGGAGAAAGCCGTTACACAACGACCGTCATCGATATTTCTCCGTTGCCAGTGGACGCGCTCACTGGCCTTTCCGCCTCTGCGGAATACCGTTTCGCCGTCCTATCGAAGAAGACTCTGGCGAGCGAGTCCGATCCTGACGAGTCTTTCAGCACGATTGTGAGGATTCAGTCGAGTGACGACCTCCATCGCTGCATCGTGCTCGAAAGCCGAGTGAACCTTCAGCGGTGGTAGGCCGCCCGATGCTGTCTAAATATTGACGGAATCCACTGACGAAATTTTTCGACTATTCCAGGCTCGCTCGAGATAAAATAAACGGGTGCAGAAGCCCTTCTTTCGATTCGTGTTCTTTCTTTCGATCTTGCCCATTGTTTTCGGACAGGCGGCTTTCGGAGATGCTCCGGTCTCCCGTCCGAGTACTCCGGAGGAGATGCTCCGTTCGATCCAGCTTCTCGGGGGGCGTGCAGGGGAGCTCAGTGATATCCAGCCCTCACGCATCGACAGCTGCGAGATGGAAGTTTGGCCGGATTGCTTGCGGAAGATTACTTACCAGATTTTTAAACACCCGGAAACTCCTACTTTTATCGCTCGCGGCGAGGCGAACGTAAAAAAGAGAATGAAGCAGAACGAAAAAGCTCGCGGGTTGCCGGCTGGGACTTTTGTCTTCGGTGCACCAATTTTCTTCAGAGCGTTTAAGCACGCTGATCTGAAAAAGTTTCTACCCGCCATTCGGACGCCCGATAGTAAGGCTAGACTTCTGCACCAGTTAGACGAGGAGGAGGACGGCGGTATTCTCGAAGTTTGGATGCGAACGAACTCCGGTGAGTATGTACTTTTTCATACCTACGATGTGAAAGCGCTGATGGGAACTCCCATGACTAAAAGAAATGATGGGGACTTTCTCACTCCCGAAGGTTTCTATGAAATTGATCCGTTGCACGTAAACCCTAATAGCGCCTACCATCTCTCGTTCGATGTGGGTTATCCAAACGAATATGATTTAAACCACAACGTGCGCGATAGTAAAACAGGTGCTGGAAACGAAATTATGGTTCACGGGATTTGTGCCAGCATCGGATGCTTCGCGATGGGCGATCCCATGATCGAGGAAATTTATTCGCTCACGGAAGCGTCCTTAAATCGGAATCAAGTCGTTCAGGCCGATGGTAGGTTTAAGCAGTACCGGATTCCGATGCAGAGTTTCCCGTTTCGAATGACAAAAGAAAATATTGGCGAATTCGATCCGATTTCCATGAGGGGAATGGCCACTCATTTTCAGGGAGGCGCGGGCTCTACTTTCGACATCCCGACCTTTTGGGAAAACATCCGGGAAGGGTACGAAAAATTCGAATCCACACATATCCCGCCGAAAGTTTCTGTTTCCGGCAAGGGTGCCCAGTCGAAATATCAGTTCGACGTTCAAGACGAAGTGATCGTGCGTAGGCCCTGCCCGTGAAAATCGTGGATCTCTACACCCCGATGCAAGCGAGCCTCACGCATCCGTATCAGGGGTATGAGTTCTTCGATACGAACTCCGACTTTCATTTCTTCCGTGACTTAGCTCGGAACTGGGAAATCGACCAATCTTCCATCCAAAGTTGGCTTCTCTCGAGTGAAGGGGTTCGGCAGAAGCGTTTCGCGGAATCCTTCTTGAAAATCGCGCCGGCGGTCGTAAAAAAAGTCGAATCGATTTTTGGCCGTGAACTTCCGGGTGTACTGGTGCTGATGCCGAGCTTCGGAGATTTCGATGGTTTTGCCAGATATGACCAGGGCTCCCACCGTGTCATGCTCGGGATCGATTTTCCCGACGCGGACGTCGATTACTTGCGAGCGCTCACCGCTCACGAACTCTCGCATGTCTACCGAGATCACTCCGAAGCAGTGTGGTCGCATCTTGGAAAACCTCTCACGGAGATAAGCCGCGAAGAATACCTTGAAGGAGGTTCTGCCCAAGAACACCTGGTGAGTGAAGGGCTTGCAACGCTCTTTTCACAAGCGATTTTTCCCGAGATTCCCTTTGCCACCCACCATTACTACGAGCGAGCAGAGTGGGAATGGTGCGTAGCCAACGATGCGAGCATCGATCGGGCGTTGAATGACTGTTTAGTCGGCGACGAAGACGTATGGTCTTTTTATGGTTCCGACCGAGCGGGCCGTGGAAGCCCCTCACGAACGCAGTATTACTGGGCAGCAAAAAAAATCTCCCAGTGGCTGCGTGATCGCACCGGCGATGATGTGACGCGAACGATGTCGGAGCTCATTTCGCTTCACAGGCTTCCCGCGTCGGACTACCCGGCTTTCACGCGGAAGAGTTGAGCTCGATGAGCGTAATTTCAGAACGAGTGCCCAGTCGGATCGGCGCGCCCCAAAATCCGGTTCCCACATTCACATAGAGTTTCATCCCATCCACGGCGTAGAGCCCTCTTGGGTATTTTTGAAAGAATCCGATCACCAAATTCCACGGGAAAAACTGACCATTGTGGGTATGACCCGAGAGTTGGAGGTGCACTTTTGCGCCGGACTCACTCACCGATTTTGCTGCAAGGTCAGCATGTTTGGGTTGGTGGGCGAGCAAAATGTTCAGCGACTCGGGACTCAAATTTCGAATGGCATTCTGAATGTCTGGCCTTGCGTCCGCGATGCCCGCAATTCGAATCTCCACATCTTTGTCCGCACTCAGCGCGACTGCGCTTTCATTACTTAAGATTTTAAAACCAAGTCCTTCGATCACTCTGTTCCATTCGGATTCGCTCCAGTAGCCCTCGTGATTTCCAGTAACCGAAAATTTCCCTCGCGCCGCACTCAGAGATTTGAAGGATTCCAGCGCCTCACGGTGAAATCCGGGGTCGCCATCTCCGATGTCGCCGGTTAAAATGAGGAGGTCTATTTCTCCGATTGAACGGATTTTTTTCGCTACATCTTCAACATAGGACTTCCCGATCCAGCTTCCGACGTGGAGGTCGCTCACCTGAATGATGCGCAGTGGTTTCGAGAATCGGACGGGAGAATCAATTGCGACCGACACTTTGCGGACTACCGGACCTGAGCGGGCAATGAGAAACCCGAGTAAAAGAGAGGCAATGGCGAGCAGAAAAATTAAAAAATTCGCCTGCGAAGTATGAAGCGATTCGGACGCGGACGTTGATAGAAATAAGAGGCTCACGTCCCGAATCGCAAGGTAGACCAAGAGGAAGCTCACGTATCCCATCGCGAGGTGCCCTGCCTTTTCTGTCCGAATGTCCCATCGACTGACCGTCGATTCATCGGAAAGCCAACGAACAAAGAACAGGTAAAAAAGGCTGATGAAAGCGAGAATGGTGAATGGAAAAGGCACCGCCTCAAGCGAAAGGTGGAGGGGAAGAAAAAATTTCAAAAATCTAAAATAAACGTCGAGCAAAACCGCGCCGAGCACAGTGGGAATGATCCATTTCATCTTATCGGTTCCTCTGAACGTGCGGAGGAGGTGAGGGAACCCCCAGGAGGTTCGCGACTTCGTCTTGGACGCGCGAGGTCGATGCTTCTCCGGCAGGGACGGGGACACCCACGCGAATCGACACGGGAGATTTCCACCCGTGTTTGAACCGCATCAAAGGATGACTCATGGCTCGCCCGTAGCGCCGACTAAAAAAACTTCCCCACATTCCGACTATTGCAAGCGGGATGACCGGAACCGGGGTGTTTGAGATCGCTTTTTCAAACCCTTTCCGGAAATAAGTCATTTCGCCGTTCTTAGTAATTTCTCCTTCCGGAAAAATACAGACTAAATTTCCAGCCTTGAGTTCCTCGTCGATCGTTTCGAACGCGGATCTTAAAGTAGCGGCATTTTCATGGAGCCCCGCAATCGGGATGACCTTGGCTTGCTTTGCCAATGTTCCGAATATCGGTATTTTCAAAAATGCAGCGTGCATCACAAATCGGATGGGACGAGGGCAGGCAGCGGAAATGAGCATCCAATCGATAAAGCTCACATGGTTCGAAACGATGAGCGCTGCTCCGTTTTCCGGGAATTCCCCCGCGCCCCTCACGCCCATGCGGTAGACGATGCGCGTGATCACCCAGAGGATGAATCGAAATAGGAACTCCGGCAGGACCGTGTAGACGTAAAACGCAACCAGAGCGTTCACAGCCGCGAGGACCAAGAATACCGTGCGCGAATTCGTCCCGAGCGCGTAGAGACCCATGAGGGCCAGGGCTCCCACGACCATGAAAAGCGCGTTCAACACGTTGTTTGCAGCAATGACTCTCGAGCGTTCCTGCGGAGCGGAGCGGGTCTGGAGTAGGGTGTAGAGCGGAACGGTAAAGAGTCCAGCCGACGCTGAGAAGAGGAAGAGGTCGATGCAAATTCGCCATCCGATCTGGGAATGAAAGAGCCCGACGAGGTTTGCTACTCGTGGATAATCGATCATCCCGAGATCGAATGCAAAAAGGCTCATTCCGAAGGAGCCAATGGGGACCAGTCCGAGTTCCAAGGTACGGAAGCTCAGTCTTTCACACAAAAGAGAACCAAGGCCCACTCCGAGGGAAAAGAGCGCTAAGAAAAAAGTGAGAACGTGCTCATCGGCTCCGAGAATGTCTTTGCAGAGCGGAGGGAGAATGGCGAGCACCACCGACCCCAGTAACCAAAACCAAGAGATCGCAAGGATGGAAAGCCAAACACTATGGACTTTACGGCCGATTCGAAACAATTCGAGTATGGGTTTAAACCAGTGGAATGAAGGTCGGACTTGTTCGGCTTGGGCAGGCTGCGGAAGTATGAATCGGCTAGTGGACCATCCCAGAACGGCGACGCCTAGGGCGGTTGCCGCGACCCACACGGGTGCATTTTCACCGAAACTCATGAGGAATCCGCCTGTGAGCGTTCCTAAAATGATCGAAATGAATGTTCCCAGTTCGACCAGTGCATTGCCGGACAAGAGTTCTTTTTCTGAGAGGAGCTCGGGAATGATGCCGTACTTTATCGGACCAAAAAATGCGGCCTGGGTGCCGAGAAGGAAAAGTGAAAAGAGCAGCAGAGGAAGGGAATGTAAGAGAAAGCCTGCGCCTGCGAAGACCGCCACTCCGATTTCCCAGAGTTTTGTGTAGGTACTCAGTACCGATTTCGAACGACGATCCGCCCAATCTCCCGCGAACGCAGAAAAAAGCAAAAAGGGGAGAATGAAAATTCCTCCGCAAAGGGCGACGAGTTTCTCAGAAGACAGACCTAGTAGAGTGGCGGACTGGTAGGTGATGAGGATGACGATCGCGTTTTTAACCACGTTGTCGTTGAAAGCCCCGAGAGCTTGCGTCCAAAAAAGAGGTGCAAACCGACGGTCCATCATCAAGGCGCGCAAAGAATTTCGCTCATGTGGCATGCCGAGAGCTTAGCGAAGGTGCGAGTGACACGCAAAAGGCGAATCACCTGAAGACAGAAAAAAGCCTGCGAACTTTAAAAATTCGCAGGCTCTTCAAAAAGATTCTTCAAACTAAGGAACTATTCTTCCAGCAGTGAGCGAAGCATCCACGAAGTCTTCTCATGGAGCTGGATTCGCTGGGTAAGGAGATCCGCGGTCGCTTCGTCTTGGGCTTTTTCAGCGGCCGCAAATATTTTCCGCGCGGTTTTAGCAACGGCTTCGTGCCCCTGAACCATCTGACGAATCATCTCTTTTGCGTTTGGAACGCCCTCGGCTTCTTTGATGCTCGAAAGTCGCGCATATTCGGAATAAGAGCCGGGTGCGTAATGACCAAGCGATCGAATGCGCTCTGCGACCAAATCCACCGCCGTCGCAAGTTCCGTGTACTGGCCTTCAAACATCAAATGCAAGGTTTGAAACATAGGGCCGGTAACGTTCCAATGGAAGTTATGGGTCTTTAAGTAGAGCGTGTACGAATCGGCAAGCAGGTGTGAAAGGCCTTCTGCAATGGCCTCTCGGTGCTCTTTTGAAATGCCAATATCGATGGGGAGTGATTTCTTAGACATCTTCATATCCTTTTTTTTCATGGGAGCTTATCCGATCCATTCGGCAAGCGATGCCGCTTGAACCGTGGCAGCTAAACGAATCGCCGAATGTGCGGCTTCGACGGTCATTCCCGCTTTTAATATCTCGTTTACGTGGGAATTCACACAAACCTCGCAACCTCCAATGGCCGAGACCGCTAGGCAAGCGATTTCGAAATCCGCTTTTTCAATGCCGGGTTTACCGATGATGTTCATCCGGAGGCGTGGCGGGAGTTTCTTTAACTCTGGGTTCCCGGCAAAATGCTGGGTGCGGTAGAAAACGTTATTCATCGCCATGATGGTTGCGGCGCCTTTAGCGGCTTCGATTTCTGCATCGCCTAAAAGCGCAGCTGAATCGGCAAGGAGAGCGTCGGAGAGTCCCCGGCTGCGGGTGGCATAAGCACAAGCAAGCGCGGTGAGCGCAATTTGTTTCTCGCTCAGCCCGGGAGAGCCTTCGACACTCAGAAGCGTCGACAAATTCAGGCGAATGTCTTTTGCATAGTCTTTCAAAGTTTCGCGGTACGTTTCTACTTGGCTCATAATGGGTCCCTTCACAGAAGTGGGTTAAAAAAGGAGTGTCACTTCCCATTGGAAAAGACACTCCTGCTTAAAGCGGATTACGACGAAAAAAATCGGGAAGTGAAATCAGACTTTAATCGTCTCTTTGCCTTGATCCCAATTGCATGGGCAGAGCTCGTCGGTTTGAAGAGCGTCGAGCGTCCGCAGGATTTCTTGCGGATTGCGGCCGACGTTTAAGTCGTAGACCGAAACGTGACGAATGATTCCTTCTGGATCGACGATGAAAGTCGCACGTTGGGCTACCCCTTCATTAGGATCCAAGATTCCAAGTGCAGTGGTGAGTTCGCGCTTCACGTCCGCAAGCATCGGGAACGGAAGGTCTTTCAATTCTGCTTTGTGCTGGCGCCATGCCAAGTGAACGAACTCGCTATCCGTCGAACCGGCCAGAACCTGAGCATCTCGTTCTTTGAACTTACCGTTCATGTCTCCGAAGGCCTTAATTTCGGTCGGGCAGACGAAGGTAAAATCTTTCGGATAGAAAAATGCGATGATCCATTTGCCTTTGTAAGTGTCGTTTGAAATGTCGGTGAAGGCGGTTTTCAGGTCTGTGGAAACCGTGGCTTTAACTTTGAATTGGGGGAATTTTTGTCCAACGCCTAACATGAGAGCTCCTTTGCAGACTTGCTGCGGATGGGTTTCGGTGAGTAAGTGAGGGGCGATCCTGGTTACACCAGGAAAATTTCTTCGCCTCATGAAACGACAATAGGCCTATTGATGACTATTTTGAAATCGATAGTTTAGATCTTGTGATAGATTTTATCGATGATCACTCTCACCCAGCTTGAGTACGTTTTAGCGGTCGATCAATATCGAAATTTCGGGAAGGCGGCAAAATCGTGTTTTGTGACGCAGCCCACCCTCTCCATGCAGTTGAAGAAACTCGAAGATGATTTGGGTTATCCGCTTTTCGATCGGACGAAGAAGCCGATTCTGCCGACTGAGGGCGGGAAAGCAGTCATCGAGCAGGCCCGGATTGTCGTGGGAGAGTGGAAGCGATTGGCGTTGCTTGGGTCTCGGGGAGCAGGCAAGGAATTACACGGTGAACTTCGCATCGCCGTCATCCCGACCCTTGCTCCGTATTGGATCCCACTTTTCTTAGAAGCGTTTTCGAAAGCTTACCCGAAAATTCAGCTACGCATCGATGAACTCCAGACCGAACAGATTCTCCGCGCTTTAGACACTGACGAAATTGATGCCGGGCTTTTGGTCACGCCGCTCGATCGAAAGAAGCTTCGCGAAGACCCAATTTTTTATGAACCTTTTTATCTCTGGATTCGAAAAGACCATGAACTCGCAAAGAAAGAGCGGGTGGGGGAGGGGGATCTGGATGGGAGTCAAATCTGGCTCTTAAATGAGGGTCATTGTCTTCGAAATCAGATGATTCAAATCTGTTCGCTTTCACGCAAAAAGACCATTTTGAAGAACGTTATTTTTGAGAGTGGGAACCTGGAGACTTTAAAACGCCTCGTGGAGCGCGCGGGAGGATACACGCTCATACCGTATCTGGCGCTTCCAGAGCGTCTCCCTAAGGATATCGAAGTAAAGTCCTTCCGGAAGCCCGTTCCGTCACGCGAGGTGAGCCTGGTTTACCGGAGGCTTCAGTGGAAGACGCCGTTGATCGAAGCGTTCCGTTCGGTACTCGAAGCGACGGTCCCTGAGTCACTCCGAGTGCTGAAAAAGAGTGATCTCGAAGTGGTCGGAATTGAATAAAAAAAGGCCCAAGCTGAGGGGGCAGCTTGGGCCGGAGATTGAGTACCTAAAGGGGGTTAGGGGGGGTGGCACTCACAGATATCTAAAGCAATCGGAATGCCAAGCTCAGGGAATGGCATTCCGGGAGTTTGAAATCGTCTTTAACTGTCGGGAATGAGCGGGTTTTTTCGTTAGATGAAATGGAACTGGTTCTAAGGGCTCGAAAGTGGACGGAAAGGAGAGGTCGAAACTGGGTTCGTGAAAACTCGACGGGTGATTAAAGTTTAGACAGGGCGAACGCTCTATCCTTTATGGTGGATGCCTGGATGAATCTAACAGCCTGGATGAAGTGGAAGAGAAAGTTGAACGGTGAGGATTCTAAGCCATGCGAGTGAGTGTCAACCGGTGGGAGGAGTTAATTTAAGCGGCGGCGACCGTGTCGTTAAAGGCGTCGCTAAGTCGCTAAGTCGCTAAGTCGCTAAGTCGCTAAGTCGCTAAGTCGCTAAGTCGCTAAGTCGCTAAGTCGCGGGACAGAAATCATTCGCAAGCCGAGCCATTCGAATTTTTTATTTCTCCGTACGATTTTGCTTGGGGGTGTTTTCGATCTGAAAAACTTGAAGCGTCGGTCGCTCAGCTTGTTTCCTTCGTAATCGCCGACATTGCTCTCTCTATTTGAAGTTTTGAAATTTCCGGTGTTTCTGATCAAAAAAAGACCAGTTGCTCCGTGGCCGCCGCAAAAGGTGAGAAAACTGCAACGCTGGAGCTTTTAAAATTTCTTCTGCAAGTGGAGGATCAGCGCACGCACGCAGTGGTCGGCTACGACTCGATGTTTGTCTATGTCAGAGACGGGCTTGGGTATTCAAGTGCGCAAGCTTCGGAGCGAGTGGCGGCGATGCGCCTTCTGCGGAAAGTGCTCGAAGTTGCGGATGGGTTGAAGGACGGCTCGCAGACTTTCACGTCAGTGGCAAAGCTCGCATCGCATGTGCGAAGAGAGAGCTTAGACCGCGAAGCTGCGACGACGCTCGTAATGGAAACCGCAAACAAAACGACTGAGGCATTAGAAAAGTATCTCCTCGGAATGGCACTGGTCGAGCCTCCGAAAGTCGATCGGGCGAAAATCATTTCGGCTGAGCTCAC
>JACMQW010000013.1 GCA_014376785.1 Oligoflexia bacterium
AACAAGATAATGGCTCAATTGTGACACATTCGAATCAGAATTTTAATGCCTTCCCGAAGGTCAGCTGCGATGGCCGATTCCCGAGGTTTCTGACGTGAGGTTAGGTTATACTTGTTCGGGTGTTTCAAATCTCTAGGTTTCCGTGCTGACGTTGGATTTTGATGCAAAGGCTTCGCGCCGGTCGGGACCCAAAATTCCGACTCCGATAAGCCTTTGCTACTTCTTGCTACCAGTGGGTGCTACTTTTCTGAGAACCGAAATAATTTCACGGAGTTAAGGAAAATGGGTTCAAACTGAACCCTCTCCGCCATTTTTAGTTCCAAAAATCACCAGCCACTCCCTTTTCAGGGAAAATGCCACCAACTTGCTATAGACCCTTTCGAAACCGGTCGAACTCGGCTCTACCCCGAAACGTGGGGCATGGCGATTTCGCATCGAATTAATTCCTCACGGCAAATACTCCATCCCAGCCACAAAGTGCAATCACTCTGAGTCGGTAGTTCTGAAAGTTTCTAAATCCAAACGCTCGTCTACTAATCATCTCCATTTTGTTGTGCAGGCCTTCAGTGATCCCGTTTGATTTGGAGAACCTCCACATCCGGACCATCGGCTCGGCCCAAGACTTCAGTGTTTCTCCGAATGATTTCATAAAGGGAAAAGGTGACTGCAGGAGTTCATTCATGTGCCAAAGAAACTGCGGAATCAGATCCTTCACTTGGAACTTGTTTTGGTTTTTCTTAAGCAAGATCTCAGTCAGTCCCTGCTTAAATTCCCAGACTTCCTTCAGTCCCGGATGCTCTCTGAAATATCCCTCCAAGTTTCCCCGGCTCTTCCCCAAATCGTGGGGCATGGCTAATTTGCATCTTTTTTCTGGTGGGAGTAATAATTATAATTTTCTCCCTGTTTCTCGGCAAATGCTTGCGAGAGAGCCCTCAACTGTGACCACTACCGGATCGAACATCGCCATCTTCGAGGCCGTGCAAGGGTCATCGCAGAATTATGCAAAGAAGGATGTTATTAATCCGAACGCAACGATGCTCTCGGGGGTGCGGTACGAAGCTTCGCGCGCCGACGGAAAACCCCGGCTGGGGAACTGAGCCCTTGCGACCTTGGCTCTCTCCGGCCTGTTTCGCACCGGCAAGCGTTCTTTAGATGACCATGGAAAAATTTCAAGACTTCAATGGGGCCGCCGGTTACACAAAGGCACTGAGCGAAGATGAGTCCAAATCGGTAGAAGAAGGGAATGAGGTCAAGGGTGGCTAAGTGCAAATTGAGCATCATTATGGGCTCGCGGTCGGATTGGGAAACTATGAAGGAGGCGGCCCGCGTCCTTGACGACTTCAAGATCCCGTACGAAGTCGAGGTCGTCTCCGCTCACAGGACGCCCGATCGGTTATTTGATTTCGCTTCGAACGCTTCCTCACGGGGAATCGAAGTCATTATTGCGGGTGCGGGTGGCGCGGCTCATCTCCCCGGAATGACCGCCGCGAAAACTCTAGTGCCCGTGCTCGGAGTACCGATCGAATCGAAAGCCTTGAAAGGGATCGACTCCCTCCTCTCAATCGTCCAAATGCCAAAGGGAGTTCCAGTCGCTACGCTCGCCATCGGAATTTCCGGTGCCCAGAACGCTGCGATTTTCGCTGCTCAACTTCTTGCGGTACACGACCCAGAAATCAAAGCATTACTCGTTCGATTTCGTGAAGATCAAGCGGCATTTGTTTTGAAAAATAGTGACCCACGTAAGCCTGAGGACGAAGCCAAGTGAAGCCACTCAGGGTCGGTATACTGGGCGAGGGACAGCTCGGAGCGATGCTCGCTGAGGCGGGTACCGCTCTAGGAGTGCAGTGTTCTACCTTGTCCCCCAGCCGGACATACGATCCTCAAGCCTACGACGCCGTAACCTATGAAAACGAGTCCCTTGATTTTCAGTTCATCAAAAATCTATCGAATTCTGTACCTTACTTTTTTCCTCCCGTTTCTGCGCTTGAAATCGTGAGAGATCGACTCACTCAAAAAAACTTTCTCGCTTCACTCGGAATACCCGTCGCGCCTTACGTGAATCCCGCTCTATTCCCAAGCATCGAAGACGCATTTTCGTTTCTTGGTAGGGAGGCCATCGTAAAACTTTGCGTCTCCGGCTACGATGGCAAAGGACAATTTCGAATGAAAACCAAGAATGATATTCGGAAAATCCCGGAGATATTCCGAAGAGAACAAAGTGTTATGGAGGCGGTCGTTTCGTTCGAAAAAGAGCTTTCAATTATTTCGGTTCGATCGCGGACAGGAGAAATCGCCCACTACCCGCTAACGGAAAATATTCACCGGGACGGTATGTTAATCGCAAGCATTGCTCGATCAAAAAACGAACCGTCCTTGAAAAAGCAAGCAGAGCAGATCGCGAACCAGATTCTATCGAAATTAAATTACGTTGGCACATTCGCGATTGAATTCTTCGAGGTCAGGGGTAAACTCATCGTGAACGAAGTCGCGACTCGTGTTCACAATTCCGGCCATTGGACGTTAGACGGTTCGGAAACAAGTCAGTTCGAAAATCATCTCAGGGCAGGACTTGGACTCCCCTTAGGATCGACCCGAGTTCTGCGTCCTACTCTCATGATCAATTTAATTGGTGAACTTCCTACAGATGAGCTTTTTGCCGAAATTCCGTCGGCGCGCGTCTATCGCTATGGAAAAACTCCCGCCCCAAATCGGAAATTGGGCCATCTGAATTTACCGATAGATAGCGGCCAATCCGCCGAAGAGATGATCGTCGATGTTCTCAGTCGACTCGGACGCGCTCCTTTTCAGAGGGTCCACTCATTGGATGAATAGAGTCGGAGGTGTAGAGCGCAACATCAAGCGCCTGGCCAAACGCAGAGGCGAACTGCATCCGTTATAAAAATTCTGCCCGTATTTCCTGAACGTTTTTTGGTAACTTTTGGCGAGAGCGCGGAGTAAGTTTCCTCGCGTTGCTACCGTAAAACTCAGTAGAACTCCAAAAGTACCGAGGGACTTGGTATGAAATCGCCGTGATTCCACAATTCTTCGAAAGAAGGTGCGTGGGCAATACAACTGCCGAATACGTCCTGGTTCATCTCTCGTAAGATCTTGATCTTCGCGTGGCCCAAGTTAGACTCCGTTTTCAGAGGTTTCCCGCAAAAAGTGGTTCTCGGCCTCAGTCGAACTCCGCGAGTACGATTTCCGCAAATATCAATTCATTCGCCTCCTTTGCGGGAACCGGTACTGCTTTTTTCAAGGTCTACCTAAGCTCTTCTGGCACTTCGAGATGTGAGTTAGATCGAGTCGACATTACCGGGATGAAATAGCGCACGCTCTAAACGGATCTTGGGCCAGATGTCCTGGAAGACGGGTGCGACACTTCTCTGCCCCATTTCACCGGCTTCGCATGACTTTAGCTTAGATTATTTGAAATTCTTACCCGCAGACAGAATTTTATCTGACTCCTGTAAACTTGCATCCTTTCAGAGATTCCACTCTGATGCGACCCGCATCGCACAGTCTGCTTCTAAGATGTTCTTCTTTCAGAAAGTAGTTTAACATGTCTTAAACTACTTTCTGAGGATGTAAAACATGCTTTTTTTACTGGTTCTTTTCTTATTTCCGACCTCTGCTTTCGCAACGAACGGTATTCACTTACTTGCTTCTTCCGCTCTGGGGCAAGGGAGAGCAGGAGCGACCACTGCGGTGAGCGCGGCAGGAAGTGACTCCTTGCTTGCAAATCCTTCACTCCTTTCCACTTCGGGGGAAAAGGAACGTGAATTTGAATTCTCACTCACTTCTCTGATCCTTGATGTTCGTTCGAAAAACGATGAAGCAGTGCCTTTCGGAGGGGCAGGCCTTCAGCGGCGTTCAGCGAAGAAATTTGTTCCCATTCCTACTTTGAGCTACCAGCAAAAAGTGGCCGAACGATTTACGGTCGCATTTGGAGTGGTGGCAGAAGCGGGACTCTCTTCCGATCAGAAGGGAAATACGGAACTGTTAGAATTAAAGCCCGAATATTCAGTGGTGAAGGTGCCTGTTGGAATTTCCTATCCGACAGAGTTTGCGACTTTCGGTATCGCGCCGATGATCGGAGTGGCCCAATACGCGACGAATTCATCGCAAACGATCGGAAGTCCGTCCCAAACAGACCGCGGACTGAAATCTGCATTCGGTTACGGCATTTCGCTCGGTGCTTCGAAAGTCGTCTCTGATCATTCATTCGGGGTGGGGATCAAATCGAAATCGAGTTTCAAGTTAAAGGAGTTCGCTGATCTGGATTCATTCGGACCCAACGCTGCACCCGGATTAGATACGCTGACATTGGAATCTCCCGCTCAGTGGAATATCGGATATGGTTACCGAGGACTGCCAGATTGGATTTTCCTCTTCGATGCGAAGCGAATCGGGTGGGGAAGTGCCAAAGGTTTCAGAGAGTATGGCTGGGATAACCAATGGGTCGGCGCAATCGCAGTGGAACGCCAACTCGGCCGGCACCAGATTCGTGCCGGGTTTAATCTTTCGACGCCGGTGTATCATTCAGAGAGTGCTCGAAATGCAACGGGAACAAAGGACATCCAAGGGCATTCGGTCTACGAATCGAGTCTGGATTTCTTTAATGTGGTCGGATATCCCGCCATTCTCACGAAAACGGCTTCCGTAGGCGGTACGCTTGATCTGAATGGGGGAAAACTGGACGTTGCCCTTTTGCATAGTTTTTCTGAAACCATTGCGCGAAGTGGAACCGGTGCGTTCGGGCTGCCGTATAGCTATGAGACGAAAATCGCTTTCACGAATGTGGTCGTCAGCTATCGCTCGGAGTTTTAAATTTCAATTTGCCACTTTTGACGAATCAGCTTTTTTCACTGGCTTCGCGACCGGAGTGTTTTCTCCGATCGAGCTTGGCTTTGATCTTCGTTCGGAGATCCCCGGTGAATTCGGTCTGCCGGTGCAATCAGCGCGAATAGAAATGCTTTTTCCAAAAATTCGTTTGAGGCTTCCCAACGTCATCATCGAGGAGTGTCCGCCGATGGTCGGATGAGTGGTGACGATCATCTGAAGGGGGCAGTAGCGATCGAATGTGATCACCGATGCGCCTGGAGTGGTCATTTCGGACTGACAAACGAAGGGAGGGATGAATCCTTTTCGAAACGCTTTCGGATCCCTCGCCGCAGTGGAAGCGAAAGTCAGATGCGCGACCTCTTCAAAAAGTTCCGTGGGGATGTACTCGCGGATAATT
>JACMQW010000089.1 GCA_014376785.1 Oligoflexia bacterium
CAACTCGGGAAAAAGGTGGAATTGTTGAAAAACGATTCCGATTTTTTCATTTCTCAGCTGGAGTAAGCGCTTTTCTGTGATTTTCCCAAGATCTTCGCCTTCGAGTTCCACACTTCCGGTATCCGGTGAGTCGAGCCCAGCGAGCAATGAGAGCAGGGTAGACTTGCCACTGCCACTCTTTCCGAGAATCGCGACCGTTTCCCCCTGCTCCACCTGGAGATCAAGATTTTCCAAGATGCGAACTTGCACATCACCCTGGCGAAAGCCTTTTCCTACCGAATGAACATTCAAAATATTCACAGTACTTTTTCCAGGTATGGAAAGACCAATTCAGAAATGATCACGTGGCCTTTTTCGTTGGGATGAATTCCATCATCAATATTCAGTTCTTTTTCTCCGCCCACGTTTGCAAGCAAGAACGGAATCAAAGTCACTCCCTGTTTTTTCGCAACTCTCGTATACACCGCTTCAAATTCGGCCGCATTTTTTTCGCCGTAATTAGGGGGCAATTTCATTCCGGCTAAAATAACGATGATTCCTTCTTTCTTTGCAAGAGAGACCGTCGCATCCAGATTTTTTTCAAGCTCCGGCACCGGAAGGCCACGTAGTCCGTCATTCGCCCCCATCGCCAATAGCATCACCTTTGGTTTTGCTTTTAGAAACCATCGAAGCCTGGACAGCGCACTGGAGCTTGTCGACCCGCTGATGCCACCATAAATGGCCTCTACTCGCTTGCCCATCCTGCGCTGCTCATAATGGTGGTTTAACTTTTCGATGACGAGCGCGGGATAGGATTTCTCTTTGGAGACGCCGTATCCCTCGGTGAGCGAATCGCCGAGGAAAAGAATCTTCGTTCCTCCATCGGCACTCGCGTTTGAAGCAGCAATTAATAACAGGCCGAAGATAAAGATCGATTTCAAGCGGGTATTCATCATTTTATTATTCCACAGCAAATTCTAAAAGGTCATCAAGGTGAAAAGTCCGGAGACTCTTACGCGCAGCCTCCTCTACTTTGGAATGCACTAGCTCCATTACCTTCTCCATGCCGCAACTCACGAGGCATTTTGCGGATTTCGGAGTTTCATGAATTTTAATAAAAGGGGAAGGGTCCACAACTCTGAGCACTTCTTCGAGGTCGACTTTACCCGCAGGCCGTTTTAAACAAACGCCTCCAGACCTGCCCTCTCGTGCTTCGAGAATAGCTGCCTTCGCCAGTTTTGAAACGATGGTCCGTATTCGGGAGGGATGGACTCCGACGGATTCCGCCAGTTCTGCGGAACTAACCAACCCGCCTTTTTTCTGTGCACAGGAAAGGAGGATTTGGACTGCGATCGCAAAATCGCCTTTTGATTTCATGCCCTCATCGTACTTCGCGAAAAGATCGGATGCCACTACTGTTTAGGATAGACAAACAGTATAATATTAACTCACAGTAAAGGAATTCAACGCTTTAATCTCTACTTGAGGTCTCTATGCTCTTCGATCAAATGAAACTCGGTAAAATCACCCTGAAAAATCGCGTAGTGATGTGCCCCCTCACCCGAAGCCGAGCAACTGCCGATCATATTCCCACGGCACTCATGGCCGAATATTATGCCCAGCGCGCCGACGCCGGTTTAATCATCTCCGAAGGCACGTCTCCCTCTAAAAATGGATCCGGCTACCCTCGAATTCCTGGCCTTTACAACGAGGAGCAAGTTTTAGGATGGAAAAAGGTTACCGCCGCAGTTCATGAAAAGAACGGCCGAATTTTCGCCCAGCTCATGCATACGGGCGCGGTTTCGAATCTTCTGAACATGGAAGCTGGAGCGCGCGTGATGTCCGCTTCCTCTCACCAACTGGTCGGGCAAATGTACACCGACCAGCAAGGACTCCAACCCCACTCTCCGGCTGCCGAAATGACGAGCGCCGAAATCGAAAGCACGATCGAAGAGTATGTGTCCGCCGCTCGCAACGCCATTCGCGCGGGATTTGATGGAGTGGAAGTTCATGGAGCAAATGGATACCTGATCGAACAATTTCTGCGAAAGACGACGAACTTGAGGAGGGACTCCTGGGGAGGCGACATTCAGAACCGCTCGAAATTCCTATTCGAAGTCGTGCGTCGGATCGGAAACAAAATTGGCTTTGACCGCGTCGGCGTTCGGTTGTCTCCGTTCGGAACGGCAGCGGGAATGTCTTCCTACCCCGGAATGAAAGACGAGTACGTTTACGTTCTGGAAAAATTAGCGAAACTACATTTGGCTTATGTGCATTTACTAGATCATTCCGCCATGGGGGGTGGAGAAGTTCCTGCTGACGCAAAGGCAGCATTTCGAAAAGCATTCGACGGAAAACTCATCCTCGCTGGAAATTATGAGGCCATCCGAGCGGAACAAGATTTAAATACCGGTGCTGCGCAGATGATCGCTTTCGGTCGTCCCTTTATCTCAAACCCCGACCTCGTCAAAAAAATGAAGGCAGGAGCACCTCTTACGCAGCCTGACCCGAGCACCTTTTATACCCCCGGTGCAAAGGGCTACACCGACTATCCAAGTTCCGCATAGCAAGCCTTGGGCAATTTTTTGACACTCATTTATTAACACACACGATCCGATCTTGCTCAAGCGGCTATTGGATAACGTCGATGAGAAAGCATGAGTTTAAGCAAGCTTGGCTTTCAAAAGAAATTAACTTGGGGATTTTCGGCGCTGTCTCTGATGAGTCTGGGCTTAGCCGGTTTCATCAGTTTCTACTTCACCTCTGAAATCGTAAAAAACCTTTCGGTCTCGAACCTCACGGACCGCATTCGGAGCACGGAGGCCGTGATCGAGGTCTCATACCAAGAAGGGATGGCGCGGGAAAATCGCTCGATGGACGCTTGGGGTGAAAAAATAGTCCGGAGAATCACACTCTCCAGTGATGAACCGAAAATCGTCCAAGCGGAAAACCAAGAGACTCATGAGAAGACCGAACTGAGCATTCCCCGCTTAGCTTACGACGGTAAAACCGTTAGCGATGATTCGGTAGTCGATGAGATCTCGGCGAATTCACACGAGGACGTGACCTTCTTCGCTCGAACAAGTAAAGGGCTCTACCGAGTCAGCACCACCGTGAAGCGGCTCGATGGAAAGCGTGCGGTCGGAACTTACATTCCGGCGACTTCTCCGATTTACGAAACTCTCTCATCCGGAAAGCGATACGCAGGTCGCGCGAAAGTCATCGGCCAGTGGTATACCACCGCGTATGAACCGATCATGCAAAAAGGGGAACTCATCGGAGCCTACTTCATGGGCGTGCCGGATACTTCGCTCGAACGCATCAAGGCCTACCTCCGTTCCCAAAAACTTCTGAAGACCGGCTATTTTTTCATTCTCGACTCCCAAGGTCAGTTCGTTCTTCATCCGACACGTGAAAAAGAGAACGCCATCGACGCAAAAGACCTCGATGGTAAAACCATTTTCAAAGACATCATTGAAAAGAAAGAGGGACTCATCACCTACCGCTGGTTGAACGCTGAAACCAAACAAGCGCAAGATAAAATAGCGGTGTTTCGTTACTTTCCGCAGTTTGATTGGTATTTGAGCGCGAGTTTAAATTCGGCGGAAGTCCTCGAACCAACTTTCACTTTAAAAATCATTCTTCTTTCCGTATCCCTTGCGATGACTGTTCTCATGGGAATCGCCACCATGCTCTTCGGGCGGCGTCTGGGCAGTACGCTGTCCGGAATCGCTGACCAACTCGTCGACTCCTCAGATACCGTTCGTTCGAGATCCGAAAGACTGACCGACGCAGCCAGCGCGCTGTCCAGAGGTTCAGAATCGCATGCTTCCGCACTCCAGGAAACCGCCGCCGCGGTGGAAGAGATCAGAGCCACCGTGACGAAAAATCTTTCGACGACGGAAGCTACAGAGAATCGCTCCCAGTTGGCTGCAAATGAAGCCGAACTCGCAAAAACATCGCTCTCAGAACTGGTAGCTTCTATGTCTCGTATTTCGACCAATACGGAAAAGACAAGGGATACCGTCGAGACCGGTAATCATGAAATTGAGACCATTATTTCGCTCATCGCGGAAATCGAAAATAAAACGAAGGTCATTGATGAAATCGTATTCCAAACAAAACTACTCTCATTTAATGCATCCGTAGAAGCCGCCAGATCCGGGGAACACGGAAAAGGTTTCGCAGTCGTTGCCGAAGAAGTCGGGCGACTCGCACAGATGAGCGGGACTGCTTCGAAAGAAATTCGAGAGAGTTTGGTAAAAAATCGGGCAAATGTTTCCGACATCATCTCGAGAACCCAAAAGAATACTTCTGAGATCATCGAAGTTTCGACCGTGAGTATCCGGGAAGGTCTAAGGACTGCGGAAACTTGCCGTGAAGTTCTAGAAGCCATGACCGAAAAGGTTTCATCGACCCATGCCGCAATTTCACAGATCACGCTTGCCTCGAAAGAACAGGCCCAAGGCATCGAAGAAATCACCAAAGCAATGCAACAAATCGATGAAGTCAGCCAAAAAACGGCTTCGGTCGCGAAGGAGTCTGAAGGAATGGCAACCGAACTCAGCGATGCTTCACAACAGCTGAATACGAGTGTCGCAAATTTGAGAACGCTCCTTCACGGAGAGTCAGAAGAATCTCCACGAAGTGACGTAGACGGACCGTCCGATAGGAACCAATCTGAAACCAGCGAAGCCCCTTCCTCTCTCGCGGTGAAAAAATGGGCGGCTTAGGGACTGAGTTCGTAAGGGGCCTCGGCTTCTAGCGAATCGATCAGTTTCCGCTCTAGCTCAAACGGAAGGTCGTAACGGGGTAAATCGAGCTTGATTGCGTCGATTTGCTCTCGGGTTAAGCGGATGTAACTCGGACCATCCCACGCATTTGCCCAAGACATGTGCGGTATTTTTACGGGAAAGTAACATCCCATTCGAACGCCTAAATACATGACGTCCGCTTCCCGGAGGGCGCCGGTTTCACGAACGCAATCCCGAAGTTGGATGTCCGCACGGTTTCGCATTTTCCGAGTGCCTCCCGCCCAAAGAAAAAGATCGTGTTCCACGCAACAGTGCAGCCAAAGCTCCGGGCTTCTCAGCGTGCCATTCGGAAAACTCGTGCAGCCATCCGTGATGAAGGGATGAGGAAACAGATTTAGGGCCGCAAACATTCCAAGTGCGAGTGCATTCATTCAAAATCCGAGTTGATGCGATCTAATTTTTCTTTCAATTGGATCTCAAGGCCCACTTCTTTCGGTTGATAAAACCTACGGCCTTTAATCGCATCGGGCAAGTGGGACTGCTTCACCCGCTGCCCTGGGGCGTTGTGCGCATATTTATAACCTTCGCCGTAACCTTCTGACTTCATGTATGCGGTCGGAGCGTTTCGGATGTGCATCGGGACCGGCAGCGCACCGCTCTCGCGCACCTCAGCAATAGCGTCATTAATACTCATGTACGAGGCGTTCGATTTTGGAGCCAGCGCTAAGTAAGTCACGGCTTGCGCGAGGTTAATCCGTCCTTCGGGCATCCCGATAAATTCGACCGCTTCTTTCGCGTTTAGAGCGATTTGCAAAGCACGCGGGTCTGCGTTTCCGACATCTTCGCTCGCAAGAATGACGAGTCTTCGCGCGATGAAGATCGGATCTTCTCCCCCCTCCAGCATCCGCGCTAGATAATAAACCCCCGCATGCGGATCGCTATCTCGGAGCGACTTAATAAACGCGGAGATGACATTATAGTGCTCTTCCCCCACTTTATCGTAGGGAATCGGCTGGCGCTCCATCGCACTCTCTAGCGAAGCTTTTACTTCTTCAAGGGAAAGGATTTTTTCTGAACCCATACCGAAAAGCGCGACGGATTCTAGGGCTGTGAGGGCTCGCCTCGCATCCCCTTCATTCGTGCGCGCGAGCCAGACGATCGCTTCATCGGACATTTTTAAAACGTTCCCGAGTCCCTTCACCGAATCCGTCAGCGCCCGTCGTAAAACTTTTTCGATGTCCGTGGCTTCGATATTCTCGAGTCGCATCACTCGCGCGCGAGAAAGGAGGGCGCGGTTCAGTTCAAACGAGGGATTTTCGGTCGTCGCACCGATCAACGTCACTGTCCCATCTTCGACATGCGGAAGAAGCGCGTCTTGTTGGGACTTATTAAAACGATGGATCTCATCCACAAAAAGAATCGTTTTCGCACGGTTCGTCCGCGCGGCGAGCTTCGCGCGCTCCACGGCTTCTTTAATGTCTTTCACTCCCGAGAGTACGGCCGAGAGGGATTCGAATCGTGACTTTGTTTTCGACGCAATGATCCGGGCGAGAGTCGTTTTTCCACAACCCGGAGGACCCCAAAGAACCAATGACGGGACTCGGTCGTTCTCGATCCAATTTCGAAGGGGCTTTCCGGAACCCAAAATCTTATCCTGCCCGACGAATTCATCGAGGGATTCAGGCCGCATTCGATAGGCAAGCGGACCGGTTCGCGCCGAGCGATCGGCGCTTTCGGCTGCGCTGAAGAGGTCACTGTCAGATGGGTTTGAAAAAAGTCCGTCGCTCATCTTACTTCCCCTCCTGGTTTATCATAAGATGGGCGGAGAAAGAGCCACTCCCCCATGAAAGTGAAAAACATCGGCTTTGTCGTGAAGCACCACCATCCTAAGGCTCGCGGCCTAGCTCTGGAACTCGCCGGGGACCTCGTGCGCCGCGGCTATTCCGTCTACTTCAGCACGGAGAGTCAAGGAATCGAGCGTGATCTCGAGAAAAAGTGCACGTCGAAAACTTCCGCACCTAAAACCGTGGGAAATTCGCCAAAGTCCGGAAAATTTTACGTAATTCCCAAGCCAAAGCTTGTTGAGAAAACGGACCTCATCGTCGTACTCGGCGGCGACGGCACTCTGCTCTCGATCGCAAGGCTCATGCGTTCTCGATCGGTCCCCATTCTGGGGATTAATATGGGTACTCTGGGATTTCTGACCGAGACGAATCACATCGACGCAAGCGCCACTCTCGACGCGATTTTATCTGGAAAAAATCCGCTGATCCAAGAGCGCGCGCTGCTCGAAGTGACGCTGAAAAGAAAAAATAAGATCATCTTTCAAGGCCCGGTCGTGAACGACGTGGTGATTTCGAAAGGTGCCATTGCTCGGATCATTGGCATCCGTGTTTCGCTCAACGGAAAGATCATCAATAATGTCCGTGCGGATGGACTGATCCTATCGACCCCCACCGGATCGACCGCTTACTCACTCGCAGCCGGCGGCCCGATTCTTGAACCGAATTTAGGCGCAGTGATTCTCGCGCCCATTTGTCCACATAGCCTCACCCAACGACCGATTGTGATTTCGGACCGAAACGAAATCGAACTCTGCTTGAACCATCGCCCCGGCCAAGTCGTGCTGACTCTCGACGGCCAGGACGTTTTTGAAATGAACGAAGAAGACCGAGTCATCGTGAAACGATTCGCAAAACACTCTCTCCAACTGATCTCAAATCCGGACCGTGATTATTTCGATCTGCTCCGAGAAAAACTCAACTTCGGAAATAAAGACATTACGGCCTGACCCCTTGTAGTCGGAGGACTCCGTCCCATGCTTGAAACGCTGAAAATTAAAAACATCGCCATCATCGACTCCGCAGAGGTCCCCTTTGAACCGGGATTGAATATCTTGTCCGGAGAAACCGGAGCCGGAAAGTCGATCGTCATCGAAGCGATCTCTTTGATCCTCGGCTCTCGCGCCACCGCAGACCTCATTCGCGCGGGATGTGACGAAGCGATCGTCGAGGGCATTTTTTCAACCAAGGCTTTACCGTGGGTGGAAGAAAGACTTCGTTTAGCGGGTTTCGCCAGCGCCGATGGAATGCTGCTGATCAAGCGCGTCGTCTCACGCGTCGGAAAGCACCGGATTTACATTAACGGAGAACTGGCCACTCTCTCGAACCTCCAGAAAATTTGTGAAGACTTGGTCGATCTTTGTGGTCAGCACGAACACCAGTCCCTCCTGAAGGCTGGGACCCAAATCGAGCTACTCGACCGCTTCGGAGGCCTCGCTAAAGAGACGGATGAATTCACTTCTCTTTTCGAAAGTTACCGATTGAAGCGGGCGGAGCTATCGAGTCTTTCGGGTAGCGAGGCTGAACGCACGCGGCGTACGGACTTCCTACGGTTTCAGATCGACGAACTGAGGGGCGCGGAACTCACCCCCGGCGAGGACGAGAGCCTCCAAGTCGAAAAGACCCTGCTCCAATCTTCTGAAGTGCGACTCTCCCAAGGGGAAGCGATACGTCAGGCTTTGGAAGAGGAGGAATCGAGCGCACTCACCACGCTTCGTTCCGCCGTTTCGCGCGCCCGTGCGCTTTCGCAACTCGACCCGAGTGCCGCAGCGATTCGGGAGACTTTAGAGCGCGCCCTCCTCGAAGCGGAAGACGCGTCCATCGAGGTGAATCGTTATCTCGGGCTCGTCGAACTCGACCCGGAACGCCTCGATTTCGTCCAAACGCGGCTTTCTCGCATTGCAGAACTGAGGCGAAAATACGGCGCGACGACCGAAGAAATGATCACGCTCATGGAGAATCTCGGAGCGGAACTCTCAAATCTCGACAACTCGGAAACGAAAGCAAAAGAACTCGAAGGAGAAATCCGAAACCTCGAGAAAAAATTAGTCGAAGTCGCGAGCCTGCTCTCCGAAAAACGGATGAAGGTGGCAAAGCTTCTCGGGAAGTCCGTCACTGAAGAACTGAAAGACCTCCGCATGGGGGATGCTCGGTTCACGGTGGAAATGAGTTTCTCGAAAGAAGCATCCTCCTACTCTCCGAGGCTTGCAGGAAATGCGATCACCTTTGCCGTCCAAACCAACCGGGGCGAGGAATCGCGTCCGCTCGGTCGGATCGCATCCGGCGGCGAACTCTCCAGGCTCATGCTTTCCATTCGCCGAGTGATTGCAGACCGAGGAGGCATCGGGGTTTACCTCTTCGATGAAATCGATGCGGGAATCGGTGGCCAAACCGGATTCGAAGTCGGAAAGAAACTAAAATCTGTCGCCTCCCATAACCAAGTCCTCTGCATCACTCACTTACCCCAGGTGGCTGCGTTCGCTGACCATCACCTCTCCGTGCAAAAGAATACTTCGGGCGGACGCACCCAAACGACGGTGGTCGAACTCAGTAAAAAAGAACGCAAAGAAGAGATTGCCCGCATGCTCGGCGGACCGAACCTCACGAAAAAATCGCTCGAGAATGCGGGCGAGCTTTTGGAGCAGGCTTCGGGGCGGTGATCGGACGCCGCCGGAATTGGGACACTTCTCCACCTGAGTATGGCAGGAGATCACGGCTTGCTGATGAGCCGCAGATGATCGATCGAGTACGGGTTTAAAATTTGATACCAATGACCGTCGCCTTGATCGTACTGATAATGAATCAAATCAACCCCCATTTCCTCTGCCGCCAAATAGTAAAGAATATGAAATTCGCCGCCTGGAGCACCTAATTTGTTTTTCGCACAGGCTGCAAGTTGAGGATTTTTTAGAACTAATTCCCGAGTGACTTGCGCGGGGGAGACCATCTGGCTCTTGAGCATTGCCGTAGTCTTTTTCGACTAGCACTGAGAGCCCACGCCTCAGTTTGATTCCGATTTCTATCGGCCCGTATTTTTTAGAAGAGAGATGGTCGTCAGCCACGTAAAAAAGTGTGTCCCATAAGTCTGGGTTATTTTTCGTACGGATGTAATCGAATAACATCAGAGGCTTGTTTTCCGCGGAAATTTTCTTAACCGCAGTTGATTCCGTGAAATGAAACAGCCATCCTCCGGGAACTTTTTTCTCGAAGTAGTTATCATCTATGTTTTTTTCGATCAAATCAGAATGGAGCCGTTTTCCGAGCGTGTGCCACTCTGTGAGACTCTGTCGACATTCAGCGGTCAGATTTGTAGCGACTGCATTTGGATCCGTGCCGAGCATACTTCGTTCGAGTGAGTAGGGATAGCGAACTGCTCTCCATTTCTCAGCTCCGGCAACTGGGAACGGTTCGAACAAGTCACCCGCATGAAGACTTCCAATACCCGCCAGGAAGCCGGAAAATGAAAATATTACGATTAAAAATTCTTTGGATATTTCAAAGCGAACCTTCATTCTCTACTCGTTCCTAGGGAACGAACTCAATGAGCTCTTCTCTCGTTTGCACTTCATCTTTTTTGAAGTCCATTCTGATCGTTCCTAACGGGGGAACTTCGCCAAGCCACTTAGTCATCTCTACATCAGGCGTGAGGTAATGCTTTTTACAAGCGTTGAAGGTACCTGCCTTAACGGTGATACTTTCGAACGTCCCACCCTCAGCCACACACGTATCGATGTAGAGCGCTCTCAATTCGCTTTCCGTCTTCCACTCTTGATCGAGTACGGACGCGATCCGATTGGTCTGTCCGAAAACAGAGATGGTTGCGGTAGAGTTAATTTTTTTGGATGAAGTCGCCGGCTCAAACACCATAACGCTTTCTGTCTTTTGGCGGCCGTTGCTCCAGGTATTTAAGTATTTCGTTTGTGCCGCAGAGGCAGCACCGGCGGATAATTGTAAAAAGAGAAGGGCAAACGCGAATAGGTTTTTCATATTTTAACTCGCAAGCAGGTAAGAGAGCGTGATTCATGAGGGCTTCGATTCGTGGTTCGAAGCCGTTGGTGAAACCCCGGCTTAAAACACTTTCCAACTTTCGGAAACGAACCCAAAAGCATGGACCACGATTCAATTTGGGATCTTATATATGCACCGCGTTATTACAGCAAGCTTGTATTTCCTCAATTCCTAATTGAACTGACAAACATCCGATATGGTTCAAGATTTTACCGGGACGACGATGCTCAGCTTTACCTTCGTACTCTACTTATCCTCTGTCAGGCGCCGCGGCACCTCACCCGAATGTTTAAACCTCGCATCACGAAGATCAGGCCAAGCGGCCCGCGGGAGCGCCGGAATTTAACTCAGATCTGAGATTTGTGGAGGAATGGTTGGGGGCGCCCACTAGTCTCTCGGTCTAAAAAAGCCCTTCATCTTCATTTCCCCATAAGCAACGAATGCGCTGAGCTGATTATGCGCAGGACAAAACGCCTTTAAGTTTTCTGCCGTGTTCGCACCGCCCTTCGCGAACGGGATCACATGTTCCATTTGCAGACCGAACCGAGAACCGCAGCGTCTTCCCGTTTCCGGATGAACGAATTCGCACGCGCCGTTTGCTCGGGAATGCGTCGCCGCCCGGTCTCTTACGGAAATGTACCGGCTGCGTTTCGGCGCAGAGAGTTCGGCTCCAGAACTACCTGACCGCTTCAGTCCTAATTCGGATGGCTGAACTTCGTTTGCGGCGATCGTTTTGTTCGCGACTTCTTTCGCTTGTTTTGCCTTCAAATCTCTCTGAGCTTTCGGCTTACGCTTCCGAATTTCTTCTTTCATCGCGTGTCGAAAGACTTCGGACAGTGGAAGAGTCGGATTTCCACGGAGCTCGCGGATGCGTGTTACGAGTGCCATAAATTCTTCTTCGACATCGATCGTTAATCGAGTGAGCTCAGTCGAAATGATTTTCGCCCGCTCCATTCTTGGCGGCTCGACCAGAGCTATTCCGAGGAGGTGCTTTTCCAAAGCCTCGGTCGTTTGGTTTCCCGTTTCGAGCACGAGCGAAGTCGCTGCATGGCGGTCCAGATTTTCACGGCGCACATGAGATGCAATCTTGGCTACTGACGTTAAAGTCTGCGAGCCATCTTTTAACCCATCCGCGACTTCCGGAACTTTCCGCAAAAGCCGCATCGCCGCGACTCGCTCCGAGGCCTGCGCGCTGGAATACCCAAGACCGTCCCTCACATAAGTAAACATCGAATCATATCCGACCACCGCAAAGGTGCGACGATCCTCGACTTGCAGAAGAAAGTTCAGTAGGTCAAGCGTCGCTGTTTTCTCACGCTTTGCGGCGGCAAAAGTCTGTTCATGAAGTTTTTCGTGCGGGAACATTTTACACCTCTTAAAAGCCGCTCCATCCGAAATGAAACGAAGTGAGAAAGGTATACACCCTGTTTCTGGTAGTGGATTTCTCGCGCCAGAACAACCGCCATGGAGCAATCAGTATTTTTTCATTCGAAACGCTGGAAGTTGCGAGATCTCTCATTCAAGAGAAAAGGCGGTAGCGTCAGAAGACATCAGCCAAGTCATCGACCGTTCGAACTCTTCAAATCGAAAACAACCCAAAGCAAAATCGTACCAAGAAATAAAAAAATCCTGTTTTGATAGAAGCAGCTAGCAGGCTGATCCCTACTACCACTAAAAAAGTGAAGGGCCTCATCACGGCGCGTTCGGGGCGGCATTAGCCCATAATATTTAGTCGAGTGCCTAGTTTTTAGTCAGGACTTTCAGCCCATTCCGTTTACAAACCGAAAAGGCTGGCCTATTTGATGTTCTCGCCTGGGTGCTTTCATCGCAGAGATCATTTAAATTTCTCATCAGAGATCATTCGGAAATCAGAAGGTGAAATTTGGAACAGACAAATTTAAAGCATTTTCCGTCGCACTTTTATTAGGTGTTTTTCCGTTATTCGTTTCCGGGTACAGCAAGCGCGACTCCCATTCCGACCCTGAGACCCATAAAAAACTGATCGAAGGTGCGGTCAGCCTGGTCATCGATCAATTAGCTTCAGGAAAATACCAATCCGCTTGCGACCGGATGAACTGGAATCGAAGATCCGAAATCGGGCGGGCTGTGGATTCCCATGCGGACGACGTTCGCAGCTATATAGCAAGACAAAGCGAAGTTTTGGCGACGGGTGATTATCGCTTTGTCCCTATGGGCCCGATTTCCGTAAGGGAAAACTTTAGGGACCCGCCGCCGACGGTGGATTGGAAATCTGAGAATTACGGATGGAACGAGATTTCAAGTGATTTTGAAATCGTTTTAAGAAATCCGACTCCAAAGAATTGGTTCATTATCAACCAGTCCGTGCGCTCAATTCTCACCGATGATCAATCCCGGATCGTCCACGGCGACAGTTATTCCATCGGCCACGCTGACGAAGTGATGATCCGAAGCTTGCTTGATCTCACGGAAAAGTGCGCACAAAACCGCGCCTGCACACAACTCACTTTAACGGATCAGGGACGAAGCTGGCTTCTGAGACAATGGGATTATCCCGAACTCTTAACGGACTTGAAAAATTCTACGAACCATATGCAGTCCGAAACGGCCCTTCGAAGATGGTGAAGTATCTAAATATCGATTTACGACGCTTTCAAATACGAAGAAATTCGCACGTGTCTCGCGATGGAGAGAAGCTGCACTTGGAGCTTTACGCCGGGGATTTTTCGAATATGACTGAGCTACTTTCAAGCTACATCCAGTCGGTGTGGACGAGTGGGAGTCAATCGGTAGTCGTTGACTGGCGTACAACGGCGCAGGATTTATTCTCGATTTTTGCGTCACTCAGTCCCGGCCAGCGTTCCTTCGTCAACTACACTGACAGAAAAGTTGTGCTCTCCGATGGATTGAACCGCAAAGCGATCGCGCACGAAATAGGACATGTGCTCGGTTTCAATGACAATTATTTTGAGATTTGGGACGAGTCCCATTGCGAATGCCAGCACCAATTTCGTGAGGACGACATCATGTCGAACCACTCGTCGGGTTCGGTAACTCCCGAAGAATGGGGTACCCTGACACGTACTTATCCCTGACGAATCTCCCAGTCGTTTCACGATGCACTAACCTCGATGCACTAACCCCGAATCACATTCTCCACCCGACGATCCGGAACCAACCAGATCACCGCGACGACGGCGTAAAGACCAAGTGAAATTTTCGGGTTCACAAACGCGAGCGGAATTCCGACCGCATAGATCGCAACCGAGACGATTCCTTTGAAGTCTTTCCGAAAAACCTTAGCGAGCCGCAAGTCCGAAGCGTGCACACGAAGGAGAGATCGAGCGAGAACGAAGTAGGCCATCCCTGCGCCAAGCAAAACGAAACCATAGAGCGCAACGGGTAGAGACTGGAACTGATTCTCTCCCATCCAACTCGTGGCAAACGGCACGAGCGATAACCAGAAGAGCAGATGGAGATTAGCCCAAAGCGCCCCCCCGCTAATGCGCTCCACGATCTGCAACATGTGGTGGTGGTTATTCCAATAAATCCCCACAAAGATAAATCTCAGCACGTAACAACCGAAGATCGGAGCTAAATGAACCAGCCCCTCCCAGTCAGCCGAGTGCGGGGTTTTCAGCTCCAGCACCATGATCGTAATGATGATCGCGATCACCCCATCACTGAACGCTTCTAATCGACCCTTATAAAATTTCGATTCACCTGACCCGTTATAAGAAATTTGTTTATTTTTGAAATTCTCTAAGTATATGAACTTAAAGATATTTACCGAACACCAGCCGCATAACATCGCCGCTTCGCTTGACTTATAACGCGATGTGTCTTACTCTGCCCATCTCAGAAAGTAACCCTTCATCGGACCGGAAAGGAAAAGAGATCGCGCCAGTGAAAGAGTGAACGGACGCCGGGTAAGACCCACCGCTCCTTGCCCAATGAACCCTCATCGGATTAGCTCTAGAGCGCTCCCACGGTGGTTCATCAGTCTCTCACTCTCTTGTGATCTTTTTCTTAAGGAACTTCATGCAAATTCGAATGATCAAATCTGCTCTCGTTCTCCTCGCCGCATCCGCGGTGATCGGATCTGTTTCGTATGCATCCAGGCCGACTCTCGAGCCGATGGATGTGGCCCAACTGAAAATCGATTCGTTCGTCATGCGAGCGATCGAAACTGATCCGAATGCGATTCCGATTCTCATTCGCATGCAAGCGCAAGCAGACCTCTCGGGAATCGAAACCGCTCATCTTCCCCGCGAAGAGCGACTCACTCGCGTGTACGACGCCCTTCGCAACGTGGCTCTGGATACTCAAGGGGACCTCGTCACCTTTCTTGAAAAAAACAGCGTCACCTACCGACGCTTCTACATCACGAACATGATCGCGGTGTGGGGAGCGAACGCTCGCCTAGTAAAACAACTCGCCAGACGCAGTGACGTTTCCCATATTTATGGAAATCCCACGATCAAAACGAAAAATCCGAATGACTCGACTGAGATCGAAGACCTGGTAAATGAAATCGCCAACCTCTCGCCCCGACGGGTTCGCAAAGCAGAAGTCAGATCCAAGTCTGAGCCGGTGGTCGGAGATAACATCTCGTTCACTCGTGCCGATCAGATTTGGAAAACGTATGGCAAAGCAGGAGAGGGCATCGTCGTTGCCGGCCAAGATACGGGTGTCGAATTTGATCACCCGGCCCTCGTTCGGCAGTACCGCGGAAATGAACATGGAACTTTCTCGCATGATTATAATTGGCACGACTCCATTCACGCCGCGACCCCGATGCGCTCCATTCAAAAAGACGCGAACCGATGTGGTTACGATTTAAAAACTCCGTGTGATGATGGCGACCATGGATCTCACACCATGGGGACGATGCTCGGTTCCGATGGAAAACGAAATACCGTCGGTATGGCCCCAAATGCGAAATGGATCGCTTGCCGGAACATGGATGGAGGCGACGGCACTCCTGCCGCCTACATCGAGTGTTTCGAGTGGTTACTCGCTCCGTACGCATTCGGCGCGGATCCGATGCGAGATGGAAATCCGACGAAAGCTCCTCACATCATTAATAACTCCTGGTCTTGCCCTTCGAAAGAAGGCTGCTCGAAAGGCGCCGAAATCGAACCGGCACTCCAAGCGATGAAGGCGGCAGGCATCATGGTCGTCGTTTCGGCCGGGAATGAGGGGCCTTCCTGCGGAACGATCGAAGACGCGCCCGCCTGGCATACCGATCTGGTCCTCTCAGTCGGCGCTTATGATCACCGGATGGGAAAAATTGCGATTTTTTCTAGTCGCGGACCGTCCCAATTGAATGGAAAAATTGGACCCGACTTAGTCGCTCCCGGAGTAGGGATTCGCTCTTCGATACCAGGAAAAAAATTCGAAGGTGGACCGCTTTGGCAGGGCACCTCGATGGCCGGCCCTCACGTGGCAGGTGCAGTCGCCCTCCTTTGGGGCATCCATCCTGAACTCATCGGTGAAATCGAAATCACGAAAGAGCTGCTTCGGCAGTCTGCAACTCCGACGGAGGCAGACGAAATCTGTGGCGGGGTTCCGGGTTCAGCAGTTCCAAATAACACCTACGGAATGGGAGTGATGAATATCGCGAAAGCCATTCAAGCTGCGGACGTGAAAGGCAGCAAGCCCGGTCCGATCGTTCCACTTCCTAAACCCAGAGACACTACCGCGAAAACAGTCCCCGCTCTGGTGCCAGCAAAGTCTGCGGTTAAATCGCATGGCCCAAGCCCCATCCCGCGTAGCCGCGAGAAGTTAAAAGCTTCGCAGTGGCCGGAGCCTCGCAAAGGCCAGTAAATTAAACTCTGAATTTAAGCATTCGAAAAAGGTCGGAGGATTTTCCTCCGGCCTTTTTTCATAAATGCCGGTCGTCTCACTGCCGCATTTTTCCCATGACTTCGACGATCACCTTTCGGGAGACAAATCGGGCGGTGAAAACCGCGAATCGATTTTTCCAACCGCAGACTAAGGTAGGGCCTTTCCGGCGCTCGAACGCCCGAAGGGCTGCATCCACGACTTGCTCAGGTGTTTCCGTCACGAACTCAGGCACCGGCACCCGCATGCCGCCTGCACGATCAGCAAACAGAGTCTTCGTACTTCCCGGACAAACGTTCAGCACGGTGACGCCCACTTTACGATATTGAAACCAAAGCGATTCCGTAAAAGAAGTCACAAAAGCTTTCGTTGCTGCGTAAACGGCTTGTCTCGGCATCGGAAAAAAGGAAAGAGTCGAAGAAATCTGGATCAATCCATCACCCTTCTTCGCTCGCGACAAAAACACATGGGCGAGTGCAACGAGCGCCCTGAGATTTACCGCCATCATCTCTTCATAGCGCGTCAGCGGAATTTCCGTAAAGTCACCCAGCTGACCAAATCCCGCATTATTTACCAGGAGTGTAAAAATACTTTCACCCGACAAGGCATTGACTGCGGCAGAAGTTCCCTCTTTTTTCGAGAGATCCGCTACCAAAATCGCATGCCCTACACCAGGAAGATCAGCGACCAGTGCCCGAAGACGATCTTCGTTTCTCGCGACCAAGGTGAGTGCGTAGCCTTGCTCCGCAAGCCGGCGCGCGAAAACACGTCCAATGCCTTCACTCGCACCAGTGACCATCGCCCTACGAACAGAGGAAGAAGGAGAGTCTTTTTGCATTTTTTCATCATGCGGAATGGAAGACTAGAACGCAACGGTATCGCCTTGTCATAGTAACATTTAACTGAAGAATTGTTACTCTAGAGACGACGAGGGTAATGTGAAAATCAAACTGAAGCTTCTGCAGCGAATGAAAGCACTCACTTACTTCGGCCTCACTTTAACGGTGGCCACGAGCTGTGGCGCCCTGGGTGAAAAAAAAGCAGCGACCTCTTCGATGTCTCAAAGCGATACGGCCTGTCTCGACGAACTCGGCCCTCTGTCGAAAGACTTCTTGGATGGAAATGTTTCAGAAGCGAAATGGCGGTCAACCTGGAATTGCGTGGACGATACGATCGGACTCTTCGGTAAATACGTTCAAGGCTCCGACGCAAATGGTTACAGCATCACCGACATGCGGTTCTTGATGCAAAAATTTCTTTTCTCCAAAAGTCCAGTGACGAATGCTCTAGTGGAGAGCGCGTTAGCGGTCAAAGCCTCTCTGTTTGGAGGAGCAGCGACTCGGATCTCGAAATCAGAACTCGCTGACTTTCAAAAACTCACGCGTTTTCTTCGAGACGAGACTTCCGCACTGATTCCTCACCTGAGAAATCGCAAAGTAAATCCTACGCCCGAAACTCTGCGCGATTTCGCAAACGCAGTCGATGCTTTCGGTTCGCATTTCGCGGATTATTTGAAAACCGAATCGAATCCGGAGCTGACTCTGGAGATGGGCCTCCAGTTCATGACTGAGCTGTCCGCGATCAGCATCAAATCAGATCCAGTTAAAATCTCTCAGTACACTCGCCTGTTCCAAGAGCTAAAAATACTCCTCGTAAAAGGAGAAGCCGACGGAATCGGGGGTGCAGACTGGACGAAACTGATGAAAATCGGATTTCGTGCGGGCGGGGCTTTCTTCGCTTACACGGATTTAGCAACGGATGATCCCGCATTTCAAATCGAGATGGTGGAACGCATTCGAGGCGTCCTCGATTCTAGTCTCGCGGAATGGAATGGTCTATTTCCATACACGCAAGTGGATCGAATCATCGACCACATTCCCAGCGATCTCCTTCCGGGACTTCCGGAAAATGTGCGCGCAGGCTTAAAATCAACGCTGCGCCCCCGAACTTTAGTGAAGGATGGAAAAACGACCACTTTCCGGCCCGCGTTTTCAAGGCTTGCTCAGTCTAATAGTGACATCGGAATCGACTCTTTCGCAATCGACCGGCTCTTTGACGCTTTCAAGACTGGGTTGCGCGCAACGGACCATTTGAAAAAGATTTTCAAAGACACACAGGAAGAAATCTCTCCCACGCTCTTTGAAGTCCGAGCTCGGGCATATCTTTCTAGCCTCGATGCCGCAGGCCAATCGGACGTGAATCGCCTCATCGTTCTGTCGAAACGCTACCTGGGCTATTTCCCTGGGGATTCGAAAGAGATGTTTTTTGCGGGCCTCGATCGACACTCGCAGAATAATTTGAGCAGAATGAGTTGGTACGAAATTGCGTCCGGACTTCTCCTTCAGGGCTACGGCAGTTCATCGAATGCGTACGGAAAAGCCGGAACCGTCGATGACGTGAATACGCTCATTGATGACTTGAATCCCATTCTCTACGGACTGCACATGCTCCATCCGGCAAAGACCGAGATCGGTGCGAAACGATTCCGCGAAGCAAACCTCTTTACGAGCTCCGGCAACGGAGATGACCTGATGGATCTTCCAGAGACCACAGTCTACATTTCATTTCTGTTTACCGCGACTCAGCAGTCCAGTCGGATTCAGGACCTCGCCTTCGGCGGAACGAATCCCTGTCCGTTGGTAGGATGGAACGTCCCACTGAAACTTCCCGCTTACGAAATCGGCTGCTTCCGAGAACGCCTCCGAACGAATTTTAACGAAATTTTTAAGAACATGCCCCGCCTTCAAGACGATTACGCCGTCATGACCCCATCAGAAAAAGACATGTTTCATGAAACTTTGGAGAAAGCGGCGAAAGGGACCGGATTTGATCCCTCCCCGATGACGGAATACGATGTGGGTTCCTACGGCGGAATTGCGCACTTCGTAGAATCCGCGATGCAGAAATTCGATCGCAATGGGGATAATACCCTCGACCGAGCCGAAGCGCTCGAAGTGGTCTTCCCCGTTTTTAAACGCGAACTCGCGACGATGTCGAAAATCAAAATCGACTTTGTGAACAAGGCGGTCCTGCTTTATTTGATGCAGTACGGTAGAGAGCCGAAAATTAAGGATCTGCTTTCCTGGGCGATTAGCTTTCAGTTTTTGAAGAAGTTTAATGCCCGCCGCATTCGAATCTACCAGGTCTTTGCGACGCTCAGTCCCCCGAGTGCCCCTGACCTCATCTCGCCTACAGAACCTTCGAATTCGTCAGAGCCAGGCAGAAGCGCCCTGAGTTTCATTGGAGATTCCCTGATGAAAGGCTTGATGCCTTACGAGGCCGAGGGAACCCTCGCTTCCAGCGCGAACTCTCACTTTGATCTGAGTAAAGTAGACCCAGCCCAGCTCCGCGGCTATCCGGCAGCCGGACCGATCATCGATCCGACCTCGAAGTATCAGGAAGCCCTGGAAGTTTTACCCCAAGACCTCTAAGCTCGGGCGCTAGACAGGAGCGCTCGTCATGGCATCGTCCTTAAAACCCTTCCCAAAAGCCTCTCTCCCGGTGGAGTCGATCCACACCGTCCGGTTTTTTTACGGACGTGACCTCGCGAAGCTAAAAAAAGCGGGAGGGTTTCCGACCAAGCTCTTAGAACGCGTAGAAATCACAAACCGCGCGCCAGCTGCTCACGTGACGAACCCAACCGGATACGACCGGACCGAAACCTACTGTTTCCTCAATCCCGGAATATCTACTTTTGCATTGCATTCGTTTTTGAGGAAGGCGGTTGATTTTTCAACCGAAAAGACCCGCACCTTCGCGATTGATCTCTCCGGGGTAGACCCCACTGACGCCGTACGAATTCTAAATGCGGTCGGAAACCTCACTCTGCTCGCGGCTTATGAGCCGACGAAGTTTGGTTTGAAAGCTTCTCAGGAAAAAAAGCCAAAAAATCTGCCCGCAGTTGTTCTACTTCGCTCGGAACTTCCTTTTGCTCGGGCTTCTGAAATTTTTTCAATAGCCCAATCGCAAGCCGAAGCGGCAAACCTCGTGCGACTTCTTTCGGAACTTCCTCCGAATGAACTGACGCCCGCTCTGTACCTTGGAAGAATTCGCAAGCTCGCAAAAGAATGGGGTGCGACGGTCGAGTTTTTCGATCGAAAAGCGCTCGAAAAACGGGGAGCAAACGGTTTCCTCGCCGTCGTCCGCGCTGATCCGGAAGGCGTGTATGGAATCGCAAAAGTTTCTTGGAAACCTCGCGGACGTAAATCACAAAGACGAATCGCACTGGTGGGAAAAGGGCTTTGCTTTGATACGGGCGGATACAATATCAAGTCCGGCGAACACATGTTCGACATGCACCGAGACATGACTGGATCAGCGCTCGCACTCGCGACGTTGGGACATTTGATCCGTCAGGAAACCCAAGACGAAATCCATATCTACCTCGCCCTGGCCGAGAATCTCATCTCCGCTTCCGCCTACAAACCAAACGAAGTGGTGGTGGCATCGAACGGCGTTTCGATCGAAGTCGTCGATACGGATGCCGAAGGCAGGATGGCGCTATCGGATACGCTCGTGCTCGCCTGCGAAAATAAACCGGATCTCATCATCGATTTCGCGACACTTACGGGGGCGACCGTGCGTGCGCTCGACAATCGCCGCGCGGGAGTTTTCTCGAACCGAGATCACCTCCGTGAACTCGCAGTCCAAGCCGGGGATGCGGTGGGTGAACGGCTCTGGGGATTTCCGATCGGCGAAGATTACTGGGAAGGAATTCACTCAGAAATTGCGGATGTCCGTCAGTGCGCCGTAACGAATAACTGCGACCACATTTACGCCGCCACCTTCCTCTCGAGTTTTGTTCGGCCTGAGACTCCGTGGATCCACGTGGATTTAGCCGCCGAAGCACACAAAGGAGGACTGGGCCTCTCCGCGCGTGATGTCACAGGATTTGGAGTTCGGCTTACGGAAGAAATTTTGCGTCGATTCGAACCGTTAAAATGACGGCGCCCGGGAAAACTCAGAGAGCAACACAAATTGCCGCGATCGCGGGATTTTTGATTGCGCTCGGTCTCCAATCTTTTGCTACTCGCCGCGCCACTGCTTGTTTGAAACCTTGGGTCTTTTTCGACCTCGGTAACACGCTGGTGACAGCGAACCCGGGTAAACCGATGAGTTACCTTCCGGGAGCCCACGAGTATGTTCGACAGTTGAAACGCAGGGGATTCCGCATCGGAGTCATCTCGAATGTCCCTGAAAGCTGGGGACATTCGTCCAAAACCAAAGTTGAAAAAATGAAAAAGACTTTGATGGCGGAATGGTCGAGAGATCCGCTGGAGGATCCGATGGACTGGACTGATTTTTCAGACGCCCTGATTTTCGTGCCGCCCAGGGAAAACTACCGGAAGCCTGCGCCTTACCTCTTTCGTGCCGCTCTTTCGCAAGTGATCCTGGAAGAAGGCGAAACACGGTGCAAAGTGGTTTTCCAAGGTGATGACGCGACTGAAGTGGAAACGGCCAAAAAAGAAGGAATGATCGGTTTTCATGTCGATCGAACGAGCGCGCTGCCCTTTTTCCCGCTGACTGATTTAGAACGCATCGTTTACCACTGACCGTTTAACACGCACCTGATATTGCAAGTGACTTGCAAAGACGTTTGCATTCGGCCTCTTTCGGGTTATAAACTGGGAATGCTGATGAGATTTCCGATCTTAGTTCTCGCTTTCATTTCTTCCTTCGCATTTGCAGACGTTCGACCGACTGAGAACCCCACTGGGCTAAAGACCGGTCTTGCGGTCGACATCAATGGAAACTTTGGAAAAGCGGCGCGACTCACCGACCGAGACCAAATTTTCATTCGGGAAGCGGAACTAACTTTTCTTGCTCCGATCGATCCCTTGTTCGACGGTGTACTTACCGGCTCAGCTCACCGTGAAGCAGAAAGTGGTGATGCAAACGGGGATGGCGTGATCGACCCGGGGGAGTACACTGCCCATACTAATTTTGAATTGCACGAAGCCTACCTCAGCAGTTCAAAACTCATTCCCAGGTCTCGCATCAAAGCTGGACGTTACCAAGTGGGTCTCGGCCGTCTGAACCGGATTCACCGCCACGATTGGGAATTCACTTCGGCCCCTCTGATTAACGAACAGGTTTTTGGTGAAGAAGCCTACTTCGACAACGGTCTGGAATATTCATGGCTCATGCCCCTTCCTTTCTATCTGGATTGGACAGTCGGACTGACCGATGGCGCAAATTACGGAAAAAGCGAAGGGAACTTCTACAAAGCGAGATCCAAATTCGCCTACTCCCGACTCGCAACTTATTTTTCGATCGGCGACACTGGCGGAGCGGAGATCGGGGCGAATTACGCGCAAACGAAAAACGATTCAAAATACCAAATTGCGGGCGCCGATTTCACGGCGAAGTGGCGCGATGGAAAAGTCGTGCGCTTCCTATTTCAAGGCGAATATTGGAACAAGAGTCAACGGCAGGGAAGTCCGATTACTTTCGACCAACGCACTTCTGGGTTCTATCTCTTTCCACAAGTTGGATTTGACGAAAATATTTCATTCGGAGTTCGTTACGATTTCCTCCATGTGAAAAATTCGAGACTGGGTTTTAAACACTCCGTAAATGCGGTGATGCCCGTGCTCTCGATCAAGCCATCAGAATTTTCGCGGTTTAACCTTTCTTACTCACGCCAAAGCCGTGCTTTCGACGCCGTTAACCTCACGTCGAATAATAAACCCCAGTCTCAAGTGGAGCTCCAGGCCACGTTTATCCTCGGCACCCACCCCGCACATAATTTTTAACCGACTCAGAAATTTTTATGAAAATTAAACACGCCAAGCTTAAATTCGTCTCTTTCGTAATCGCAACCTCGTTCGTGTTCAGCGCGCACGCTGGCATCACGGTAGTCACCACCCTGCCCGATCTCGCATGGGCGGTTCGTGAAATTGCAGGACCGGAATCGGAATCCGGCGTGAAGGTGGAATCCCTTCTTCGCGGTGTGGAAGATCCCCATTTCGTAGATGCTTCCCCGGATTTTGTTTTGAAGGCGTCTAATGCGGATGTGCTTTGCGCAGTCGGACTCGAACTCGAAGTCGGCTGGCTGCCTAAAGTTTTGGAACGCGCAGGAAACGCAAAAATCACGAGCGGGAATGCGGGATTTTGTGAATTCGGAACTTCGGTGAATGTGCTGGATAAACCGACTGGTCCGATCGATCGATCAATGGGAGACGTGCATCCGTTTGGAAATCCACATTTCTGGATTTCTCCGAAAGCCCTCGGAGATGGCGCTAAGTCGGCATTGGTTGCGATGAAGCGAAGCGATCCGAAACACGCGGCTGTTTTTGATGCGCACTATGCAGAACTCGTGAAGAAACTTTCCGCGTTGGAAAATAGAAATAAAGCAAAGCTCGCTCCCTTCGCAGCCGACACCTTTCTTGAATACCATAAGGAATTTTCATACTTTTTTGCAGCCTACGGACTCCGCTCGAACGGGAGCTTAGAGGAGAAGCCCGGCGTCCCTCCCTCCGCCGGAAGAATAGGGAGCGTGGCGCTTGATGCGAAGAACGCTCACGTGAAAGCGCTTCTTGCCTCCACGAATAATCCGGAGAAAACCGTTCGGCGTTTTGAAGAAATCTCGGGAGTAAAAGCGATCATCCTGCCGACGATGAGCCGACCCAAAGGCGAGCCTAAAGATTACGAAGCACTTCAAAATGAAATCGTGGATAAAATCGTTCAGGCCCTTAAAAAATGAGTGATGAATCCAGGCCCGTGCTCACGGTCGAAAATCTGAGTTACCGAATTCCGGGTGGCCCCTTTCTCGCCCAAGGGCTGAGTTTCACGATTTTACCGCGTGAGATTCTCTGGATTACGGGCGCCAATGGAAGTGGAAAGTCCACACTTCTGAAGACCCTGCTCGGTCAGCATCCGAAAGCGTCTGGGAAAATTAACTTCCACGTGCCCACGGCAGAAATCGAGTACCTGCCACAGCTCCAAAATCTTCACTTTCACATTCCGTCAACTCTACGAGACATCATCGAAGTGGCGCTTTCTCGTCGGCCGAGTGAGCAAGAAATTCTGGAGACCGGCCTCATTGAAGAAGAACAGCTCGAACGACCTTGGAATGGCGCCAGTGGTGGAGAAAAAAAGCGCGCACTCCTTGCCCGCATCCTTCTTCGAAAGCCGAAACTCATCCTTCTAGATGAACCGATGAATCACCTCGACTTGAAATCGAAACTCCAAGTACTCTCCTCGCTCCGGAAGTTTCTGGAGCGAAATGAATCTTCGCTGATTTGGATTTCCCACACGGATGGAATGGAAGACGAGATGCAACCCTTCCGCCTGAAGTCCCTCCATTTAGGATCACCACTCGAAGTTGCTCCTCTCGAAATGACCATCGAATGACCGGATTTGCGCAGCTTCTTCTTCTCTACGCGTGGTCTATTCCGGCAGCGGTCCTCTTCGGATGCGCACTCTCTGTCGTCGGTGCACACCTCGTCGCCAGGAACCGAGAAATCCAAGTGCTCTGCCTCTCCCAGGGCGCCGTATTTGGGGTTTTGGTGTCGATCGGAATGGTCCATCTCTTCGCAACCCATGCGAGTGAATCGCGGTGGATTCCCTCACTCTCCGGCCTCGCTGCCTCTGGGCTGACTTATTTATTCTCAGAATGGATCGTGCGCCGGAGACCGCATCGTAAAAATTCGATCTACGTCACCCTCTTTATTTTTCTGACGACGGGCGGCCATTTGGTCACGGCACTCTTTCCCGCTCTGGATAGCCACCTTTCTCAAGCTTATTTCGGCGATCTGGCCACGCTGACTCTGGATGACGCAAAAGTCGCGGTGTTTATCGCGGTTCCTGTCTTGGTGTATTTTATTCGGAGGTGGCGCCCCCTCACCAACGAATCCTTCCTCACTGCCTTTTTCGGCGATGGAAGATCGAGCCTCTCGTTCACCCTTTCGACCTTAGTGCTGATCGCATTCTCTATCCAAGCGCTCGGATTTCTATTCACCGTCGCGTGCCTCTTTATTCCGACTACTGTGCTTGGAACCGTCACCCAGCCAGGAATTCGACTTCATTTCTGGCTTTGCGGAATCATCAGCGCAGTGTGCATACCGCTTGGGTTTGGCTTATCGTTAGCATTTACGCGTTTACCCACCGTACCGCTGATCGCATTCTTACAGGTGGGCGTAGCCCTGCTAGTCGTGTTATTCGTCCGGCTGGTGGGTGCACTATGGAAAACTCCTCAAACCGTAAAAACGATCTAAACGGAATTCCCGTGATTGAAGGCGTGGTGCTCGATGCGGAGGGACACGTTTTACACGACCCCGTTCACACAGCGAACGACCATACGAAATTTGAACCTCGCATGAAGGCGGTGTGGGGAAGTTCGAACGCGGTGGGCACTCTCCCGAAAGTGCTCATGGGAATCGCATTCAGCGCGCTCCTCATTCTCGGACTCACGGTGGCGGGAATTGCGCTTGGGGTCCTCTTCGTCGGGCTACTCGGACGGCTCTTTTTTACGAAGAAGCGATAATAACGTATTCCCGTTTTTGCCCACGGATTTCCACTAAAACCCGGTCGCTGGTTTTCCTGCCCAGAAGCGCTTCTCCTAGCGGCGAATTCGGAGTGAGGACTTGGAGCGGATTTCCATCCACTGCAGTGATGAAGCCCCCTCCCCGTGGCACAATGAAAGCGAACGTCGTAGCGGACCCGATTTGGAGGGTAACCAGTGACGTCGGTACGATCGGGTCAGTCGGCTCATGATCCCGTGCGGGCAGGAAGCGGTACATCACCAGCAAGCTTTCGAGTTCCTGCTTTTGGACAAGGTTCGCATCGTTCTTCGGAAGATCGCGAAGTTCCTCTTCCAGAAAACTGATCAGGTGTTGAATCACTTTTTTCTTATCGAGTGCGGAAGCGTTCGGCATGGGACTCCACTATGTCGGGTTAAGCTTGTTTCCGTAAGCAAAATCGGGTTTCGTGAAAGGCGTTATGAAGCAACGCGGCTGGTTCTGGCTCCTTTTTTTGATTCTCATCATCGGACTACTCGCTGTTTTAGCAACCCGATTTAACATCTTGCTGGTCGTTTCGAATCGGAAGGCGTTGCTTGAGCCAGTCTTAGGCACATTGGGTTTCATCGTCATTCTGGCCGGCGTGATCGCCCTCTTTGCGCGACTAACTCAGGAGATGAGACTTAACCAGCTACAGTCTGAATTTCTCGCCGCCGTCACGCATGAGCTGAAAACTCCCATTGCGACGCTTGAGCTTTCTTCCTCCCTCCTTCGCCTGCCCGAAACCACTGAAGTCGAGCGGGAGCAACTCTGGAAGTCACATGAAACGGAATTGCACCGCCTCCGGAACGAAGTGGAGGCCCTTTTAGAAGCGGCTCGGTGGGATGCAAAAGCGGTTCGATCCAAACGCACGGAAGTCAATCTGGATGATTGGATTCAGTCGAAGTGGGAGGATTGGCGTCGGAATTTGGGCGCGGGAGCAACCCTCTCTCGGCGTGGAGATGCACTTCCCATCGCGGTAAAAGTCGATCCAAAAATGCTCGAGATGATCTGCAATAACCTCATTGAGAACTCGAAAAAATTTGCACGGGCGAAACCCAAGGTAACGGTGGAGACCGAACGGCTGGGAAACCGGTGGAAAATTCACTTCAGAGACGATGGCCATGGCTTCGAGCCGAATGAATCTAAAAAAATATTTCGCCGATTCTACCGAGCGAAGCATTCCGCGCCCTATTCTATAGCAGGCACTGGGCTCGGACTTTATCTCGCGAAATCCGCCTGTCGTCGGATGAAGATCTCGATTTCCGCCGGAAGCGCGGGCCCTGAACACGGTGCGGTTTTTACTTTAAGTGGAAAATCAACAGGGACACCGACATGATCCAGAATGACGTGCCGTCCCCTTCTTTCGATACCGCCCTATTAGTAGAAGATGAAAAGGCGCTCGCCCAAACTTTGAAAATTGCGCTCGCTCGACTCGATATTCGAAATGTCCTTCATGCCACTACGTTGGAATCCGCGCGAAAAATTCTCGCTGAGAACACGATCGACCTTATCCTGCTCGACCGTAACCTTCCCGATGGCGATGGGCTTTCGCTCTGCCGAGAACTTCGTGCCGCGGGATTCCGAGGAACCGTGCTCTGCTTAACTGCGAAAGGCGAGATAGACGACCGTGTATCCGGTTTGGATGCAGGGGCGGACGATTACCTTCCTAAGCCTTTTCACTGGGAAGAGCTTGCCGCACGCATTCGCGCGCTCGCCCGGAGAAAGTCGGAGGTTCCGAAAACAAACGCACTCTGGAAGTGCGAGGCTGAAAAGCTGCGCATCCTCGGACCGAAAGGCTGGGTGCAGCTCACTCCACTCGAATTCAAACTCGCCACTCACCTCATGCACGCGAATGGGGGAATCGTCGGCCGGGAAGAGCTCTTGAAGGAGGTTTGGGGCTTTCGATTTCTGCCAAAAACTCGCACCACGGATTACTTTCTGGGACGCTTGAGGAAATTATTCGAAAATAATCCCGACTCACCGAAACATTTCATCACCGTTCGCGGAGCAGGCTACCGCTTTTTTTCGGGTGAGGATGACGTCAGTGGAGGACTCGAGTCAGACCCTCGGGATTAAATTTCTGCCGAACGAGAACGGCACCCCAGTGCAGATGCGGACCACTGGCTCTTCCGGTTGCGCCACTGAGTCCAAGTTGCGTTCCATTCGTCACCATATCGCCTGCTTTTACGTCTAAGCGGCTCATGTGTCCGTAGATCGTGAAGAGGTCATATCCGTGATCGATGATGACCGTCCAACCCGTGAAATACAGATCTTTGGCAAGCGCTATCCGACCATTTGCGGGAGCGTGGATAGGAAGCGGCGTCCGCGCTCGCAAATCGAGGCCTTGATGAAAACTCTTCATTTTTCCGTTATAAACGCGTTTATTTCCGAAGGGAGAAGTCACTTCAGAATCTATCGGGAGTGAAAAGGCACCCGTCCAATATTTCTTTCGGTCCGAATGACGGTAGATCGACCCGATCTCTTTCACTTCAGCCATGATTCTTTTCAGGGTCTTCTTCGGAGGATCGATCTTACTTCCTTCGACCGTCAACTTTTCAGAACGGTATCGCCCATCAATCACTTCCACTGGAATTTCCGCACTCCGGCTCTTCCCGGAAACCTTCCACTCGACTTCGATTCTACTTTTACGAGGTTTCGAATTGAAGGGCATGACGACGAGCGCTTCGTACTCCGCTGCCTGTTCGGTCGGATGGAACGCCGGAAACTCCACATCCTCAAATTTCACCCGGAGAGAATCTTGGTCGAAGGAAGCCCGGGGAGTGATCGTCAGAAGCACTAGAGAACCATCAGGAACGCTATTAGCCGATAATTTCAGATCGAAAGCGGGTGCAGTAGAATCTTCTTTCGCATGAATCGGAATCACGGGAGGCAATGGAAGAGATTCGTTCACGGTCGCCGCCTGAGCGTTTTCTGTGACACGAGGGCCGCTCTGGCAAGCTGAGAAAAAGCCAGCCCCCATGAGCGCAACGACGCTCATACGAAAAAGAGGAAATCTAAATGAACCGCGCTTTCGATTTTCCATCTGCAAATACCACCGAGAAACTCTCTCCGGGTTTCGCGTCAGATACACTTCGAAGGACTTTTCCATCGTCGTTCCGCGCGATCGAGTAACCTCGGTCGAGGACCTTTAAAGGAGAGAGCGCTTCAAGTTTACCGATCACTTGGCCGAAAGCCAACTTCCGTCGCTCGACGATTTGATGGAGCATGCGCTCCATTCGCATCGCCCATTCATCGATGCGCTGCATTTTTTCCCGAAGCTTATCCAATGGACTGATCACTCGCGCGGATAAGTGTCCCAGGAGATTCCGGCGATTCAGAAGGTCCCGCGCAATCATCGACCGCATTCGATCCGAGGCCATGAGGACTTGGCGCGAGACGTCTGCCCAGTGGCCCGACACGATCTCAGCGGCTGCAGAAGGAGTCGGAGCGCGCAAATCAGACACGAAATCCGAAATGGTAAAATCGATTTCATGCCCCACAGCGGAAATTACCGGAATTTTCGAAGCGAAAATCGCTCGCGCCAAATTTTCGTCGTTGAATCCCCAGAGGTCTTCGATGCTTCCACCCCCACGAGCGAGAATAATGACGTCTGCCAGATTGAAGCGGTTCACAGCCTCTAAGCCCCGGATCAGTTGTCTCGGTGCCTCATCTCCTTGGACGATCGCGGGTACCACGAGGATTTCGAGGTGAGGGGCTCGGCGCCGGAGGACGTTCACCATATCGCGGATCGCAGCCCCCGTGGGAGACGTGATGACCGCTACTTTTTTTGGAAAAGGAGGGAGGGACTTTTTGTGGATCGGATCGAATAATCCTTCTTCCGCGAGCTTCGCCTTCAATTGCTCAAAAGCGATCTGAAGCGCTCCCGCACCCAGTGGCTCCATCTGCTCAATGATAAACTGGTAAGTTCCCCGGGGACCGTAAACGGAAACTTTTCCTCGGCAGAGAACCTGTAGGCCGTCTTTCAAATCGAACGCGAGTCGCTTCTTCGCCGCTGATCCGAAAAGGGCGGCGGAAATGGATGCCCCGGAATCTTTCAGTGAAAAATAAAGGTGACCCGAAGCAGCGGGCCGAAAATTAGAAACCTCTCCCTGAAGCCAAATATCCTGGAATGATGGCTCTAAGACACCCTTGATCTTACTTGTCAGCTCGGTGACCGACAGATGCTTCGGTAGACTCTGCGGATCACCGCCTCGAGCGAGCTCATCTCGAGAATTTAGATTCTTAAAAAGCGGTAAGTCATCCCGATCCATGTTGGGACTTAGCCTCGCTCACCTTCCGGAATAATTCAAATGACTTCAGATAGTTCACCGCCTGTTTCACTTGCTCATCTTCTTTCGGGTTGAGCTTGCTATTGGGTTCTTCGTCTTTTGCAGCGTCCTTAGCTTCAGCATCATCAGACAATTTCTGTTGGTCAGGATTCTTTAAATGCCTGCGCAGGTCTCGCTCTCGAAAGCTCTCTCTCCGCGTTCTCGCGGCTGCGAGGACTTTCGGGTCGAAATCATCGAGAATGATGTCGGGTTGGATTCCTTTTTCCTGAATGCTGCGGCCACTTGGAGTGTAGTAGCGCGCAATTGTGAGCTTCATCCCCATGTCGTTTCCGAGGTCCACTACGGTCTGAACGGAACCTTTTCCGAAGGTCGGCTGGCCCATCACGATGGCACGCCCGCTATCTTGCAACGCGCCTGCTACAATCTCCGAGGCGGAGGCAGATCCTGAATTCACGAGTACGGCCACGGGCAAATCTTTTCGCGCCCACCCTTTTTTCGCATTTCGAACTTCTTTTTGCGCGGGATCTCGTCCGATCGTCGAAACGACCACCCCTTCGTCCATGAACAGAGAAGCCACGTCGACGGCTTGATCGAGCAAGCCGCCCGGATTCATTCGAAGATCGAAAACCAGTCCTTTTAATTTTGATTTCTTTTCGAGCTTTTCGAGTTCCCGGCGAATATCGCGCGCGGCATCTTCATTAAAATTGGCGAGTCGAACATAACCAAAGCCCTCACCGAGGTCTTCAGAACGGACCGATTTTATCTTAATGGTTTCCCGAGTGAGCTTCACTTCGATCGGCCGTTCACTTCCGTCGCGGCCAAGACTGAGTGCAACCGCTAGACCTTTCTTACCGCGCATTTTCGCAACCGCTTCGACCAACGTTAAGCCCTTAGTCGACTCGCCGTTAATTCTCAGAATGCGATCCCCGGATTTAACGCCTGCACGCCATGCGGGCGTGTCTTCCATCGGAGCCACGATCACGATCGCATCGTTCTTCATTCCAATTTCTATTCCGAGCCCGCCAAACCGCCCGCTCGTATCGGTCTTCATTTCACGGTAAATCTCCGGTGCCAGAAAAGCAGAATGCGGATCCAGAGTCTCTATCATGCCTTTAATCGCGCCTTCCATGAGTTGCTTATCACTCACTGGATCCACGTAATTCGCCTGGATGAATTGGTAAATTTTTTGGAAGAGCTCGAGATTTTCGTATTTCTCACGTGAAATCTTTTTTTCCGAAGGCTTTAATTCAGCTGTTTTTTCCTCAGCGAAAGAATTCAGAGCGAGGGTGAATACAACGACAAGCAAGGGCAAGGAACGATGGATAAGCGCCATAGTCTCTAGGATAAGGGACTTAGAGGGCGGCCGCAATCCATTGGAGTGGATCTACCGGAATGTTTCGCGCGCGTATCTCAAAGTAGACTGGGCTACCGGAGGGATCAGAAACGCCAATTTTTTCACCCACGGCGACGCTCTCACCGACTTTTTTACTCAGTTCGCCAAGCTGGCCACAGATCGAATAGAAATGATCACCGTGATCGACAATCGTCAGACGCCCATAATTCGGGAGTTCACCGGAGTAGACCACTTTACCGGCGGAGATTGCGCGGATATCGGACGATTTACCCGCATCGATTTCGATCCCCTTCTTAAACATCGTCAATCCCGAGGCGATGTCACGCGCCTTCCCGAATAGTCCTACTACCTTACCTCTGACTGGAAAGGGAAGGTGGCCTTTCGAATGGGCAAACGCAGAATCCGCCATCACGACCATCGCTTTGCTCGCCGCACGTTCAGCCCGGTTCGTTTCCTGAAGCTCCATTCGCGAATTGAAGTGATGGATCAAATCCGAAACTTGCGCTTCTGCGGTTTTGAGGGATCGCCATTTTTCCAACTGAGCCACTCGGTCGTCCCGATTCCTCTGGAGAAGATCGAGCTGCAGTTGGCGATTCAATTCTAAAATTCCTTCGCTCTCCGCCATTTCGTGAATCATCGCTTCGAGCTCCCCCCGCTCCGTAGCGATCCGAGCTTCCAAACGATCCGCATCTTCTAAATCCGCGCGAAGGGCGTCAATTTCACGCACGCCCTGCTGGACCATTCTCCGGATGAGTTGGAGTCTCGGTTGCTCGTATGCTTCTCGCTCGATGGCTTCTCGAGATTCCGGCATCACTTCGTCCGCCGCACTGAGTTCGCGCAGTGACTTCCGAATGCTGTCGCGCTCGACGGCGACCCTTTCGCGAATGACGCCTCGGCGGGACTCGAGGTCGCGGACGGTTTCTTCTAGCTCTCTTACTCGAGATTGATCGAGGAGGCGCTCTTCCTTTTGCAACCGGATGAGCGCTTGAATTTTTCCGAGGTTCTCTTTGGTTTGCTTATTTTCATGCAATGAACCAATTAAATTTTGTTCGAGTTTCACGACCTCGCCGCGGACCCGACTCAACCGATCGCCTAAAAGAGGAGACGTCTTCGGCCAAGCCTTCCCCTCGCGCGGGGGAACTGCACCCTGCACCTCATGCTGAATGGGCAGGGATACACATAGGACGAAGAGGACTAATCTCGAACGGCCTCTGTGCACGGAATTCATCGCACCGCCGCCGCAGCTTTCGGAGAAAAAAGGAACGTGATGAATCCGATGAGAATACCCAGACTAAAAATAGCCAGCGCGGATGTCCCCGCCTTTGCGTCTAACCCGTGCAGAAAAGGAGAAAGGCTTTCCATTTTCGCGTCAAACCACGGGTTCAGTCTTAAGAATAAGAGAGAAGCCACTGCGCCCGCCCCTCCCGCAAGTAAAACTGGATTTAACCAAGCCGGAAATCTCGCCTGCCACTGGCTTCCGCCCATTTGGGCCACGATCGCTTCCGCTTCGGTAAAGATTCCGGCGTTCAAGCGCCCGAGCAAAGTCAGGACGGCCACCATGGCGCAAACAATCGAAGCAAACAGAACGCGGCTGAGCCATTCGATGGCGGCGATGTTCTCCGTGATCGGTCTGAATCGTTTCGCCGAAAAAGAAACGGCTTCCACACCGGGAATGGTCTTTAAATGATCCACTGTCTTTTCGCTCACCGAACCGCGAATCGAAAAATGTTTCGGGGCTACCCAGTCTTTTTCATTTCCAAGTGCCGCAATCTCTTTTGCCAATTCGGGCTGTGAGTTTGCAACTTGGGCCAGAAATGCATCCGAATCCACGTACACCATCTTCGCCGCACTCGAACCGAGTGAGATTCGAATCTGGTCGCGAATGGTCTCGATACTCGTTGCTTCTACGGCTGGGTCTAGAAAAACGCTGGCTACTCGGTCTCCCTCTAAGCGCGAACGGATTTCAGGTAAGCGCAGGGCCAAAGACCCAAAAAATCCGCCTAGAAAAAGCATCACTGTCAGGGTGGCGAAAGTGAGGAATTGGCTCAGCGGTTGGAGTTTCCAAGGCCTGAGAGCGAGTCTTAGAGCGAACACAGAGCCTCCTCAATCATAATTTTTCCGTGGCTCAGAATCGCGCAACGTTTTCGAAGCTTCCGCACAATTTCTCGGTCATGAGTAGCAAGTACCAAAGTGGTTCCGGAAATATTTGAACGGTGCATGAGGTCCATCACATTCCAAGTATTTTGAAAATCTTGAGCACCGGTTGGCTCATCTGCAATCAGGAGTTCCGGACTACGCGCGAGGGCGCGCGCAATGGCTACGCGTTGGGCCTCACCTCCGGAGAGTTTGGAACCAGGGACATCCCGAAGGTTCATCAATTGGAGTCGGTCCAGGAGTTCGTAAATTTTCGACCGCGTTTCCGCGCGCACAATGCGAGATCCCGCCAGAGAGACACCGAGTGCCACATTCTCAAAGACCGTGAAGTCCGGAATCAGCCGAACGTTTTGGGGCACATAACCAATCGAACGGCGTATCGCTTGAAGAGTCGATGCGTTCGCCGTCGCGAGATCGTACCCGAAAAGAGAAAGCTTTCCGGAACTCGCTTCCTCTTCAGTCGCAAGCATCCGAAGCAAAGTTGATTTTCCAGTCCCG
>JACMQW010000090.1 GCA_014376785.1 Oligoflexia bacterium
CCGGGATCGAAGTCCTGACGAATACGGCCGACACAGCAATTGAAAACTGCATCGTTTCGTTGCTTGTGGGTAATGACTGCCTAAGTACGCGAAAGTAATGGATAAATGTAAGCTCTAGACAGAGAAGACTCGTTGCGTTATATGAGGTCTGGAAATGATTCCGTGCTCTTGCGTGAATCGAGGAAGGATTTATGGCCTCTGTTGATTCGAACGGCGCAAAGCTGAGTTCAGCCAACCTCGCATCGGCGGTTCATCGGTTCCTCGTTAAAGTCGTCACCAGTCGCGAAATAGAGTCGGCATGGTTGTCGAGCCTTTCGCACTTGGAAGATGTCGCGGCAAAACAAATCCTCCGGAGTGTTTCCTCCGATACGCCTCCCTGCTTTTTGGCGGAAATTCAATCTCATGCGGCGGACGAAAGTCGGCATGCTTCAGAATTTTCTCGCATGCGGCCGATTCAAGTTTTTCATGATGCAAAACTTTTAGAATTGGAAAGCCAGTTTCTTCGAATCACCGGCAGTTTCGGCATGGGTTACTTCGGAAATTCCATTCTCATCACTGCAAAAAATCGTCACGTGGCCTACGTTCATTCGGCCCTCACGATCGAACAATTTCCTTTCCAACTCTACACGTCCTACTTGAAATTAACTCGTTTGCCTGCCGTGCTTTCTGCGCTGCCCGGTGTGCTCGCCGACGAAGCGACTCACTTGAACCTCGGCGCGAAGATGCGGAAAGAAATCAGTGAGTCGGAAAGACTTTCCATTCAAGAACTGAATGAAATTGAAAAAGACATGTGTTTGAAAATGATCGAGCGCCTCGAGAGAGTCGTCGACGCATACCTTGTCGGTTCCAAATCAGTATTAGGCGAATCCGGTATCGCTGTGAGGGTGAATCTTCAAGATGCGGAGCGAACGGCCTGGACGTATGCGCTCGGTTACGCCGAAGCCCTTGCGATGGAAAAAGTCGAACCGCTCTTCGCACGCTACGGTAAGTCGCTCCCTCCGGGCTTCGAAGAACACAAGCGCGATGAAATAAGGCATAGCGAACTTCTCCGTCATTCTGTGGCATCCATGCGTAGGAAGCACCTGAAGTCCCCAGGTTACAGCGAGATGGAAGGTCAGATGATGCGTTCCCTTGATCTTTATATTTCGATGGTGCTCGGGAGCATCGCCCAATTATCGGATGATCCGGACGTCATTTACCCGATCGGAGCGCTCGCGCTCGAGATGCGCGTCTTTCGACATTACTCTGAGCTCTTAAATGCTTCGGATGATATTTTGGTCGCTCATACCTTAGGAATCATTCTTTCCGATGAAGCAGAGCACACACGCTCAGCGAACGCATCGGTTCGTAAGCTCCCGTCTGAAACAGCCCCATTGGTCACCCGAGCGAAGCAGTTGGAATCCAAGTTTTTTGCTCGCTTAACTCGTCAGGTGCTGCGGGCAGTAGACCGATTCGAAGAACCCCATTTCGATGAGAAAAACGAAACTCATTTTGAGGCTTTATCCGTATCATGACGACTGCCTATATCTATCCCGGTTTAAACGGTTTGCTCCGGCGCGCGGATCGAATGCGATTTCTACCATTGCCGGAAGTTCAGTCGCGTCTTCGCGAAGCGGAACAGGTACTTCGAGATGAGTGCGATTTAAAAGTCGATCTTGATGATTTGCTTGCGAAATCAGCAGAAGAAATTTATGCGATCAAAAATATCAGCTTAGCTGCGGTTGCGATCTGCGCGATCCAGTCCGGAGTGAGTGACCGTCTTCGTAAAGTCGCACCGACTCCCGCCTGGGTAATGGGGTGCTCGCTCGGTGACCTTGCCCGGGCGGTTTTTGCGGGCGCTTATGAATTTCGCCAGGCAGTGAGAAACCATGTGAACTTTACGAAAGACATCGATGGAATCGACAAGGTCGGAAAGAATATCGGTGTGGCGGCCCCGCGTGACCAACCCTTCACTGCGGATGATTACGCCTGGTTCGAAGAAATCGCAGTCGACGTTTCCCACCTGACTCCACGGTTTTTGAATATCGGTGGACGGTTCCGGGAGTTAGAACTGATCGAGGTTCGTGCAAAGGAAAAAGGGTGGCGGACGATGACCATTCTCGACTACCCAGCCCACTCTCGGTACATCCTCCCTTTCGTTGAAAAAGTAAGAATCAATGTACTGGAAGTGCAGACGAAGGCGCCGACGATCCCCATTTTTTCGAGCTTCAGTTTAAAGCCGTTGAGTGATCCGGAAGAAATCAGCCGCGAATTTATTTTAAGCATCACTCAAACGCTGCA
>JACMQW010000091.1 GCA_014376785.1 Oligoflexia bacterium
ACGAACATGAGTTTTCGAATCTCTTCCGCAAGCTGCGGATCTTTTTCTTCGACCCGCGCCATGATGTTTTGTTCGGACTGCTTGTCCATGACGTTCAACATATCCGCAATCGGCTGAATTCCACCCAACTGCTGGGTATCGATGGAACCAAGCGTCGCCAATTCCTGTTTGAGCACTTCGTCGACTTGCGCGATGAGAGACGGTGAAATGAAGTCGATGTTGGCGATTCTGAGAACCACTTCGGTCTGAATCGCTTCCGGTAGCCGCTTGATGACATCGACCTTTTTGCTTCCATCGAGGTGGGCAAGAATCAGGGCGATTGTTTGAGGGTGTTCGTTGATCAAAAAGTTCGAAAGAGTTCGCGAATCCACCAGCTCCAGGGCTTCCAACGTCCGGCTTCCTTCGACCACGGAGAGTTGGCCCAGCACGGTTTTCGCGCGTTCCTCACCCAGGGTCTGGAGAACGAAATCACGTCCGGCAGCATGCCCGAAGATCAGATTATTTTCCTCGGAGAGTTCAGAGTAAAACTCTTCAAGCACGTCACGCACGACCGTGATCGGCACCCGCGTGACTTGGCCCATTGCAGTGACTAAGCGTTTCACGTCATTGTCCTTCATCTTTTTAAAGATTTGGGAAGTGACCTGATTACCGAGAACGTTCAGCAGCACGGCTGCTTTTTCGATCCCATTCATGTCGTCGATGTTTTCTAAAGTAGACATGCAGGATCCTTAGGCTGATTTGCCTTTATCTTTTAATTCTTCCGGCTTCTTGTCGCCGCTCGCCGATGGCACGATTAACCAATCCTTTAAAATGAGCGCCGCTTTCTGTGGATTTGCGTCCACGAGCGTGACGATTTTTTCTTTCACCATATCGCTCTCAATTTTTTCTGGATCGATTTTCTCTGGCATTCCGGGAACGCCATCTTCAAATCCCGCAAGCGAAGCGCCGCCTCCATGGATTTTTTCAAGCTCTTCCAGAGTCTGCGGTAAGAAATTCTCCACTCCTTCAGAAGTGTTGTCGGTGATCCATTTGATGAAAGGCCGAACCACCATCAAGAAGAATAGGACGATGACGAGACCCATTCCCGCGTAAAGGAGCAGGCTTTGGAAATAGGCCTTCTTCTCACGCTCAGCGAGCAATGCTTCTGCCTCCGAGAAGTCGGTTTGGGTGAATTCCATATTTTTCACTTCCAGCGTGTCGCCTCGCTTTTTATCGAGTCCGACTGCGGAACCAATCACTGATTCGAATTCTTTCAGTTTTTCCGGTGCCCAGGCCTCGCTCTTACTTTGGACAGCGCCGTCTTTGTCTTTCGACTTGATGAGCTTGCCGTCGACAACCACCGCGACACTCAGGCGCTTAATCGCGCCTGGATTACGAGTGGTCGTTTTAATGGTTTCCGGAACGGCATAATTGGTGACCCCGTTATTCACTTTGGTGTCGGTCGTTCGAACCGAATTCGGACCACCCGCACCGGCTCCATTGAGTGGTGTGTTTGACTGGGCGCCGACCACACCCGAAGCGGTCGGACGGAATCCTTCCATCGATTGGGTATTCGTTTGCTGCGAACGGACGGCGGATCCGTCCTGGTCATAAGTCGTCGATCGTTCGGTGACCGACGAAAAATCCAGATCTGCGGTCACCCGTGCGACCACATGCCCATCCCCCACTACACGGCTCATCATTTCTTCAACTCGGCGCTCGAGGTCTTTCTCGACGCTTCCTCTGAATTCGGCTTGGGAAGCACTCAGTTGCGAAGCAGAGTCCGTCCGATTTTTAGAAAGGGTTCTACCCATGCTGTCGACAATGACCACATCGCTCTGGTCGAGGCCTTCTACTGCCCGCGCAACCAGATTGCCAATTCCGTAAACTTGCTTTTCGTTAAGAACGGCACCCGGCTCCATATCAATCACGACTGAAGCCGACGCTTTTTTCTGGTCTTCAACAAAAGTCGACTTCGTCGGCAGGGCCAAATGCAATCGGGAGCGCCGAACTCCATGAATGGAATTAATGGTGCGCATGATTTCACCCTCTAATGCGCGCTTTTGATTCACTTTCTGGACGAAAGTGGTCTGGCCTAAACTGTTTTTATCAAAAACCTCATACCCCACTACCGAACTCTGAGGCATGCCCATGATCGCGAGATCCATGCGCAGTTGATCGATGCTTTCCGGAGAAACTGAAATATTTTTTCCAGTCGCATCTACGCGAAAGGGCACGTTCTTTTCTCGAAGAACGCGCAAAATATTCGCGGAGTCTTCCGGACTTAAATTCGTCATGAGCGGAAGGTAAGCGCGGTTGCCGGCCCACATGAAGAGGCCCACCACACCAGCGATGATCGTGACAGCGGTGATGCCCATCGCAAATTTCTTTTGGCTGCTCTGGCCGTTTAGAAAATCACTGATTTGTTTGGTGATGCGATTAAAAAATTCCACTCTGGCTTCTCCTTTTAGTCTCGAACTTTCGGCTACTCTGTCTCAGAATCGAACCAACGAAAGAACTAGACTTGCATGCGAATGATTTCTTTGTAAGCGTCGAGGACTTTGTTTCGAACCTGCATCATGAGCTTTAAGCTCGTATCGGCTTTCTCGATTGAAAGCATGGTCTCATGAATGTTTTTCGTGCGACCGGCCGCGAGTTCTTTAATCGAATGATCCGCCTGTTGCTGATATTCGTTTACTTTCGCGATGGATTCCGAAAGCATCTGACCGAAGCCTTTCGCAGAGTCGCCCGCCGGTTCCGTGGCCTTCATCCCCTCGGCTTCCATCGTCCGACGGGTAAGAGCTTCCGGGGCCACCGGAGATTCGATTCCGCCCCCGCCCAAAAGGGCTTCTGGATTGCCGCTTTTCAAAGCGCCTGCCAAATTTTCCATCGTGAGATTACTCATGATTGATTACTTCCCGATCTCTAAGGCCTTCATGGCCATTGCTTTTGCCGCGCCCATCGCGGTGACGTTCGCTTCGTAAGAACGTTGGGCGGCGATCATGTTCGCCATTTCTTCCACCGTGTTCACGTTAGGCATTGCGACGTAACCTTCTTCGTTTGCGTCGGGATGGGATGGATTGAAAACCATCCGCGGAGGTTTCGTGTCTTCGTGAATGTCGTCGACTAGGACTCCTTGGACCTGTTGATCGAGCTGGTTGTTTAGGATTTCGCCGAAACTTTCTTTGTCGGTCGTCGCAGTGAAAACTGCGTCCTTCCTTTTGTAAGGACCCGTTCCTTCTTCGTTTCGGGTCGTTTCTGCGTTCGCGATATTGGATGAGATGGTATTCATCCGTCTTTGTTGCGCTTCTAAACCACTCGCGCTCACGCGCATTGATGAAAAGAAATCCATTAGCGATTACCTCCGCCTTCTGAGATCGAATACTTCAACATTCCAAGTTTTTTTTTCAGCATCTCTGCCGCTGCGTCGTACAAAAGCTGGTTTTCAGCCATTTTTGCCATCTCCTCCGAGCGGTTGACGGTGTTTCCATCGAGTGATTCAACACCATTCATGTCATCCGCGATCGCTGGACTAATCGGATCCGTCGACCGAATCACGATGTGACCTGGATCATCCCCTTCCAGAGGCAGAGAATCATCCACGCTGAGAGCCTGTCTGAGCGCACCTTCGAACTCGACTTTTTTAGATTTATAACCAGGAGTATCCGCATTCGCGATGTTCGATGAGATCACGTTCTGGTTTACCAGACGAAGGTTCATCGCTGAATCGAGGCCTTGGATTGTAGAGTCGAATGTGGACATCCTGTCTTCCTCCGACGAATCCCTACTCCAGAGTTGGAGTCATCCCGACATTTCGCATCTTGCGAATAACCGAGAGGGTCGTACCATCTTACCTAGTTTAATCGCATTAATCGCTCGGCAAAAACTTCCCGTCAAGAAGACGTGGGTTTCGACCGAGCGACCCGTGACGATTTTTTGACTAAACCTGGATTCCGAGGACTCGGTATTCGGCGAGCTTATTTCGGAGCGTGCGAATAGAAATTCCCAGCGCCCGAGCGGTGTGCGTCCGGTTCCCCTGGTGGTAATCCAGGGCTTGGAGAATCACCATTCTCTCGATGTCATTCAGAGTCTCACCCGGTGACCATGGGTTCTTATCTGATCCGACATGTCCGCCCAGAGCCGTGATGTTCATCGTCTCGGTACGAATCCGTCGTTCGATGACCACGTCTTTCGACTGGATGAGCATCCCTTGAGCCGTGATCACTGCCCGCTCCATCACATTCTCGAGCTCACGAACGTTTCCGGGCCAGGTGTGCATGTCTAAAATAGCCAAAGCTTCTTGGGAAATGCCAGAAACGGGTTTCGAATTCTGCTCTGCGTAGTGCTTGATGAAAGACTCGGCTAGAGTCTTCACGTCGCCCGTTCGATCACGCAGCGATGGAATTGTCAAATTCACCACGTTCAAACGATAGAAAAGGTCTTCGCGAAACGAACCCTCTCGCACACAGTCCGAAAGGTTACGGTTCGTAGTCGCAATGATGCGGACATCGACCCCGGTTGGCTTTCTGCCCCCAAGGCGATCCACTTCGCCCTCTTGGATCACTCGCAGAAGTTTTGCCTGAAGGCGAATATCCATCTCGGAAATCTCGTCCAAGAGAAGAGTGCCGTTATTCGCTAATTCGAATTTTCCAGCCTTCGCGGCCACTGCACCGGTGAATGCGCCTCTTTCGTAACCGAAGAGTTCGCTCTCAAGCAGGTTTTCAGGAATCGCAGCACAATTAATCGCGACGAAGGGACGACCCGCGCGATTGGAGGATTGGTGGATCAAATTCGCCATGAGCTCTTTTCCAGTACCGCTCTCACCCTGGATCAAAACCGTCGCCTTACTCTGCGCAACGGTTTTAGCGAGGTTCATGATTTCATTTAACTGGCGATCATTCGTGATGATTCGCCCTGAGGAAGGATTACTGCCGGCCTTCGTTTCCGTGGTCGCGCTGATTGTCATAGTGCTTTGCCCTCCATGGCATTTGTGCCCGCTAGCTTCTTGCGAGCGAGATCTTTCCAGAAATCATCTGTGCCGCTTTCAGCGGCTTTCTTTAACAGCTCAGAAACTTTTTCTTCGTTTTTACCGGCTTTTTCTAAGGAAAGCGCGTAACCCACCACCGCGCGATTTCCGCCGAGATTACCATCCACCGCTCGGCCAAAAGCTTCCGCCGATTCACCCCATCGTCCGAGTTTTCCCGCAAGTTCCGCTTCTTCTAAGATCCAGTTCGCACGAGAATCAATCCCGGAAAGGCCGACGCCTTCTGCTTTGGCGTGCGAGTTTTGGGCGACCACCTTTGGCCGCTGTAACCGTCGAAACATTTCTAGAGCCGCTTTGAAATTTTCCGCCTTCACGTAGAGCCGTGCAGTCCATTGATCGAGCACCTGACGTTCCACTGAATCATCAGAAGTCATTTTGCCCAGTAAAAGGGCGGCTCTGGAAGCATGCGAGAGGGCACTCGCCCATTTTTTATCCCGCTCAGACATCATCCCAAGAATAATCTCTTTTTGAAATGCGAAAGGAGACTCATCCACCATTCGGTTCAGATCGGTTCGAATTTCAGGCTCATTCTTTTTTCCATCTTGAGTCCAGGCAGCCTTCGCATTCGTGAATGCCCGCTCCGAATCCTTTAGCCTCGCATCCAAGTCCGCTGAAGCAAGGGTTCTTCCCACCCCTAACTTTTTTGCTTCAAGCGCGTAACGTTTCGAAATTTCTTCCGCCGTGCGGCCCAGTCCGATTTCTGATGCGACTCGGGAAAGCCGAAGGAGGTATTCGGGATCCGCAGCCGCTACTCGGTCCGGCGTGACATCTTCCGGAAGAGTTTCTGAGAGATTCACTTTTGGAGCGTACTTATCGAAAAATTGGACGGCCTCAAATTTTTTTCCGCCATCTAACAAATCGAGGATTTGCTTCCGGAAGAGCTTCCGTTCCATGTCACCCAACCAAGCATGGACGCCACTCTTTCGATTGATTTCGTCTTTTTCTCGAATGGCCGAATCCAGTGCAGCTACGGGGTCATCGAGTAAAATCAGAGACCGCACGCGAATGGCGGAGCGGAATTCTCCGAAATGCTCCATCCGTACTTCACCTTGGCCATCAAATTTTTCAGTCTCGTTTTTGAAGAATTCGGTTGCGGTCCTTGCATCGAATCCACCGTGATCACCGCAAGGGATCAGCCGCATTCGAGCAATCACCGCACCCGGACTAAAGGGAAAACGATTTACGGTATCTAAGAAGAGCGTACGAGACTCATCCGCCGCCGCTTGACCCGGCTTTCTTCCCGCGATTTCTGCATTCCGGAGAAGCGCCCGCCATCCTGCCGGGTGCCCCGGAAACTGTTTGAGGAAGGAAGTAAACTGCGCCCCGGAGCGATCGAGCTGCCCTAGCCAATACAAAGCTTCCCCTCGGTTTATCTGGGCGGAAGGTTGGCGAGAAAACTCCGCGGGAAACTTCACCGAGGCGCGGTAATAGGCCGCGAGAGCTTGATCGTATTGGCTCCGAAACAAATAGGCATCGCCAATACGGAGCGCGGCGTCCGCCCGAGCGGCCTGAGTGGTCGCATTCGCCACGATCCATTCGTATTCTTTCACCGCGCGGTCGGTTTGCTTGATGCGGTAGAGCGCTTCCGCGGCGAGCATTCGCCAATTTCCGACCTCTCGATGTTTCGGGTAATGACCCGCGATCCAGAGATAACGCTCGATCACCTGAAGGTCATTGCCCGCGCGTCGTTTTTCTTCGGCGAGGTACAATGCGGACGCAAGTGCCGCAGGAGTTCCGGGACTCGACTCACGAATCGACTCAAACAGAGCTTCAGCGGGCGCCTTCAACTCGATGTGCATCAGCGCATTCGCTCGGAGAAAACGCATGTCGACCCGGTGAATGCTCCCCGGAGATTCTTTTTCGAAAAAGTCGAGTGTCCGAAGTGCGAGCGCGTAGTCATGCTTCGCGTAGAGTTCAAGGGCTAAACTGACGTATTTTTCATCCGGTGCGCCTTTTTTCGGCGTGAGAAATGGATAATTCTCATCCGGAGGGCCGACCGGCCCAGCGGAAACAGCGTCTGCATTTTCGTGAAAGGGGACAAACTCCAAAAAGATGTCAGACTCTTCGTTCAAGGGTTCTTTGCAAAAGCGGGCAACGTCGGAAGAGACCGCGATGGCCTCTAAGGCCGCGGTCCGTCGGTTTGCTTTCTTCTTTGACTCCCCTTCTGCATGGAGAATCGAGTCACGGTGAATTCTTTCTTTTTCGAGCTTCTTCGTTTCGCCTACGGTAACGCCGGCTTTCGGCCAGAAATCGATGACCAAACGGGAGGGCGACTGCTCTCGGTAACTAAATTTCTCCATGAGTGGATTTACCGGTAAGGATTCACCCTTTCCGAAATTCCATTTTCCATGAATGATAACGCCCGCATCGGTTTCGTCCATGCGGACGTTCGCAAGACGAGTGTCACGCAAAGAAGCGAGGTTGCTCCCTCCCAGAGAAAGGTCAGCGAGGGTCATTCCTTTCAGGAGCAGCGCAAAACCACCGTTTTCTTCTTTCCACTCGGTTTCGACGGATCCATCGAGAGAAATTTCCAGACGGGAGTGACTTTTGAATGTTTGGAGTTGGACGGAGGAAGAAGCCACGGCGAGCGATGCAGAGGCCGTCAATCCGCCAACGCTCATCAAAGCGAGCGCAAGCGCTGTCTGTAAAGACCGGCGCATCGACGAGTGAATCGCTTCCTGCTTCTTCGTCATGGAATTTGTCATCCGATCCCGGTTCATCATGAATCCGAAATCATCTCCCGGCAGAATACAAAGCAATGAAGGTGCCAGGCAGGAGAACTTTGCCGGATCAATTTCACCCAGCGGCAGAAGTTTCCGTTCCGAAACACTTTTCCGCGGCAAAATTTTTTCCAGACACAGCGCGAGATGATTTCTTGCGCGATTGGGATCGTGGCGACCTTTGACTCTTTCGTCAGAAAGCGCGACGTGGGCCGTCAATCCATTGTAAGGCTTGAAGTCGATCTCGGGTCGAGATCTAATAGATAAAATGACATTCCGCCGTTCGATCGCCCCGTTTTTTCTCCTCCTCTCTTCCAGTCTTTTGGGCTTGGGTTTCTCGGGATGCTCGACTCTGGTCGGCTCCGTGAAACCTGTCGACGAGAAATCGGAGCATTACGGAGTGCTAGATCTGGCAAAGGAGCAGCCTGCGGTATGGAAAAAATTAAACGACCAACAACTTCAGCCCCGAGACGCACAAATCGGCACGAATAAAGACGCCTTCTCGTCTGAAGTGACTGATTTCGCATTCCAGTCGGTTAAAACTGCGGCGATCATCTCGCTAAATTCGTCTTGCCGAAAGGGGCGCGGGAGAATCACCGAATTAAAGCCTTACTTGCGCGAACTTTTTTTAGGGATGACGGATAAGAGCGAGCAAGAACAGATCGAAACCACCGTGGATAACACCCCAGCGCTGGAGCGCACGGTGGAAGGACGAATGGCAGGCGAAGAAACGAAAATTCGCGCTTTCGTTCTCTCAAAAACGGACTGCATTTACGACCTGATGTACATTTCACGCCCAAACCGTTTCGAAACTCACGCAGCCGACTTCAATCGCTTTGTGTCCTCGCTCAGACTGCGCTAGCCTACCGAAAATGATTCCTGACTCCGACACCCCTTCCCCGAGCGGCTCTGGCTCATCTCTCATCGACTTCGCAGGCGGTTTCGCTGGCTTGGTTCGTGAAGTTTTTGTCGAACTTTTCCGTCCGCCTTTTTACCTTCGACTCGTACTCGACCAGGTCTTTTTCATCGGCGTTCGGTCATTCCTGCTTGTTTGTGTGACCGGACTGGCGACGGGTTCCGTTATGGCGCTTCAGTTCGGGTTCGGACTCGCGAAGTTCGGAGGGACGCTTTACGTTCCGAAAATCACCTCGCTCTCCATTCTTCGAGAAATGGGACCCGTTTTCACTTCGCTCCTCGTGGCCGGACGAATCGGTTCCGGAATCGCGGCGGAAGTCGCATCGATGAAAGTGACTCAGCAAATCGACGCGATTCGCGCACTCGGAACGAGTCCGATCCAGCGAATCGTGATTCCAAGGGTACTCGCCTGCATGATTGCCCTCCCGATTCTGACCCTTTTTGCAGATTACATTTCGCTCTGGGGAGCGATGGTGATTTGCAAAACGGAACTCGGAATCGGCCAAAGCTTTTTTATTTCCAAGTCTCTAGAAACTTTAAAATCGAGCGACCTCTTCACGGGGATGCTTAAAACGATGATTTTTGCGTTTTTCATTTCGATCACTGCTTGTTGGAAGGGTTTCAATACGGAGGGCGGAACGGAAGGCGTTGGCGATACCACGACTTGGGTGGTCGTCACTTCGAGCATCTTCATTCTCGTCAGCGACTTCTTTCTGACGAAACTCTTCATCATGACGGTTTACCATTAAGGCGTCGGGTTAAAATGCAAACGTCCGCGAACAACCAAAACTCAGACCAGTCTAGTGAGCGAAAAATCGCGCTTGAACTCATCGATCTGAAAAAATCTTTCGGTGAAAAAGTCATTCACCGCGGAGTCAGCCTAAAACTCTTCGAAGGCGAAATGATGGGTCTGTTTGGTGGATCGGGCACCGGAAAAAGCGTGCTCATCCGCTCGATTATTGGACTCGATCGGCCAGACTCCGGCAAGGTGATTTTCGAAGGCAGAGATCTTCTCACTTTAACTGAGCACCAACTTTACGATGTCCGCACCCGGATCGGATTCGTTTTCCAGAACGGCGCATTGTTTGATTCTCTGACCGTGGAAGAAAACCTCGCCTATCCCTTGCGCGAACACGGAAAAATTTCGGAAGCAGAAATTCAAAAACGGATCGAAGCCATGCTGGAACTCATCGACATGAAAGGTTCGAATGATCTTTTACCGAATGAGCTTTCAGGTGGGATGCAAAAACGTGCGGGACTTGCGCGGGCAACCATTCTGCAGCCCAAGGTGATTCTTTTCGATGAGCCGACGGCAGGACTGGATCCCGTGAATACCCGCCGCCTCACTGCGAACATTAATAAACTAAAAGAACGCGGAATTACCGGGATTTTCGTGACTCACGACATACCGGCCGCATTCGAGATTTGTGACCGAATCACCATTTTGAACGAAGGAAAAGTCCATGTGGTGGACACCGTCGAGGCGATCAAGCACTCGCAGGATCCGTTCGTCCAATCCTTCGTCCAAGGAGCCTATTACTCATGAAAGACACACGCACGAGAGATTTCAAAGTCGGAATTTTCGTTACTCTGGGAGTCGCCTTTTCGATGGTCGCCATCCTGGTCCTCGGCGGTGCCGAAAATGCTTTTACTTCGAAAGCCGAGTACCAGACACACTTTCCGACCACGAACGGACTCCTTTCCGGTTCGAAAGTCGTTCTTTCCGGAGTTCCCGTCGGAACGGTTGCGAAAGTCGATTACGATGCGGAAAAAAAGAATATCCAAGTCCTCTTCAAGGTGGATAAAAAATACTCGAAATATTTGGTCGACGGCACAACGGTAGAAATCGCAACCCAAGGGGTCCTCGGCGATAAATACATTTCCATCAACCCGGGGTCCGGCAATTCGGTGATCGCCGAACATGCAGAGATTCCAAACCTTCCGGGCACGGACATGGCGTCTTTTCTTTCGAAGAGTGATCTCGTGATGATGAATCTGAATTCAACGATTGAGAGTTTGAACCGAATCCTCCGTTCTTTAGAGAAGGGTAACCGAGTCGATACGATCGCCGAAAATCTCTCGACTGTTTCGAAAAATCTGGCGAGTTTTTCCAGCGGATTAGAGGGCAAGGGCGGCGCGAAGGCTTCGAAATCATTAACCGATATTTTGGACAAGATTAATAGCGGCACGGGCACGCTCGGCGCACTGGTAAATGATCCTAGCCTCTACGAGGACGCCCGAGCGCTGGTAGGCGGGGCAAACCGGAACCGAATTATCCGAAATTTAGTCAGGAAAACGGCGAAAGATGGCGGACAGGCGAAAGACGTCGATTGATCGGCGCCCTCGCTCCGTGGAAGAGCCGCGTTTAATCAGGCGCTACAGCCAGAACTTTTCTCAGACGGACTCGCATCATTCAGTTATAAAGCGGTCGATGGCTGCATTACCGATTCGAATCTTTTCTTTCGCCCTATACACAGTCCTTGCACTCGCATTTCTCACGACAAAATCCGCTTGTGCTGGGGACATCCCTGAGCGATGCGAAGCCGCATCACGGTTCGGAGCTCTTCAGATCGTGAAAGGAAACGGGCTTTGGGCCCCAATGGAAAGCGGAGACTGGGACGAAGTCCGCTCCGAGATTTCCACTCATTGTGATGACTTACCGAGGCCATCCTATTGCGGAAATAACCTGGGAATCATCGTATGGGCAGCTCACATGTTTCCGAACGGAAGCGCGGCCTATTTCGCTTACGATCTGCAGACGACCCGCATCGCGGAACGCTTCTATTCTTTCTTTCAGCAGGGAATAGAAAAAACGGGGGTTGGAAAAGCGGGCGTGCCGATCCGCCTTCCTGAGAACCATTCTTTTATCTCCCTGATTGAAAATTCCCCGATTGTCACCCAGTACCGAGCGGAGGAAATTCAGTGGACCCGGAAGAGGATGGAAAAGCTCCGGGAAGGCCGTCACGCTTTCGATGCGGATATCGAAAAAGTCACTTCGAACGCTCTGACACTTTGTCGCGCTCACGGACCCCTTTCATCCGCGCACGGTTGCATGCAAGCTCTCCAAAAAACGAGCCGGCGAATGCACCCCTCAAAAATCGGAGTCTTCGCTTACTCCCGCCTCGATCTGATCGATCAGTTGCTCACGGATCCGCGCTTTGCCCAAGCACTTCCCCTTCTTGCCCTCCGCATCCACGCGCGAATTCTCGGTAATTGGAAAGGGTCGAAAAAAATTCGGCCCGAGGGTGCGTTTTTCACCGATACATACGAGGCTTTCGCTTCCCTTGGCTTGAGCAAAGTCGAGGCGGAAGACTACGCCTGGAAATGGATGGGAATCTATTCGACTCGGGGAGCGTCGTTCTCAAATCTCTACGAACTCTTGCACGAACGTCAGCTCAGTCTCGGCTACGCGATTCTCGGAGTGAGTTCGGGAGCAAGCGCTCTAGACCAAATCGCGTACCCTTCCGCGCCTTACACCCTACCGCGGGTTTACGTCAGCCATTGCTTCTACGGAAAACCCTACCACTTTTGGATGAACGCATTTTTTACGCGCGAGTTAATCGGTGAAGGTTTTACGAAAACGGCATCCACTCTCGCAGCCTACATCACTGGAGTGCTTTATGAGTTCGGGTCCGAATCGATGGGCCGCGATCCAAGCCGCGCAATGAAAGAACCCCTCTCTTCAAATTATAATGAGTGGTTGAAAATGAATTTGTTCTTCGACGCTTGGGGCATTCGCTTCGGGCGCGACTCTCACATGCTTGGTGATTACTCGGCTCCCATCCAGACGGCCTTGTCGCTCGAAAGCTTCATAACGTCCACTCACGAATGGGACGGGGTTCCAGTTCCCATCGAAACCCGACTCCTCAAACGTGATTCGACTCGGTACCTGCTTTGGCTGCAGAAATTTATGCCCTACACCTATCTTCGCGAAGTCCTGAAAGCGGATCGTTCAATCTGGACGGTTAAGAACCTCAGCCTTCACCCAGCGACAAGGTAAACATCGATTCGAGGTCAGACGTAATTCTTAAGACTCTGTTAACGCGTTCTGAAATGATTGAGGGTTCTAACTAGAGTCACCTCTATGAGACGCATTTCTCAATTCACAGAGGGTCATTTCAGAAAAGACCTATTCATCTTCGTTCATTTTTATAACGCATAGTGCTACACCCATTCCATGAATCGCCTTTGGCTTGTCTTCGCAGTGACTCTTTTCAATGGATGGTTCCAAGAGAGTTTCGGCCACGAATCCATGATCGGTCTTGAAGTAAAATCGGGCGGCCCCGCATCGGTTTGCAAAATTGAAATCTTCAAGCCCTCGAAACTCCCTTCAGAACAATTACTGGGAGTTTGTACAGGGACTCTGATTTCAGCAGAGCGAGTCCGAACCGCTGCCCACTGTGTGGATGGGTTCTCAAACGGAGATTACCCGGACGGGACGCAGATCAAGGTGAAATGCAGTCAGACACAAGCGGGGAAGTTAAGCCCGAGAGTCCAAACCATTCGCTCCGTCCGATCGGTCTTCATCGCCCGAGGTCATGCGGCGAATGACGAAGAAAAAAAAGATGCAGCGGACTTGATCCTTTCCCTACCAATCTCTGGGAAGTTAATCACTCCGATGAGGATCCTCGCCGATGTCGAAAAACTGGAGGAATTTCTGATACCGACCGCACGTTGCTTCACATCCGGCTATGGTCAGGCCGGGACGAAAAATGAGCAGATCCAAAAATTCAGCGCCGCTCACTTCCTCGACTTCCAATTCGATCATCAGCGAAAAATTTTCACCTCAGCCATTACTCCCACGGGAACCGTGTCTCGCAATCTCGTCACCGGACGCTTCCAAGTTTCAGCTAATGGACTTCCGCCGATGGTTTATGGCGGTGATGCACTCATTCCATTCATCAAGCCATGGCCCCGTTCCGCTTCCTCCACGCCTGAGAATGACGCGCTTTACGGAGTGATCGATGAGGCAGAACTTTTCACTCAAGGTGGAAATGCGCTTCGCAGTTACCTTTCGGTCATGGAGTTGAATTTCACCGATTACCCCCTCATGCAACACGGCGACTCAGGCGGAGCCCTTTTTTGTCGACGCACACCGAGTTCCCCATTTTACCTGATCGGCATCGCGCATGGAATGTCGACGGAAGTGCGGTTTAGAAGCACAAAACGTGACGAGTTGCTTTCTGTTACGAGGCGAGAAGGTTGGGCTTTCCCTAATCTCGAAATGGAATTTTTCAAAAAGCTCTGAAGGCACTTCGCTCTCATTTGCTGATTAAGAAGTACGGAATAAATACCGACTGAAATCTATTGAAAGAGCTCGGTTTTCATGTGTTTTCCTAAAAAGAACTAACCAACCGAAGTCCCCTTTACATGGGCCGACTTAAACTCTTTAATTCACAAATGCTCAAATTTTTCCTCTGCTCGGTTCTCGCGATGACTGCTTTCACGATCGTTCCGGCCGAAGCGCGACTCCCGGACGGCCTCACTAAAGAGTGCCTCGATTTCATCGCATCCCTGCCTAAAAATGTGGATTACGGATTCATCCAGGCCCCTGAAGATTGGGACCACCCTGATCATTCTCCGAAAATCCCTGTCTTTTATTATACCGAAAGGCTCGCCGCGCTTCAGGCGTCGTCCATCGTGCCGATCGCCTATTACAACGGTGGACCGGGTTCATCGAGCCATTCCGCTTATCAGTTCTTCAAGACCGATCACGAAATTTCCCTAGCGCTCCTGTCGTTCCCTCCAGCGAAAAACGTGCCTTTCCTTTACATCGATCAGCGCGGCACCGGATGCTCTGGATCTCTTCCGAATGTGCCCATCACGCTTGCCGGAGCGGAGAGACTCGGCCGTTACGGGACGCGAAACACCGTTTACGACTCGGAAGCCATTCGAGCGAAACTCTTCCCAGACGGTCGAAAGTGGAAACTATTCGGCCAGAGCTATGGCACCGCGATTGTACACCGCCACATCAGCCTTGCCCCGTACGCGGTAGAGAAGGCATTCGCGCATGGATTGAGTATGATGTCCGAGGGGTTTCGCTGGTCTGAATTTAGACTGATCTCCC
>JACMQW010000092.1 GCA_014376785.1 Oligoflexia bacterium
CGCTGCAGAAGTCGAAGTGATGAGCGTGTGGTTCACACCGGCACGAAGGGTCAACCAAGAAAGCGGGTCGCCTTCGATTGCCATTTGTACTGGGAAAGCGCTGCCGGTGGATGCTGCACCGGTTGCTTTGTTTTCGCTTTTTGCGTGGCTGTAATAAAGCGCGTAAACCAGGCGAGTGCCTTCAGCGATTTTCGTTTCACGGCCCAAACCGACAACGTACGTGTCGTTTTTCACTTCAGTTCCGACTTCACGTTTGTTGTAGTTGTAAGCAACGTATGGAGTCCACTCACCGTAGTGGTAGCGAAGTCCGGCGCCCATGCCTTTGTATTTCGCAACTTCGGTGTTGGAAATTTTGGATTTTCCAAGCATGCGGTAGGAGATGTACGGATCGAATCCGTTCATGGCGAGACCGACGCGAGCGTCGAGTTCATTTGCCGTGCTGTAGCCCGTATTAGAGGCGGCTGCACTTTTTCCGGCGTACATGAGGTTCACTCCCCACTTCACTCCAGCGTCTCCACCGAAGAACAGATCTAATGCATGATCTGCTTGTGGGTTGGCAGCTGCGTTTTCGCGGTTGAAGAAAACACCCATGTTAAAGTTCATCATCGAAGTCACGAATCCAGCAGAGGCTTGGTTCTGAGCATCTTTTTCGATGATCACCCAGTTTTTGTAATCATTGATGTAGGCCGGGTTGTAAAAAAAGTTGTAAGCGTCGTCGTAGTAGAACGATCCGCGACCAGAGACGAATTCAGCGCCCCCTTGGCCCATCACTAAGTTTCGTGCTCTCGAAGCGAAAGCAGACGTCGACGCGATCATTCCGACAAGTACGAGTGCGGAAATAATACGATTATTCATGAGAAGAGTTCCCCTCTATACATAGAGTGTTTTTGTTGAACGCATTTCGCCTTCAGACATGGAGCAGTCTACTAGAACAGCCTCAACTTCAGAGACAGATGAACGAGGCCGTTCAAGCTGTACTACTTCAGTCAGAAGATCGAATGCTTAACATCAGACTCATCGCCTCCTGAGGAGCTGTCAACAAGTAAACTACACTACGGATGGTAGATGAGCTCCTGCGCGACACTGCGTTAGAGCAGTCTCATCGCACGGAAAGCAACGTAGGCGCCGCCTAATAAACCGGCTTGGTTTTCTAGTTTAGAAATCACCAATTTCGGTTGGAGATTCATCACCTTATTTCGGCGGACCAGCATTTTAGCGAGCTTTTTCTCGGTGTTTTTTAAGAAGAGATCGTGGGCGGCGGCAAAGCTTCCAGTGAAGACCACGACTTCAGGATAAAAAAGCATGATGTAATTATGAAGGGCAGTGGCAAGCAGCTCAGAGTATTCGTCAAAAAGCTCCAACGACACCGGATCTCCATCGCGAGCACGCGCAGCAATTTGCGGCGCATCAATTATCTCGCTTCCGAGTCGTTTGCGACCACGGTACGCAAAAGTTCTTCCCGCTAAGTAAGCTTCCGCGCACCCAAACTGCCCGCATCCGCAGGGAGCAGACTGGTCTCCGGCACGAATGATCATGTGGCCGCCCTCTGTGTGGAGGTGACGTCCGCCTCGGACGAGTTCGCCATTCGCCACCACCGCGGTCCCGAGCCCAGTTCCTAGTGTGAGAATCATCGCGTTTTGGGTGCCTTCCGGAAGCCCTTTCCAAATCTCAGCGAGAATCGCGGCGGCCGCATCATTCTCTAAGATGACCTTCTTTTTAAGCCCTTTTGCGAGAACCGTGGTGAGGGGAACGCGTTCCCAATTTCCTTCCGGACCCGAAAAGTTCGTTGGGTCGAGCAGGTCTCCGGCGACCGGATCAAGGGGGCCTGCACAGGCAATCCCGACATGTGAAATTTCCGGAAATTTCTCGATCATGAATTTTCCAAGCCGGATGAGTTGGTCGAGGGTGGCTTGCTTTCCCTGTTTGATGAAAGCAACTTCTCGTTGGAACGCCAAAATTTTACCGTCGAGGTCGACGACGCCTACTGCGATCTTCGTTCCGCCCAGATCGTAAGCTAAAACTACGGGCTTCTTCACCTTGGGCTTTTTCTTCGCAGGATCAAGTTTCTTGGTCGTGGAGCGAGTCGAAGCAGGGGCGGCGGTAGAACGGGCAGTCGTTTTTTTCATTTCGACCCTCTTCTCACCTAATTCTCTAAAAAAATCAAAAGCCTAAATCACGGGGTGGTGTACCATCAAGGTATGACGAAAAAGACAGCCCAAGGACGGGTTGGAGTACTTTCTGCTGGCGCGCCCGTTCGTTCACCCTCCGCGAAGTCAGGAGGTCCTGAGAAAAGTATCTCGGTCGAGATTGGCAGCATTCTGGTTTTTGCCTTTGCGATCTTCTCACTCACCGCATTGGCAACCTACCACCCGGGCGATCCTTCTTTCTTCACCGCCTCGACGGCGCCGGTTGCGAATGCCTGCGGTCGGGTCGGGGCTTACGTTTCCTCCGGATTTTTTGAATGCTTCGGTATTGCGGCTTTCCTCGTACCGGCCGCGCTCTTCTTTATCGCTTCTTCCATTTTTCGCCGGGAAGGTGCGCTGAGGGTGTTTGGAACGCTCTCGGGAATGATCGTCGCCGTTTTGTCGATGACGGTCTTCCTGACTCTGCAGTGGCCCTCCGTTCCCTACGCAGGTTCTGATCTCTTGACCGGAGGCGCGTTCGGAGTTTGGTTTGCAAAAATTCTGCAGGGCCAATTCAACTCTACTGGCGCTTCTCTCGTGTCGGTTGCGGTATTCGCTCTTTCTCTCGCGCTTTCGACGCCAGTCTCGGTCGCGAACTGGGGGGGGCGTATTCTAGGACTTCTGAAACTCTTTTTCATGCGCTTTGTTCTCCGCATCGCACGCGTGGCTTTTACTTACACGACTTTTCTCCTGGGTCTTCTCGCCATGAAAACGGCCCAAGCTTCTGCGCGAACGATGGAGCGGATGATCGAAGGTCTGCTCGCCCGTGCGAAAGAAGCGCGGGAAACGTACGATCGTCGGCGCGAGGAACTGAAAACGGCGCGGGAGAGTCGCCCTCTAATCGGAAATTCCGAGAACCCAGCCGAAGCGCCACGTGAAGAAAAAGTTAAACCTGGAGAGTCGGTCGCTTTGCGTGAAGCGGGACGAGCGGGTTTGCCATCCGTTCAAATCATGAACGATGCTTTCGGGGACGACTCCGTTCCGGTCGCTCTCCATTCGATCTCGGACCAATCGATGGAGCTCGACACGAGTTCGCGCCCAGCGATTCTTCCTCACGAAATGCAGAGGCAATCGAGTCTCGGGCCAGCGCTCGACCCAAGTCTCGAGGGGCTCAGCCCAGGGGTCATCGCGGAAATTCAAGCAAAGGAAGCCGCTCGCGATCCGAAGAAAGCAAAGAAAAAGTCCGCGACCAAGCGTGGGATCTGGAAACTTCCGCTCCTCGATTTTTTGGTGAAGCCACCGAAAGTAGAAACCCAAGTCGATAAAGAGCGGCTCTATCGAAATTCCGAAATCCTTCGCCAGAAATTCCTCGACTTCGAAATTGAAGGAACTGTCGAAGCGGTGCGCCCGGGTCCCGTGATCACTCTTTATGAATTTAAGCCCGCTCCCGGGGTTAAAGTCTCGCGCATCGCCGCACTGGCAGATGACATCTCGATGGCCTTGTCCGCTCAGTCGGTTCGAATCATCGCGCCTCTTCCCGGAAAGAACGTGGTCGGAATCGAAATTCCGTCTGATGTCCGGGAAAACGTATTCATGCGTGAATTTTTCGCCCACCCCGATTTTCATTCAAACAAGCACGCCATTCCGGTTGCGATGGGAAAAGACATCGCGGGAAACATCTTTTTGTCCGATCTTGCGAAAATGCCGCATTTACTCTGCGCCGGTCAAACCGGTTCGGGTAAATCGGTGTTTATGAACGGGCTCATTTGCTCATTGCTCTACCGATTCACTCCCGACGAACTTCGCTTGATCTTAGTCGATCCGAAAATGATCGAGTTCGCCAGTTACCAAGAAATCCCCCACCTGCTCTTGCCCGTGGTGGATGATTGTTCCCATGCCGCAAGCGCCTTGAAGTGGGCGGTTCGCGAGATGGAAAGACGCTACCGAATCCTGGCGATGACGAACGCCAGAAACCTCGCAAGCTTCAACCAACGCGTCGACGAAATCGGAGTCGAAGTCCTTCAAGAAAATCTCGAGCGGGCGGAGAGCGAGATCGAAGGACTCGAGCGGATGAGTGGCGGTGATTGGGTCGAAGCATTCGAAAAAGATGAAGACGGCGATCCCCGATTCGGTAAATTGCCTTACATCGTGATCTTCATCGATGAGTTAGCGGAGCTAATGATGGTCGCAAAAAAGGAAGTCGAAATTTCGATTGCCCGCATTGCCCAAAAAGCTCGCGCCGCTGGAATTCACCTGGTCGTTGCCACTCAACGCCCTTCGACGGATGTGGTGACCGGGATCATCAAAGCGAACTTACCTTCGAGAACTTCTTTTCAGCTCGCTTCGGGCGTCGACTCGAAAACGATTCTCGACCGAGTGGGTGCAGAAAAGCTGCTCGGAAGGGGAGACCTTTTCTTTATTCCGCCGGGTACCGCGAACCTCCTGCGTTTGCACGGAGCTTACCTCTCGGATGACGAGATCAGTAAGATCGCGGGATCGATTCGGGAACAGGGAAAACCGAACTATCGAAATGAAATCTTGGTCGATGAAGAAGCGCTCGCCGCCGAAGGAGACGAAGGGGATCTTTCAGACCCGATGTTTGACCAAGCCGTCGAGCTGGCAAAAAAGAGCGGGCAAATCTCTGCATCTTTCCTTCAGCGGCACCTTCGAGTCGGCTATAACCGGGCGGCTCGGATGATCGAAACCATGGAAATGAAGGGAATTGTGGGGCCACCGGATGGGGCTCGCCCTCGGGATGTGTTAGTGAGGTAGGAGAGGAGCGACGAATCGATGTGGAAAAAAAACGTATTTTGTTTCATGGCATTGATTCTTTTCCCAAGCGAGGTGTTCGTTCGGCGAGCAGAGGCGAATGGGCCCCTCATCACTCCGAAAACAAAAACGGCCAAAAAAGGAAAAAGGCGTGAGCAAAAAGAAACCGAAGGAAGCGAAGCCCTCGGGCGCTTCCAAGCCGACACCATCCTCAAAAGCCCGTACACCGTCGACGGTCAGTCTCTCGAAGTGGATCCCGATTGAGAAAAACTTTCCTCTTCCTGCCTACGCCAAAGAAGCAATCGCGTCGCTGACTGAGGCTGGATTCTCTGCTTATTTAGTCGGGGGCGCGGTGCGAGACTTCCTTCTGGGGCTGCCCATAAAGGACTACGACCTAGCGACCGATGCGACTCCGGATGAAGTCCTTTCACTTTTCCCAAGCGCGCTCGGCGTAGGAAAAGCATTCGGCGTGATGAAGATTCCGCAGGAAAACGGCACCATGCTCGAAATCGCGACCTTTCGCGAAGATGCAGAATACACAGATTACCGCCATCCGAAGTCCGTGAGGTTTGCCGGTCCCGAGGAAGACGCTCGTCGGCGCGACTTTACAGTAAACGGATTATTCTATGATCCAAAAACGCGAAGAATCCTCGATGCCGTCGATGGCTTTGCTGACCTTCAGGCAAAAAAGCTTCGCGCAATTGGCGATGCGAATGCTCGGCTGAAGGAAGATGCACTGAGGGTTTTGCGAGCCGTAAGATTTTCTGTGCGGTTTGGTTTTACGATCGAGGAAAGTACCCGGGTTGCTCTGCGAGAGCACGCAAGATTTACTCGGAAAGTTTCTGCGGAACGAGTGAGAGATGAAATCACGCTCATGCTGAAAGGACCTCAGCCTGGGGAAGCCGTCGTCCTCCTTCGAGAACTCGGCATCGCTTCCCTCTGGATTCCGGATATTGCGAAAGTGAAGTCGGGAGTGTTTGCGGCGATGGAGCGAGATCCCTCTCCGCGCTCGACCGCTTTCGTCTATGCCGTCGCCCTGTCGGAGGTCGGCGGGGAAGAGCCTGAGAAAGCGATTCAGGGAGCCGCAGATCGGCTTCGGCTTTCGGGCGAGGAAAAGCGACGCGTAATGGATTTAGTGGGTAACCTTCCTAAGTTTAAAGACGCTTTCCAAATGCGGGAAGCCACCCTCATGAGGTGGGTGAGCGAGCCCTATTTTGATGAGCTGCTTCAACTCCACGCGGTCGTCGTTCAAGCAGGTGATGGAAATTTGATGGCGGGTCGTTTTCTCGAGAAGCTGCGCCAGGATTTCCTGTCCTCACCTCCAGCGGAACGACTCGTGAACGGAAGCGACCTCATCGCTCTGGGATTCTCGCCAGGCCCCCAGTTCACCGACATTCTTCACACGATGGAAGATTTACAGATCGAGAAAAAGATTCTCACTAAAGACGGTGCCCTGGAATACGTCGTGAAACACTTCGTTCGGTAAAACCGGCCGGGTTAAGCGGATTTATTTTGAATGAGTAGCGTTTAAAAAATTTTTCATTCACTTTCACCCGGGCCCTTTTCTGGTATTCTTTAGTTACCTCTATATGGGGTCGAAAGGGGGTGGTCGAATGGCAAATTCATCTAGTTGTTCGACGACCGCGCCGATGTTGAGAGGTTTATCCTCCTAATCGTCGTGGTCGTCGAACTAAAATTGAGGGACCTGGCGCGGAAGCGTGAGGTCCCTCTTATTTTTACAGACTTTAAGTTGTAACCGCAGAGTGATTACGGAGTCTTTAAAGTATCCGTGCAGTAACGGACCGCTTCCGCATCCAGCGGCTTGCGTGGGCCTCCGAGAGGATATCCTCTTTGCGCAATTCGCGCGCCCACATCATAAGGAACGCCTTTGCGGTCGTAAAAGCGTTGGATGCGATTTTGGTATTTTTTCAGGAGATCGTAGAAGCCCACCATTTCACGAGCCTGTTCTTGCCAGCGAAGCGCGCGATCGAGCCCTTCCAGTGCCGTCGTGTGCTCTTGGTAAAACCGTTCTCCGTCCAGCATGCCCGCGAGCGCGAAAGCAGGCCTCGTTTTCGAGACAAAGTGACTCACCGAAAGATCATAGTAGTCTTGGATTTTTTCGGAGTTGATCCCTTTTTCAAGCCATTTTTTAACCAAATTTTCTAGTGGAGAATCGAGATCAGGAATTTTGGGAGAGCGGGGATCTTCGAAAACCATGATTTCCTGCTTTTGTTCGATCAGCTTCGAAAAGAGTTCTACTTCCGAAGGAGATGCGCCTGCCGAGATGAGCTCCGGTCGTGAGTCCATCGCGAGTATCAACCTGAGCGTATTGGTGTTCGCTTCGTAGTTCGAAATTCGTTCTCCAAGCGAGGTCCATTCCCCATAGATCAGTTCGAAACCCGTATTTCTTGCCCGGTTGTACTGGGGAGTGATCCACCCTTTCCATCGGTAATCGGCTTTCATGAATTCATCGTAAAAAGCTTCGTGGTCAGCTGCGAAGTCTTCGACGCTGATGGCTGGATTGCTGAACCGCTCGAGATCTTTTGATATTTCTCCTCCTTTGCCGGCTTCAGCCATCGCTTTTTCGCGCCGAGCATTTTCACCAGAAACAAATTGGGCCCACCCCACAAATCGAGGCGCAAGCGAGGTGTTAATAAAGGTTTCGAACCTCTCCCGCACAGGTCGAATGAAAGGTTCCAGAGCTGCGTTCATAAATTGCGTGAGCGGTCCGTGGAAAAAAATATCTACGACCTTCGCCGCTAGGAAAACCGCTCCGCCGACAATGATTCCACCCCAGATCCACTGGGCAATGGAGTTGTTTTTCAATTTTTCTATTTTATCCGCGAACTCGAGGTCTCCGGGTGTCGCCACGCCGGGCTTTCTTTTCACCTTGAGAGCGATGTCTTTATGGCGTGCGGACAGGTCGGCTGATTTTAAGTAAATAATTTGCGCGATGCTTGCAACCGACCATCCTTCGAATGCTCGGACTTGAGCCGCGGTAAATCCATCTCGCGACTCATTCCAGGCGCGCTGTGATGCAGAGTCAGAAGCAAAGACCCCGAGAGTCATGGCTTGAGTATGAAAAAAATCGAGATCGGTGCGGAAGGCCTTCATCGCGTCTGCTTGAGAGATGTCCCTTTTGAAATAGGCGCTCACCGGACGGGTCCTCAGTTCGCGAAGTTGGGCGAAGCGGACCGAGTCCAAAGGAGCAGCCGAATTCGGTTTTTCCGCAGCTAAAACACTTCCGGCAAAAATTTCGAAGGGAAATGAAAGGAGGAGTGCGAAAACCACCGGGCGATGAGCGCGCTTCAGAAAAGACATGCTCTTATCATAGGCTGCATCGTCGCGATGCGAGAAGACTGAAAAGAGAAAAGGCTCCTTTTCAGTGAGGTTTTCCTACCTCTTTATTCCATCGTCAACGACATGACGGTCGAGCTTCCAGAGATCCTGGCTACTCGCTCGCTCTTCTCTTATTCTTTGGTGGTGAATTCCTTTTCCGCCTTTTGGTTACGCACCAGTCCTGTGTTTCTCCTCCTCCTGCAAGGGAGTGCCCTCACGCTGTCAGGATGTGTTTCGACACCGATGTCCCGGAGTCCGGCTGCGGACGGACAAGTCAGTCCACTGAGTTGCCGATCGCTCCCGGATGCGTCGATGAAAGCAGGCGATTCCACTTTGCTTGCGGCGACCGAAGAAGCGCGGGAAAATAAAGTCACTGGGACGATCTCCCAATATTTTTCCCAGGAACTCATCAGACCCAGTGACTCCTCTCTGTACTTAGAAAAGGGAGAACAGAGTGGAGGCCGAGTCGCGATCGTAGACGGAGCAGAGGTCGCGGCGAAACAAATTTTTTGCGCTCCTGGTTTCGATGGAGACGAATGTCCGCAGGGAAGTTTGAATTCTCTCCGAAGTTTCGATATTCCCCGAACTAAAGTGGGTCTGGAGGTTTCGTTTCGTGGAGATAGCATTTCCAGTGCGCATGTTCAGCGAGCGGGTAAACTGATTTTTGATAGTGAATTCTTAACGAGTAGACTGACGCGTGGAATCGCATCGCCGATTTCGGCCCAGCTTTTGTCCTACGGGGCGAATCAAGCCGATGGGGTTTCGGCACGCGAATCACTGACGGAAGCGATGAAGCAAATTTTCGAGCTAAACTCGAATAGTTCTACTCCCACGGTTTCCGTTCTGAACATCAGCATGGCGGGCGGAGTGGGAAGTTCCGAGCGGAACGTCTTGGGAGGCATTTGTAGATACCATCCCCCGAGTGACTCCGAACTCGATCCGCGGACGGCGGCAGAAAAAGAGACAGCAGATCCATTAGAAAGTATTTTGAAGAAAAACGGAGTTCTTCCTTCCACCGCTTCGGATGACGAGCGTGCCTATTTCTATTGGAGGCGTTTAGAGATCCAAGGGAAGACCCTTTTCGTTTTTGCATCTGGAAATGGTGGCGCGCCGGTAGAAATGGAGCACGGAAGGTGCGGTTTTTTTTCGAATGCGCTTTTCGTAGGAGGGGCGTCTAGTTACAGCGGTCCGGGTCGCTGGGCAGAAGGAGCAGTAACCGGATCCGATAGTAAAATTTGGCGAAATAGCCAAGGCTCGAATTTTGGTGACTCGGTGACCGTGGATGCGCAGGTCGATCCGATGATCTGGGATTCCGCACGGAAAAATAGTTTCGATGACGAGATGGGAACGAGCTTTTCCGCGCCACAGGTCGCGGGCGCGACGCTCATCATCCAGCGCGTAAATGATGAACTGAGCGCCGTTTCTAAAGCGCTGGTTTTAGAGGTGACCGCTTCAGTGCTGCCTTCTTTGCTTCCTTCACTGCTACCTCCATTGGGGGAAAAATCTGAGAAAAAGAGGGTCTATCCAAATGGATTGCCATTTTTGGCTTCTCGCTACGGGATGGTGAATCTCCCCCTCGCAGCCGCCGTCAGTCGCGAGCTAAAGAGAGACCCAAAACGGAAGCAAGAGTGGAGGGAAACAATCGCTCGGTGCGGTCAGGGCTGTAGAGGTGATGCGACTTTAAAGCAGATACTCATACGGTTGAAAGAGCTGCTCGCTGCTCGGTACCGCGCCGAAAACCCGGTGACTCCCTTGGTTCTTCCCCGAGTGGGGGATCGATGTGATGACTATGTGCGGGCCTACGAATCCGCAATGAACGGTTTTTTAATGACCGATCGAGCGCTCTATTTGAAGACACCTTCAGGATCTCGCGATGTGAATCCTTATTTCCGACGGGTGTGTGAAATTTATCGGCTCTTCCGGTACGACGTTGCTGCGAGTTTCATCGGTTGTTCGTCGATTAGATAATATCCTGACCGAGCAGTTCCCGTAACCTTGCGGGATTCGGCTCGATCATGAGCGTCTTATTATTCACATAGCTCGCTTCGCTCGAGTCGCGGATGCGTTTTACGTATTTTTTATGAGTGTAATCCACTTCGGTTTTTCCCCAGTTGGCTCCGTTTGAGTAATGAATACAAAGCAGGGCCGCATCTAACAGAGTTTCAAGCGAAGCATTCTTTTTCGACCGGAGGGGAATGACCACGTGCGATCCCGGTTTTCCTTTTACATGGAGCCAGAGGTCGTTTCCTCGCGCAAACTTGAACGTGAGTTCGAGATTTTCATCTTTCGACCTGCCGACTAAAATCGGCAATCCTTCTTTTGCGACGAAACTCTTTCCACTCCATCCGTGAGTTGCTTTCGCTTCCGGCCGTTCGGGAGCGCCCACCGCGATCCCGAGCTTTTCTTCAAATGGCGCCAGCTCCGAGAGCTTCGCTTTACCGCGGAGAGCGGAAATGGCAATCGAGTCCGTAGCCGATCGAAAAGTCTCCAAACGAGAAACTTTTTCTTCAAACGTCGTAAGACGTAGCCTCGCTTCGGAAATGCGTCGGTCTTTTCGCTTTGCGAGGGAGTAGAATTTTTCGACTTGTTCTTTCAGAGAAAGTTTCGGATCGCAGAGGAGCAGCGTTTCTTCTCCGGTTTCCCAGTCGAGCACCCTTCGCTTATTTTCCGAACTCAGGGAAGGATTCAGTCCCATGACGGATTTTAAAAGGTCACCCTGATGCCGGTATTCTCCCTCACGCTCTGCTTCGAGTAACGTGCGCTGGTTTTGCGCCAAGCGGACCTTGGCTTGCTTGAGGTCTTGGGTAATGCGAGACCGAACGAGGCCGAGTCTTGTTTCGAACGCTTCGAGATCGAGGGCTTCTCGGCCAGCGCGTCGGTAGTGGTCTAAATCTTCAAAGCCTTCACCCCTCACGGTGAGTTCAGGGGGGGATTTTGCTCCGTCGGGAAATCGGTAGAGAGCATCGGGAACGCCCCGACTTCGGGCGAGGACTTTAAAGTCCTGCCCCTCTCGCGGGCCTTCGATCAGGAGGGCTTCGGGAAGAGCGGGAATGAGGGTCAGAACGAGTCCGAATGCATTTCTTCCGTCAGATTCCACCCACAGGATGGCGGAGCGTTCGCGTGGAACGGCTTGAAATCCTAGTACTTTTCTTCCCGAAAGGATCTTATTCAGCCCCAAATCAAATCCGGACCGGGTCGCATGAGGGGAAGCGCGCGGTCCTTTTCCAGAGAGCAAATCGACCGACGGCCGGCGCGGCCGAACGCTGAGAAGCAGAGCCGCTTCCTTCCCGCGAGAAGTGAGGCGGAGGGACCATTCATTCTTCAAATACCCGTTTGGAAATTCCGGACGGTCTGGAACCACGACCCGGTCGACGAACATGCCGACGATCTCGGGTTCGATCCATTTCGCAAGGAGGGCAATTTCACGCCAGTTAAGAGGCTTCTGCATTTCGGTCCGTGTTCCTATCTGAGAACCATGATAGGACGATCGCATGGCGCAGACTACGAAGATTTGGCGATTAAAACGCGGTTCCGACCGACGTGTAAGAGCAGGGCATCCTTGGGTTTATTCAAACGAGCTTCAGGGGAGCCCCAAGGGAATTAGTCCCGGGGAAAAAATTCTCCTATTTGATGCCGCCGGGAAGTTTCTGGCTCATGGTTATGGAAATCCTTCCTCGCTGATCGCCTTTCGCGCGGTTTCCCGAGTAGAAGAAGACGCAAATTGGGATTCGGTCTCTCAGCTAACGAAACGTCTCCAGGCCGCATGGGACTTTCGCGCGAACATCGGAGTGGGCGCCTCCTCTTTCCGTTGGGTCTACGGCGAAGGTGATGACTTTCCAGGATTGATCCTGGATGTCTACCGCACGGTTTCTGAACCTGCCGCCGGCGAGAAGGCGGCGAAAGACGGCCTTGTGGTTGTTCTGCAGGCGCACACCGCGGGGGTAGACCGCCTCATCCCTCATCTGCTCCAAGCCGTAGAAGCGGTGGCCCATCCCGATGCGGTCGTGCTTCGAAATGATGTGAGTCACCGAAAACTCGAAGGCGTCCTCATGGAAGAGCCTAAAGTTCTGGGCAAAATCAATCCCGACGGGGAGTGGATCCGGGTTCGTTCTGCGGACACCGCATCCGAAAAGCCCGTGCTGTTCAAAGTGGACCTCGTTGGCGGTCAGAAAACGGGATTTTTCCTCGACCAAGCAGAAAATATTCGCCAATTCCTAGACCTCACTTTGCGATCGATCCTGACCAAACCGAAAGGATCTAAGATCAAGGTCCTCGACCTATGTTGCTACGTCGGTCAGTGGTCGACGCAGATTTCCGCGGCGCTGAAAGCTCGCGGTTTTGTCGCGGAAGTTCTGCTTGTGGACTCCAGCGCTCGGGCACTCGCATTCGCGAAAGCAAACGTTGAAAAAGCGGGAGGCAAAGCCGAAGTGGTCGAAGCCGATGTTTTAGCGGATCTCGCTAAATTAAAAGACGTCGATTTTGACATCGTCCTTTGTGATCCTCCCGCACTCATCCCGAGCCGGAAGGACATTTCGGTCGGCGCCGCTGCTTATTTGAAGTTGAACACAGACGCTTTTCGGCTCCTTGCCGACGGCGGCTGGATCGTGTCCTGTTCATGTTCTCAACTCCTCGAAGAAGAGAGTTTCGCGCGGCAAGTTTCTCGCGCATCGATTCGCAATGAGAAAAACATGCGTTGGCTCGCTCGTGGAACCCAAGCATTGGATCACCCTTTAAGGTTGGAATTTCCGGAAGGAAAGTACCTGAAGATGTGGATCGGTCGCGACGCAGGAAAGATTTAAATCATGGCCGCAAAAAAAATCAAAAATACCGCGAAAAAAACCTCTAAAAAAGTCGCTAAAAAAGCAGCAAAAAAGGTCACGAAAAAAACCACAAAAAAAACCACGAAAAAAACCGTGGGCAAGAAGACTTCCACCAAAGCGACGCCTGCTAAAAAGAAACCCATCCTCGCGTCCGCTCCGACGGAGCTCTTTTCGGCCGGAGTCGTCGCACCTCCATTTTCGCTTTTGAACGATGAGGGGCATACCGTTTCGCTGACCCACTTTTCGGGAAAGAAAATCATTCTCTATTTCTATCCAAAAGACGACACTCCCGGTTGCACAGTCGAATCGTGTGACTTCCGGGACTCTTTCGCCCGAGTGAAAGCCGTGGGCGGAGTGGTGCTCGGTGTGAGTAAAGACTCTGTGAAGAGCCACCAGAAATTTAAAGCAAAATTTTCTCTCCCGTTCTCGCTCCTTTCGGATGAGTCTGGAAAGATTCTAGAAGCTTACGGCGTGTGGAAAGAGAAGAGTATGTACGGCAAGACGTTCATGGGCATCGAACGCACCACTTACCTCATCGACGTCGATTTCGAGGGCCAGGGAATCATTCGCAAAGTTTACCCGAAGGTGAAGGTCGAAGGTCATGTGGATGAGATCCTGCGTGACCTCTCGGCGAAAGGTTAGTCATGGAATTTTTCGCAACCACCGCTAAGGGAATGGAAGAGCTTTTGGCGGCAGAATTAACCGAGATCTTTCGGGTTGGCTCGACTGCTTTTCCAGAACTTGCGGAAGCGCAAGTCGGTAAGCCGACGCGAGCGGGAGTGCCTTTTTCAGGTCCGATCATCGCAGCCTACCGCGCCTGCCTTTGGTCGCGGACCGCGAACCGAATTTTAGTCCCGTTGAAAACCTTTCCTGCTCCGGATCCAGAAAAACTCTACGGCGGCGTGAAATCGATCCGGTGGAGTGATCACCTCGAACCCTCGAAAACGATCGCGGTCGACTTCGCCTGCACGCATTCCCAAATCACGCACTCGCAGTTCGGCGCGCAGAAAACGAAAGACGCGATTTGCGATCAGCTTCGTTCGGTTGCGGGAGAGCGCCCATCTGTGGATCTGGTGAACCCGGATTTACGAATCAACGTGTACGTCCGAAATGACGAAGCCACGGTCAGCATTGATCTATCTGGCAGTTCGCTCCACGCACGCGGATACCGAGAAGAGCAACAAGCCGCACCAATGAAAGAAAACCTGGCCGCAGCGGTGCTTCTCCTTTCCGGTTATGCAGAAATTGCTAAAGCTGGCGGGGCTCTGGTCGATCCGATGTGCGGATCGGGAACGCTCCCGCTGGAAGCTGCCATGATTGCGACGAATACCGCCCCCGGCCTCGGTCGAAAGCGTTGGGGATTCTTTGGTTGGAAGAAACACCAAGCGGAACTCTGGACGAAATTAAAACGCGACGCGGATTCGGTTAGAATTCTTGATGTGAAGAAGCTTCCTAAAATTGTGGGCTTCGATGAAGACGCACGCGCCATTCACACCGCGCTTGCGAACCTCGAAACGGCAGGGATGCGTGGACTGGTTCACTTCGAAAAGAGGGAGCTCGATCTCGCGGAGCCGCCAGCGGGCGCCACTACGGGTCTTTTCATTGTGAATCCACCCTATGGGGAGCGGCTCGGGGATGAAGAAAGTCTGAAACCGGTCTACCGCCGGATCGGGGACGCCATGAAGAAGCGCTTCAAAGGCTGGAAGGGGGGCGTCTTCACCGGCTCTCAGCCGCTCTCTAAAGAAGTGGGCTTAAAGGCAGCCCGTCGTCACGTGCTGTTTAACGGCGCGATCGAGTGCCGATTGCTCACTTACGATCTGTACTGATTGATTTGTCTGCGGGAAAGGCTTACTTTTCCTGCATGACAAGCCCTCTTACCCAACTCCTTCAAGACGAAGAGATTCGTCAAAATCGCGTCGAAAACGTCCGTACGATCTTGGTCGTGCTTTCCGGGAGGTCGGTTGTTTACGACGATGCTTCTCTCCGGCAGAAAATTCAGATGACTTATCCCGAGGCGAAGATTTACTTCGTCACGACCGATGCGAAACCGTTCGGGGAAAAGATGTCGGCTTCGGCGAAAATTGATCTTCTAATCGACTTCACCGGGGTTGGTCACGGACATAAGTGGTTCTTTGCACGCCGCATGCGTTCCCGCGCGCGCGTCTGCGTCGGCCGCAATGCCGGTTTCTTTCGCGCCCACATTTACGACCGAGTGATCGCAGACGAACATTATGTCGAAGTCGGCCAAGACGTCATTTCTCGCGAACGCATCATTCAGCGCGAAGTTCTGGCCGAGGCTGGAGTTCCACTTTCCCACCAGGGTGATCTCGGACGCGATCTTGGAAAGACGATCGCAAACTCCGCACGGAGGTAACAATGAAGAAGGCGCTCAAAGTCTTCTGGAAAATTTCGATTAGTTTAAAATTCGCAGTGACTGTGATGATCTGTTTGACCGGATCTCTGATCATTGCGACCGTTCTTGAGTCGATGTTTGATACGCCGACGGCCCAATACTGGATCTACCAAACCACTCTTTTTTATACGTTGCTGGCTCTTCTGGGTTGGTTGATTTTAGCGGTCGCGCTTTCTCGGCTTCCTTGGCAGAAAAAACACCTACCGTTTCTTGCTGCGCACTTAGGGATTTTACTGCTCCTTTACGGATCCTGGCTCACTTTTCAATTCGGCGTCGATGGTTCGATGCAAGTGACTGAAGGTCGCTCTGAAAGTGCCGTTGAATTGAACGAACCGCTTTTAATGATTTCTGAAGCGAGCTCTGTTCGGACCATTCCCGTTCCGTGGACGCCGCCGAACGCGACCTTCCGACCGATTGAGATTCCCGAATTCGGTTTGGTGGTCGACACGTTTATTTCGAGGGCGGAATCGAAAGTAGATTTCGTCGCAACAAGCGACGTTCGGGACATTCCGGCGCCGGCGCTTCGAGTGAAAATCGCCGGAGGCCCGAAGGCTCCCCCGTTTATGCGGATGGGGCAGGAAAGCTGGCTCTGGGGCGGCGATCAAAGTTGGATGCGCCAACAGGTCGGTCCGACGGTTCTCGGAATCGCACCCGGACTCGATCCTCTTCCCTTTACGGCACCGGGTCCGGCCATGAATTTTCGGGTGAACGTCGCAGAGGGAAAACTCGATGTGGCCATTCAAACCGTCGACGGCAAAAAATCCTCGCTTTCGTTTCCGTATAAAGATCCTCGTGAACTCGTAGGGAAAGTGATCGCCACCGGTTGGAAGTTCGAAGCAACGGCGACGATCCTCGACTTCATTCCGAAAGCGATTAGTGATGTCCGTTACGGGCCGGCAAGGATCCAATACGGCAGTGGCGCCCCGAACTCTGCGATCCTCCTGAAGTCCCGCCAGGTCACGCCGGGCGCCCCAGAATCAAAAGTTTGGCTAGGCCTTGGCGATCGCGCCACCCTGGAACTCCCGTCCGCGAACGGCACTCCTAGAAAAGTGACGATTGGTTATTTCCCACGCCGGATCGTGCTTCCTTTTGCGCTGAAGCTCGATGCTTTCAAGATCGATCGGTATCAGGGCACGATGAATCCAAGCGAATTTTCTTCCGTCGTTTCGGTGAATGGAAATGAGTCGGGTGGGGAAGAGCAGCCTAAGAACCGCCTGATTTCGATGAACGAACCGATGAAGCATGGCGGGTTCACTTTTTATCAAGCGAGTTACGTGGATGCTCAACCGCGTCCGACGACTTCGATTTTTTCGGTAAACCAAGATCCGGGTCGATGGTTGAAATACCTCGGAAGTCTTCTCTTAGTCGGCGGAACCATCTGGTTGTTCGCCATGAAATACGTCAAGAAAAAGCGAGAGGTCCCGATCGGGAACCCTCTTGAGAAGGATCATTCATGAAGTCGAATTCCCCATTTCTAGGATTTATGCGAGCCGCGTTTTTCAGCGTGGCGCTGATCTCGACGAACATCGCTCTTGCCGCTCCGACCCCGAAAGCGGGGTGGAGTTTCAAGGAGATGGGGGCTCTGCCCATCCAAGCGGGCGGACGGATAAAACCTTTTGATTCCTACGCGCGAGATCTGGTCCTCCAAATCACCGGGCGTCGAACGTTTGAGGGATGGGATCCCGTAGAACTGGTTCTGTCTTGGCTTGCGGATCCGAAAGGGTGGGAAGACCAGCGCTTCATCCTCATCGGAAGAAAAGATGTGAAACGCCAACTTCGCCTAAATGAAGACCAGTCTCGTTTTTCTCCCCAGGAACTTTTCTTAGAATCTTTCATGGCAGACTACGCCGCCAGCATGGGGAGCGCGCAAGGCGGACTTTCCGCTCAAGCGACTCCGATCGCCAGAACGTCGAAGCCGGATGCCAGAGACCAGGAGCTGAAGCATCTGTTTGAGCGCGTGAGCGTCTACCGCGCCATCGTTTCCGGAGAAGCCTGGATGGTGATTCCGACTCCGCCTCCGGCGCCTTGGCTGACGCTCGGGATGTCTGGACCAGACGCTTCGAAGGTGAATGAATTGCCGGGTAAACCCGTGCGGGACTCTTTCATGCATCTTTTTGCCGCTTATCTGAAGGGCAGCGAAACGGAATTTCAAACGGGCATTCGGGAGGCGAATTCAGCCATCACCGCCGAGATGAAAGGGGAGTGGAATCCTTCAAGCGAACGGAAAATCTCCGCAGAGCTTCTCTATAATCGCCTGCACCCCTACCAAATCGCATGGGTGCTTTACCTCATTTGCGCGCTTCTCTGGACTGCTTCCATCTGGCTTTCTGCAAGTGGGGTGACTGCGATTCATGGGGGTGCTGACCTTTCGCCTGCGACGAAAACGTCGAAACGCTGCGGCCAAGCCGCACTACCGCTCACGTTCATCGCGCTTGGATTTCAAGTCTTCGGAATTCTCCTTCGCTGTTACATTGCCGGACGTCCGCCGGTGACGAACATGTACGAGTCGATCGTGTGGGTGAGTTTCGGCACCATGCTCTTTTCGATCATCCTTTGGTTCATCCAGCGGAACTCAATTCTTTTCGCGATTTCGACCACGCTGAGTGCGATCGTCCTCATCGTTTCAGACGCCGCTCCCGCGATGATCGATCCTTCGATCCATCCGCTCGTGCCGGTACTTCGGTCGAATTACTGGCTGATGATTCACGTGATGACGATCACGCTTTCTTACGCTGCGTTCGCGCTCACGCTGGGAATTGGTAACGTCACTCTCTGGTTTTACTTAAATGGCGAAGATCAGAATCAAGCGGGAATGAAAAAAATCGCGATGCTGAATCTGCTCACTTACCGTGCGATGCAGTTCGGCGTGGTGCTTCTCGCTGCCGGAACAATCTTGGGCGGAATCTGGGCCGATTATTCCTGGGGTCGTTTCTGGGGATGGGATCCGAAAGAAGTTTGGGCACTGATTGCGCTCATGGGCTACCTCATCGTGATTCACGCGCGCTTTACCGGATGGATGCGCCCGTTTGGTTTTGCGGCCTGGAGTGTGATTGCGTTTACTCTCGTCGTGATGGCCTGGTACGGAGTGAACTTCGTGCTCGGAGTAGGTCTCCACTCTTATGGTTTCTCCACGGGAGGCCAGTCGACGGTCGCCGTGTTCGTGCTCGGGCAGATGGCTTACGTCATCGGAATCGCGATCGCGCGGAAACGCCGAACTCTTAAATAGAAAAAGCGCGGAGAGTGAAAACTCCGCGCTTTTTACTGATCTCCAAAATTTCAGAGCGATCTAAAATGATGGGTCAGCGATATCTAAAATGAGAGGCATCTAAAAGGTCAGGCGCTTAGCGAGTGGGCTTAACCAGGTTTTCCACCTTCGTGCACGAGATTGCCGTTCCTTCGTAACCGGCCACGTAGCAAACCATTTTTGTTGTGTAGTCGACCCATTTTTCAGCATGGGTCTGGTCGGAGCCTTCGACGCTGTAAACGGTTACATTCGCGGGTGGCAACGAACTTGCGGGTTTCCGCGTGGTTTCCGTTTTTTTGGATTCCGTGGTAGCCGAATCTCCCGCGAAAGCCATTCCAGAAAAAAGTGCGAAGACCGCGATCAGATAAATTTTATTCATGGTTTCAAATCCTCTCCGTCTATTCTGCAGGAATTTGAAAGTCGCGGTGTCGGCAAATTCTGCCCGCTAAAGTGATTACCAGGATTAGATGAGGGAGTTAGCGGTCATTCCGATGCCGACCGATTAAATCGCGGTAAACCTGGAAACTCGGTCGTGGTTTACGGGCCAGCGTCGCGTAGTCGATTTCGACCAGTCCGAACCGCGGCTCGAATCCTTCGATCCACTCGAAGTTATCGAGGAGCGACCAGTGACAGTAAGCTTTCACCGGCACGCCTTCACCGATCGCGGTTTCCATCGCCGAGACATGACTCTCGATAAAATTGGCTCGACGTGAGTCGACCGCATCGGCCAGACCGTTTTCGGTCACATAAATGGGCTTGCCTGGATAATGCTTCGCAACCCGCCTGAGGACGCGCAGGAAACCTTCGGGATAAAGTTCCCATCCCAGATCATTCACCAGCGCCCCTTTTTTAACCGTCGGCAGCGGCTGGAGGCTTCCATCTTTCCAACCGAGCGTGACGAGATCGCGGGAGTAGTAATTCAATCCAAAATAATCTTGGGTATTCGCAAGGCCAGGAATGTCCTCGTCGATCGTCAGTAAACCCGGAACCTTCACACGGATGCGGCCCGTTTCCAGGGCATTCGGAACCGAGGTATTAAACGCAGCGTCCATTATCTTCGAGACGAGTTGGTCGACTGGATTCCACGTGTGTTTCGGATCGAAGATGCGCAGGTGATGAGCCATGCCGACTTCGATCTTTTTCCCATGAGCACTCGCGCATTCGTGTAGCGCTCGGTAAGCGGCCGCGTGGGCGCGGAGCATACCCAAGAGCGGCGCCTGCAAGTGTTCGAATCCTTTTTTCTCGGGCGGCATGATCCCCATGATGTAACCCGCACCCAGGTGCACCAGCGGCTCATTCACCGTCGTAAAAATCCGGACGTTCGGCGCAATCCGTTCGAAAACAAGTTTCGCATATCCACCGAACGCGGCTGCCGTTCCTTCCCATGCCCAGTAACCTTTATCCGCCCACCAGCGGGGGGAGGTAAAGTGGTGCAGGGTAATCATCGGTTCGATTCCGGAAGCCAATAACTTCCGAACGACTTCTGCGTAATGGGCGATCGCGGCTTCATCCCAGACGCCTTGCTTTGGTTCGATCTTCGCCCATTCGACCGAGAGGCGGTAAGTGTTCGCGCCTAAGGCTTTCATGAGGGCTAAGTCCTCATCGAACCTTCCCCAGTGATCGCAGGCGATCCCACTCACGTCGCCGTGCTTAATTTTTCCAGGAATTTTTTCCCAGTCCCACCAATCGGAATGGTTATTATTTCCTTCGACTTGGTGGGCAGCTGTTGCGGTTCCCCAGAGAAAATCTTTCGGAAATTGAATCGTCATTTTGCATTTCCTTGAATCCGGGCGCGGAGTTCGGCCATGAAATCTTTTACTTTGGTTTCGTGGGCGACTTGCGCTTCCACGGTGGTCGGTTCGGGCGCTTCGGATTCATCTTGGATCAGCAGAAGTTCTTTTGGAATGTCTTGCATGAATCGCGACGGAAGCCGGGGAACTTTTTTACCGTATCGAATCCGGAACTTCGCGCGGGTCATGATGAGTTGGATCTGAGCGCGGGTGATTCCGACATAAGCCAGTCTACGTTCTTCGTCGTAGCCGAGGGCGGCTTCCGGCCCCGTGCCATCGATCGTGCGTTGGTGGGGAAGGTAGCCTTCTTCCGTTCCGACTAAGAACACGATCGGAAATTCCAGTCCTTTCGAACCGTGGAGGGTGAGCAGGGTGACTTCATCTTTATGACTGTCATCTTTATCGTCTTCCCTTGGATCGAGCGTCATGGCCTGGAGAAATTCGGAAAGCACACCGAGGGTGGAAAGCACTTCGCCTTCTTTTTCCTCGATTTCGATCTGGCCGAGGGCGTTTGAAAGTTCGAGCGCATTTTCCCAGCGCCTTTCGCCGATTTTCGGATCGTCTTCTTCGTCGAAAAGTGTTTCCTTTACTTTGATTTTCGCAAGCGTCCTCTTACCCCAGTCCGAAAGCGCAGCGCGGTCAAGCGGGGTCGCTTCCAGATCTGCTCGCATGCCATCGATCAAGTGCGTGAACTTCGCCAGGGATTCAATTGCCTTCGGGGTGAGGCCCTCGACCGAACCCGATGCGCGCACGGCAAGCGAAACCGTTTCGTACATCGAGAGTCCATGGTGAAGGGCGTGGGTGTTAATCGCTTCCAGTGTTGTTTTCCCAAGCCCGCGCGCGGGCCAGTTACAAATTCGGCGGAAAGAAGGATCGTCTTTTTCGTTTTGAATGAGTCGCCAGTACGAAAGGGTGTCTTTCACTTCACGACGTTCGAGGTATGAAAGCGTGCCCACTATTTTATACGGAATCTTTCGCATCCGGAGGGCTTCTTCGAAAAGCCGGGACTGGGGGTTTGAGCGATAAAGGATCGCGAAATCCTTCCAAGCACGCGGAACCTTTTCATCTTCTTTCCTTCGCAAAATTTCTTCGGCGACGGCCTCTGCTTCGGCGCGGTCTTCTTCGACGATCACCTGGATGATCGGCTCTCCCTGACCTTTATCCGACCAGAGCTGCTTGGGGTGACGTTTCAGATTCTTAGAGATGACTTCGTTGGCGGCGTCCAGAATGTTCCTCGTCGAACGGTAATTCTGATCGAGCGTGATGGTTTTAGATCCGGGGAAATGTTTTCCAAACTCCAAAATGTGGGCCGGATCCGCTCCGCGCCAGGCGTAAATCGATTGGTCATCGTCTCCGACCACGCAAATATTTTGGCTTCGCTCAGTGAGAGCACGTAAGAGTCGAAATTGCGCGGGGTTTGTGTCCTGATACTCATCGACCAGAATGTAACGAAACCGGTGATTATAGTGATCACGAGAATCGTGGGAAGACTCTAGAAGTTTCACAGCTTGGAAAAGGAGGTCATCGAAATCGAGCGAATTTAACGAGAGCAGTCGATCTTGGTAACGTTCATAAACCGAGCAGGTCGCGATGGCGTAGTCTTCACTCATGCGTTTGGAAGTGAGGAAATAATCTCGAGCCTGGTCGGGATTCAGGAATTTGTTTTTTGCCTGACTGATTTCGAATTTAATCACATCGGGGTCGAACTTCCGGTCATCGAGTTTGATTTGCCGAAGGACCGTTTTCACGATGTCGTTTTGATCGTTCTGATCGAGAATCGTGAAATTTTCTGAAAAGCCGATCTCTTTCCCGCGTGCCCGGAGGATGCGGACACAGAGGGCGTGAAAGGTGGAAAGGGTGAGACCCTTTGAAAACCGTGCTCCGGAGGTCTGGGCGACCATCTTGGTGACCCGTTCTTTTAACTCTCCGGCAGCTTTTCGAGTGAACGATAACCCAAGAATATTCTCTGCAGGAATATGATGCCGAGCGATGAGGTAAGCAATTCGCGTCGCCATGGTGGTCGTTTTTCCGGAACCCGCCCCCGCAAGCACCAGTAAAGGACCCGATTGGTGGTAAACCGCTTCTCGTTGAGCGGGGTTTAAGCGTTTTAAAAGTCGTTCCATGACAACAAATCTATACCCGACCGACGAAGCACTCCTCAATCTCGAATTCCGCAGGTACAATCTTTCCTAATGACACCTGCAGACGTCCAAATCCTGATCGTCGATGACGTTCAGTCGATGCGCATCCAAGTGAAGGAAATTCTGCGGAGCTGCGGATTCGAAAAAATTCGCACGGCTTCAAACGGGCTCGAAGCGCTTGGGATGGTGAACGAACTTTCCGCGCATCTGCTCATTTGCGACTGGCACATGGCCCCCATGTCCGGCCTGGAGTTGCTCAAGGAAATTCGAAACAAAGATAAGTTACGGGATACGGCATTTCTCATGTTGACTGCCGAAGGCACGAAAGAGCGCGTCATCGAGGCGTTGAAGTCAGGGCTCGATGATTACGTGATGAAACCGTTTACGGTTGAACATGCGCGCTTAAAAGTCATGGGCGCTCTACTCAAACGGAAGGTGCTTTAAGATGAGTGCAGATCGAGCGTTAAAACTTCAGGAATTCGTGCAGGAACTCAGTGGATTTGCGGTGTCCGCAGAAAAAGCTTTAAAGCTGATCGAGGTCGATCCCCACGGCAATAAAGGCGAGTTCGAGAATTTCTCCGAAATGATGATTGCGATTCGTGGCACCGCCATGCAACTGGGTCTTTCGACGGTCGCGGAAATGGCTGGTTTCGGCGAAGAAATCGCCGTGAAGGGTGCCTTTGTGGAGAAAGGGTCACAAATCAAGAAATGTGTGGCCGCACTTTGGGACACTCTCACTACGCTGAAATTCATGCTGGTAAATCCGGATGCGGAGACCGGAGAAGAGAGCGAAATTTTAAAAAATCGCCTTCAAGCAACGTTGCGTTCGCTCGGCGGCGCGCGCGAAACCGTTTCGGCTGATGACATCGAAAAGCTTTTGCGCGGCGAAAGTTAAATTCCCTCGCCGCCCTCTCAAATAATTCCGTCAAGCCGATCCACGCGCGAAGCTCGCGCATCCCCACGCAGTTCTGCATTGAGTAGCACAGAGCCACGTCCGATTTCGTCGTATTCTTCATCGGATTCGGGCCGGTACCGGGTGCGGCGTTTTCCTTCTTCGCCGCAAACGAAAAATTCTAAGTCACGGCCTTCTTTGTGAGCGGGTGAAACGAGGCGATCAGTTTTATGGGCGCCGAAAGCTGGCAGTAATTCTTCACGGGTTCGGGAGGACTTCGCGACGACCAGGTAACTAAAAGGAAGCGTCTTCCGATCTAAACCGGCGAGTTCATCGATCTTGCGCAAATATTTCGGCCGCCACCAGGTGATTTCTTCATGGCACCAATCTCCGGGAGCAGCGAGCGCCCCGCAAGCCTGATGTCCGAGGCACGGAGTCAGAACTTGATATTTTCCTTTGCGTCGCGGTTTCTCGAACTCCACCAGGAGGTGCTTCCGCAGTTCGAGTAAGCGACGCGACTGCAGGCGAAGCGCGGGTTCGACTAAAACGGCGAGGCCTTCGTTTTCGAGGTGGAATTCCCAGTTATCGACCATCCGTTCCGCGAGTTCTTCGAGCGGAATCTCGACCTCATTTAAAAAGTAGGACGAGAGCCAGAGGTGGAAGGTCGGTGCATTCTGCGGGAGAAGCGGACGTGTCCAATCGACTTTTCGGTGGAAAGGACGAATGCTCCAATCCAAACCAACCGACGAGAAATAGGTCGTTGCCCAGCGCTCTCCGATTCCGAGCACTTTTTTATCTTGTTCGATCAGCGCCCAATTTCCCGTACGCGGAAGACCAATTTCAGAGTGAACGGCAGCTGCGGCAACTCCGCATGCCCCACTTGCGGGACCGGCGCCCCATTCGATGCCGCGAAAATTCGGGATCGGTTGGAAGCGAAATCCGAGGCGCGCGAGTTCGGTTAAGACCGATGCCACTCGAGCCTGGTTCGGCGGCATAAAGGACATGAAGTAAGCGAGTCGCAGATTTTCTGGATTCGATGATTCTTTCCAGTAAGGATCCAGACCGGCGCGTCCAGTTTTTACGCGTTTTACCGCGATTTGCTTATGAGGGGAGCCTGGCTTCCGCGGCGGAGCGTCCGGATCGACTTCTTCATGTTCAAGGCGATTAAAAAGCATCGAAAGCTTTTCAACGTGGGGAATCACGGACCGCGTGAGAAACCGATCATTTTCGAGAGCGGTTTCATCGGGGATCATTTCCTCCGTCAGCAGAAACTGCCGGAGAGTGGATTCGTATTCTTCCGTAAAAGCGGTACTCAGCGAGACGGGAATTTTCATTTTCTCGGAAATCCTTCTCATAAAACTCCGAGCTTTGCTAACCTTTGCCAATGCGGTTAGCGGCGAATGATGCACGGGCTTTCGTATTCGGCCCGGCCGAACTTGCGGGCCTGGTGGTCGAACAGTTTCTGGCACTGGGCTTTCGTGCTGAACGCGCCCGTACGCCTTTAAACGAAGAAGAGCTTTTTTCCTGGCTGGAAGCCCACCGTTCGGAAGCTTCGACGTTTGTTCACCCCGGGCTGTCCTTCTGGGCCGACCGGCCAGAGTTTCCTCAGTTGGTGAGCGCTTCAGGCTTTTTTCCGATTTGTCCAAGCCCCAGACTGCTGAGCCTCTGCCTGAATAAGCTGAACGTGATTTTAGAGGCGGAAGCAGCGGGCATCCCCCATTTGGCGATTTCGACGGATCCCCTTTCCAGTGTGCGCGAAATCGAAGCGGCGATGGCTGAAACGGGTGAGCGCTATCCGGTTTTGTTAAAGTCGATGAAGGCTGCCCAGGGACATGGAATTCTTCTGGTGGCGAACGAAGTCGAACTTCGTGAATTCGCGCCTCTTTGGTTTGAGCAGCTCAGTCGCCGATACTCTGAAGCGAGTGTTTTGATTGAGAGGTGTCTCCCTTCAGCGAGACATGTGCTGGTTCCTTTCGCGGCTAATTTTGGCCGCTTTTTAGAAGTTTTTCCGATTTTAGATGCCTCTTTGCAAAGTCGCTGGCGGAGAATGCTGCAATTTATACCAGCGGTAGGATTGTCTCTCGAAGCTGCAAAAACCATTCGTGCCGAAGTGGTCGCTTGGGTAAATCACTTAGAATACTCAGGGTTTGGTTCTCTGGAGTTTTTAGTTGATGGCGACCGGGTCTATCTAATCGATGCCTGCGCCCGAATGAACGCGGATTTCCCACTTTGGGAGGGGCTGACCGGCGCGCGGTCGGTCGAGTGGCAGCTTGCAGCCCTCGGTCAGTTACCCGTCCCGAAATCGTCCCCGTCAGACGCTGAAACGCACCTCTTTGGTGCGGGGATCGCGATGAGGATTTACGCAGAAGACCCCATCCGAAGCCTTCCGTGTCCGGGGCTGATTCGAGAGCTCACGCCGCCTTTCAAAAATGAAAGCGAGGAGCATTCGGTGCGTTGGTTGACTCGCTATGCAGAGGGCGAAGAGGTGCTCTGGACCTCGAACGGAGTGATCGGCGAGCTTTTTGTGCTTGCGAAGTCGAGGCAGGAATCGCTCCGGATTTCTGCAGAATCTTTATCCGACCTGTGGATCGCGGGGAGTTTGCAGACGAACCAGAGGTTTTTGCTGGAGCATCTGGAGCATCCCTTCGTTCGTGAAAACCTCATTCATGCTGGGTTCACAGACGAGGATTTCGTGCCGGAGTCCGCGCCGAGGGCCGAGTTGCTGAATCTGCTGGCGGCTTTAGCGGACGAGTTATTCGGTGGGGGGGGCGTGCGCTGGGTGGCGAATGGGCGGTGGATGACTCCCGAATCTTCGGCCGGTGAATGGGTTGAAAAGCGTGATTTCATTTCCGCTCAGGGTCGACCCGGTGTTTCGGGTCGGGTGATCTGGAAGTCTGAGGAAATGCGCGTGCTTTTCGAACCCATGGCCGATGATCGATGGCTCGTTCACTTCGGGGCGTGGTCGATCTCCATCCGACGAGTGCGTCCGGAAAGTCAGGCGAATTCGGCGACAAAACTTCGAAAAATTCTGGCCCTCGCGCCAGGCCGGATTCATGGACTCCTTTGTCAGCCAGGGGATGTTTTGGAGCCCCGCGCTCGCGCCTGTCTCTTAGAGTCGCTCGGCGATCTCATCCCTCACTCGGTCCCCGTCCGAGTCAGGCTGCTCGAGTGGAAAGTGGCGCCGGACGACATCGTAGATGCCGGACACGAACTTGCCCTCCTCGAAATTCTCGGTTAGTTTCGGCTCATTATGGCGACTTATAAAAGATCCATCCCTATTCCAGGCAAAACGTCGGCAGAGATTTACGACCGAATTTCTAAGGCGATTTCGAAGTTCCAAGAGAATGATTCGGGGAAATTTGGAAAGTTCGACATCACCACAGATGCCGCTTCAAAATCCGTAAAACTCGAATCCTCCCATGTGACGGCCGATCTCCAGTGCATGGATGGGGAAGTGCAGCTTGCAGGGAAACTTTCCTTTCTCGCTTCCGCCTTTAAGTCGAAGATCGACAGCGGCATCAATGACTGGGTCGCGAAAGCCTTCCAATCCTAACTGGAGCGGATTTTCCGAAAAAAAATCAGTGGTTTAACGAAAATAAGTTCGCCGGGACGGAGTTTCTGGAGTTAGACTCCAGCCAATGACTCGGAAAGAAAACGTCAAAGTCCTTTGTAAGAGCATCGTCACCCGACTTGAAAATAACAAGTCGATCGCCTTCCCGCCGCGCTTACGGTCGGTTGTCGGAGATGAAGTGTACGGGCTCATCAGTCCCTACATCATGACCGATGAAGATCTCCGTGAGAAAGCCCTCGTAAAAATGGGGCAAAGCATGGAAAAACTCGCTGAAACGAATTTCACTGAATCGGAAGCGTTCAAAACAGTGAAAAAGATGATTCGCGAAGGTTTCGGAGATGACGAGCTGAACGGCTTTTATTTCTTGAAGCCCCTGAAGTCTATCTCGGGAATGATCGTGAGTTACCTGATGCGTTCCCACAGCATCGATGAAGTTTATGAAACGGACGAGGATCTTGAAAAAATGATCGTCGAGATCGTGAAGACCTTTAATCCGGAACATGCCCACTAATTTCGGAAACCGTTTCCAGGAATTTTTCGGTAGTTTGAAAAGAAAAACCCCAGGGTCGAGTGACTCTGGGGTTTTTCTTTTCTACGGACTCCACCGGCCTCAACCAACATAGTTAAAAGAGTTTAACAGATTGACACTGTCTAAACTATAGGCGCCAAATTTGGGCATTTGTTTCGGATTTTTCGAATTATAATTAAAAAAATCTCTTAATTTCATAGACTTGAGAATAGTTAAAAATAATGAATGATTCGGCCCTGGGCTTGCAGAGTCAATCATGTGCGCCGTCAGTTCACCTTCATTCTCGTGATCACCGTTCTGCTTCTTGCCCTGGCGATTGCGGGGCAGGGCGGCCGCCCATCGGGATCGATTCTGACGCGCGCAACTCCGGTCGAAAAAGACCCAAACGACCAAAACCGACAACCAGCGTCATTCACCATCGAGCCTGTAACCGGGAATGAATGAAAAGGCCTGCTCAGCTTGACCCATCCTCCTGGCAGCCCTAAAATGGAGACTTAGGATCCTCTGAACGTTCAAGACGAACGTCACTACGATTCAAAGGATTGGATTCACAGGCTTTTTTCTGTCTTTTAGGCGGATAGGGCTTACCAGTAGGGGATGACTCGATGATTTTACCGATCCACTCACACCGGGCTGCTTGCCGGCTCGCGTCACTCATTTTAGCTGCTCTCGTCGCCACCAGCTGCGCTTCCGCACCGAAAAAAGTTCCAGGAACCGGGGATGGACGTGAGTCTCCCGCGGTGGAAAGAGCGGACACGAGCGAAAAATCAGAGAAAGAATTCTCTGCGAGAGCAACGGCTCCCGCTACTCAATCCGTCGTAAAGCCGAATGAGATCGTGATTCGTGGAGTGAAGCTTCAGAACGTCGATTTCGATTATCCGGTGACCGTGAATTCGGCGGTAGAAAAGTGGATCGATTATTTCACCGGTCGGGGGCGTCGCTACATGACGCTTTACCTCGAGCGGTCAGAGCACTTCATCCCGTTCATTCGTCCATTGCTTCGCCAGTATAATTTACCAGAAGACCTCGTTTATCTGGCCATGATCGAGAGCGGATTTAACAACCACGCGCGTTCGAGCGCGAAAGCGGTCGGTCCTTGGCAATTTATTTCTGCAACCGGTAAGCGATACGGTCTCTCCGTAAATTGGTGGGTCGATGAAAGACGCGACACACGAAAATCGTCTCTTTCCGCTGCTCAGTATTTGAAGGATTTGCATGAGATGTTCAACTCATGGGAACTCGCGGCTGCGGCTTATAACTCCGGCGAAGCAAAAATTGCCCGAGCGATCCGACGTTATGGGACGGACGATTTTTGGGCGTTGGCTCGGCATCGATTCTTAAGGCCGGAAACTCGGGACTACGTTCCTAAAATTATGGCGGCTGCGATCATCGGAAAGAATCGCACTCAGTTTGGATTCCCCGCATCGCAAATTAAAGCCGGAAAAGGCGAAGCGATTGCTCCCGATGGCGAGCTTGTAAAGTTAGAATCCGATACGAACCAATCTGCCGGATCTGCTCAGAAGGAAGCTCTCGAGAGCGTTCTGAAGGGTGAGTTTTACGAAACGGCTTCGAGTGAAGAAATCGGCCAAGACGAATTGGAAGGTGAGCTCGTGCCAGCATCCATGGAAGTAGCGGAAGCAAAGGATGCTAAAGGGAACCCAACCGAGAAACTCGCTCTCGCTAAATCTGTCCCGACCCCTCACGTGAATAAAAAGGGTGAGCTGATGGGAGAGGAACTCGTCGATTTCGAAGTGCAGTCTCCGGCGGATCTTTTGAAAATTTCGCGTGCGGCCGGACTTTCTTACCACACGGTGAAGAGCCTGAATCCCGAGCTGCTTCGGTGGTGCACGCCTCCGAATATGGGGACGTATCGAATCAAGCTTCCGAGCTCTTCGAAGGACCGATTCCTCACGAATTACAACGATTCGAAATTCCAAAAACGCGTGGAATTTCTCGCTTACCGCGTCCGCAAGGGTCAGTCGCTGAAATCCGTTGCTTCGGGTTTCGGGATCAAGGTCGATCCGCTTGCTGATTTAAACGGAGTGTCTTCCGGCGCTATGCTTCACAAAGGGATGTTGATTCGCCTACCGATGCCCGCAGATGGAGGACGAAGTTTAACGTCGCTCGAAGTGCGGGATCCGCCGGAGCGTCGCTCCTCTCGGAAGCGCGTGAAGCGTCGGGTGACTCATTACCGCAAGCGAGCACAAGTTTCCCGCGTTTCCATGCGTGAGCGCATGAAGAATCGTCGGACCGCTTCTTACGAGTAGGCGCGGTCTTAGGTTCGTTTCGCTGGAGGAAAAACCTTACGGCCAGTCTGCGGGGGCAGAACACGTTCCCATGTTCAACCCTGTGCCATCGTCTAAGTAAGACCAGGTCGGGTTTGTTGTTGTATTGCATTGGCTTGAACGTCCGCGTTTATCGCACATTTCGTCGGATGCGGGAGTCCTTAGGGTGAAACCCAAAGGACATTTGGATTTAAATCCAAGGACGCAGCCGCCTGATCCGCTCGGATCCGGAACGAAGTGGTTTGCGGTGTCGCAAGTGGTTTGGGTGTGGAGATCAGGTTTAGCGGCTTTCTGAGGACGGCAGCAGTCACCAAAAACCTGGGTACCTGTCGAATTATAGCACCGAACTTCTGCTTTAGTCGTGCGGGTATTGCCTCTGCCTGTCTCATTTCCGGAAGCATCGTAAGTTTTTAACCACTTAAATTCCCCTGTGAAATGCTGGCATCCACCGGCGACGTTCGACATGCTTTCGCCAGGCGCCGTACAACTCACCCGAGCATAATCGTTATCGGGACTACCGTGGTCCTCTTCATACACCCTTCGGCAACAAGTCGCGGAACCATCCGTCTGCGTCGTGGTTGGGAAATATCCCGTTCCACAAACCGAAGCTGCTGTGCATGCGCGAGTAGTAGGATCGAGGTGTTCTCCCTCCGGACAGGGGAACGGATTTCCATCGAGCGTGCCCGCATAGTGAGTATTCGGGTCCGCACAAATGGCGTCGCCCACTTTGTGCGTTCCTACCGGATTAACATAAGTACCGATGGTAACCTGGGGCGGGGTGCAAGTGACTTGCCGACAATCGCCACCGACTAAAACGGAATTATTATCGCAGCTTCCTTCCGAAGTGGAGCAAGACGTAAGATCGAACGTCGTTGCGTCCATCGTGATGGCGATGGGAATCTGAAACTCTTTCGCGAAATTATCGCCACCGACGTTCGTTTCGCCACTGCCCGCGACGGAGGTTTCTCCCAGTCGAACTTTCGTCATCGGAATGTGTAAGTTAGTGTTCTGAGTAATTTTTCCACCGGAAGGTGCAGTGGCCGGGCCCACTCTCTCCAAATGAATTTGCCCAATTTTCAGAACCCGGCCAGGAAGCTCTCCGTCGCTCGTGGCGATTCGTTCGGTGTTCCCCGGAGTCGTTGAAATTCCATTCAAATGACCGAGCACTTTCCAGTCATAAGCGGAAGGTGCGGATCCCACCGGCGGTTTCGCAGTGAAATTATTATAAGGTCCGAAACCTCCCATGATCGCCCGGCAATTTTCAGTACTTTGGAGATACCCTGTCATCATGCTTTTGAAAGCGTTGCGGTCGACGATGGACGACACATTTCGCGCCGCTTTACCTTGATTCGCCATCATGGTGGCCATCCCGAGACCGAGCGCCGCCATCAAGCCGGCGACGATGATCACCTCGAGAAGGGTAAATCCAGATGTTGATTTTAGGTTGAAAGACGAATTCATAAACAGGCTCCAATTCTCAATATAATCGGTTTATGAATTACAATCTAGAGTGTCAAATCTGACCCGAAAGCGAAAAATCCAGCGAGAATGCCAGCAAATTGGCACTCATTATGGGTGATTTTACAGACGCGAGTCGCTCTTATTTTAAAACGATTCTGTAAGGCTTTCCTTGTGACCGTGTGGTTTCGCTATTAAAACAGGGGAATGGCACTCGTTGTGGTTAAGTTCGGAGGAACATCGGTCGGCACCCCGGAGAGAATTCGGTCCGTGGCGGCCCGCATCCGCGAATCGCGCGAGAAAGGTGAGCAGTTAGTGGTCGTGGTATCTGCCATGGGCGGAACGACCGATGAGCTGCTGTCACTTGCCCACCGCGTTTCCTCCGAACCTCCTTCGCGTGAAGTGGATATGCTCCTCAGTGCAGGAGAACGAATTTCGATGGCGCTGCTATCGATGGCTCTTTCGGATTTGGGCGTCCGTGCTTATTCTTTCACGGGTTCGCAAAGTGGAATCATCACCACTGCTCAGCATCGTCGGGCGCGAATCGAGCGCATCCTGGGAGACCGCATTCGAAAAGCCCTGGCCGAAAATGCGGTGGTGATCGTTGCAGGATTCCAGGGGATGAGCGTCGATAAGGAAATCACGACGCTTGGTCGGGGAGGCAGTGATACGACGGCGGTGGCCCTGGCCGCCGCCCTAGGCGCAGCACGTTGTGACATCTTTACCGATGTGGATGGAGTTTATTCCGCAGATCCACGGATCGTTCCGAAAGCGAAATTGCTGAAAAAAGTTGGATTCGATCCCATGGTCGAACTCGCCCAACGAGGGGCCGGCGTGCTTCACGCCCGAAGCGTCGAACTTGCACAAAAATATCAAGTCCCCCTCTGGGTGCGTAACAGTCTAAAGCCCGGCGATTCGGGAGGAACGGAAATTATGAATTCACATCCGGGTATGGAAGAGACGGAAGTCACGGGAATCACCCATGACGAGGAGAAACTGCTGGTAGTGATTGAATTAATGCGACCCTCCGCAGCGAGTGCCGTGTGGGACACCGCGACGACTGCCGGACTGCACCTCCTCGCGCCGGATTTCTTTGAAAGCACACTTCGTTTCTTCATCGATCGTGACGCGCTCCCTGAGTGGAAAAAAGCGTGTCATTCTCTCGCCCTCGGCGAATTTTTACGCGCGGCCGAATTTCACGAAAATCTCATTCCGGTTTCGCTGGTCGGTAGCCGGCTCACTCAAGACGGTAGAATCCTGTCTAAAACCTTCGAAATCCTTGAACAAAACGGTATCTCCGTTACGATGGGGCAGGCGTCGAGTCTCGTCATCACTTTGGCGGTTCCGACCCTCCGAGCAGTCGATAGCGTGAGAGCGCTCCACGAATTTTTTTGTGAGGGAACCGAGCTCCGCTCCCCTTCATGACGATTTAAAAACCTGATTTGAAACGGATGATGAAATGACTGAAATTAAAAAGCGTCGTTCTCCAAAAACCCGGACCTCTGCAGAAATTGCCGCTGATCCGGAATTGTCAGAAAAAATTTCATCGATGATCGCCAGTTTGAATGATTTTCCGAATCCGACGCTTGTGATTGGGGACGGTTGGGCGGCCATGGCTTCGGTCGGGTTCCTGGCGACAAAAGCGACTCCCGAAAATATCCTTTGGATTTTAAATTCAGGCGCTCGCGCCATGCCTCCGCTGCCTTTTTTAGAGAGTGGAGTCGCGGTGGATACCTGGAAGCAGCTCGCCCATCGACTTGGGGTCACGAGCGATGAGCCGCAGACCGGCCAATACCTTCGTGAGTTTAGAAATCGTTCTTTTTCACGCGCTGCTTGGCATAAGTCTCCGACACCGGAAATGCGTTTTGAGACTCGTATGGAATGGCTTTGGGCTCCGGAGACTCGGATTGCGCCGATTTTCGAGGCGCGCTTTGACCTCTCGCTGGGGGAGTTGGAAGAAAAAATTCGCGAAAAAATCGCGACTCTCCCGAACGTGCGAGTTCTTTCCGATGTCCCGGTGACGGGATTTGAACCTGCAGCGGAGGACTCTCATCCGAAAGTCGTGATCGCGAGTGGTGCGAAGATTTCTTTCACGCATGGAATTTGGGCGGACCGATGGATCGGTTTGGGTGCCATCGAAGGATTGCCGAAAAACACGGGCCTTGCGAGAAATCGTGAACCCGTTGGAATCTTACAAGCGGTGTTCACGCATTCTGCGGCGATGGTCCAACAGTCGATGAATGAAGCCTTCTTCACTTCGACGCACAAAGATGCGGGCGAAGAGTTTTCACGCTCGGTTTGGGGACACTTTTTCGACGGGGGTAAAAAAAGCGTTTGGACGCTTTTTCTCACTGAAGAAGAGGGGCTTGATAATCACACGATCGGAAAAAAATACCGTCGACTCAAGCAGGCGTTGGAAAAGATGTTCACCGGGCCAGAGTGGCTTCCGGAAGGAGCAGAGAATTTTTCTGCAACCGTGACCAGCGAGCACTTCGCATTCCAAGAGGATTTCTTATTTTCGAGTGGAGATGCGGTCACCGAGCCGCAGTATCTCGGAGAAAAGAAGGGGTCGAAAAAAGAAAAGGCGGCCGCGCAAGAAGCACTGCCTTTGGCTTTCGTAACCGATGCCTTCGGCCCGTCTGTGGCGATGGAACAAGTCGCGAAACTCTTCGCGGCCGAGCTCGGAATTCCGGTCGATCTACCGAACATCACGCCCTACACGCCTGCTCCTATGAATTCAGCCGAAGAGGGTGGGGCGGAAACCCAAGACGAAAACGTGAACGGGAGTTCTGATTCCGGCGAAGAGTCCTAATTCTTCGAAAGATTTTTTTGTAGCAGAGACGGCAGAGCGTAAAGTGTGCCCGGATGTGAGGAAGTCATCGACGAGAACGACCTCAGCGCAGGCATCTGAAAGTGCGAGCGCTGAATTCCAGAGGTGGGGATCGCGCATGCATTCCGTTCGGGTCTTGCCTCTGATCGGTGAAGCTCTCAGGTAACGATCGGATCCTTTTGTTCGTGCTTGGTTCACGGCGGGGGCGCCGCGAGAAACCTCCGTCGTAAGGAGTTCGAGCGAAGTCCATTCCCTCGAACCTCCGAGCATCATTTCTACAACCCGTAAGACGGATCCTCCATCGAGTTCCCATTTCCGGGCATGGTTTTGGGGAACCGGAATCAGCATTACAGGTTTCTCCGGCCCGAATGAAGGCAGCGCTGCGCGAACGCCTTTTGCCAGTAATTGTTCGAGTTTCGGATTTGCTGACTTTTTCCAGGACTTTAGAACACGGGCACCGGGTCCGATCGAGAGGTAAGCGGCGTGAAGCGATGCGAAGGTGAAGGACCCTTCCACGCCGTCGACCTTCATCCAAGCGCGACTGCAACTCCTTTCAGGACATGCGAGGCCGAGGCAAGTTTCGCAGATCGGAGGTGACCTCAGCAGGCTGCGGAGACAATCCGAACAGGGAAGCGAGGACGTGAACTTTTCCGAGGGGAGCAGGCAGACGGCGCAGGTAGAGAGCATGAAACTCTCCGATCAATTTCCAAGCCGAATGCTCGCGTGAAAAAGTAAAAAGATGCTATGTCCGCGAACATGACTAATGACTCCTTCCGTTCGAGAGGACAGACCGCGGTGACTGCCGTTTTTATGGCCTCACTGCTGACGGCTACTTTTCTCGGATCGAAGCTCATCTTGGTGGGCGGAATGACGTTTTCCCTAGGCTTGATCATTTTTCCTTTTACCTTCATCGCATTGGAGACATCGACGGAGGTGTATGGGCGAGGGTTTGCGAATCACCTCATCCGAGTCGGAATCGGCATCCAAATCTACGTTCTTTGCCTGATTGCTCTAGGAAGTCTTCTTCCCGAATCGCCCCTTCGATCTCTCGACGGTGCTTATGGGAAAATGTTTGGGTTGGCTCCTCGCATGATACTCGCTTCGGTTACTGCGTATGCCTTCTCCCAATTTGTCGACGTTTCCGTCTTTTTAAAAGTGGGGAAAGCGACTCACGGTCGCCACCTCTGGCTGCGCGCAAATGCCGCTAGCTATGTCTCCCAAGCAGTCGATACCGTGATTTTCTCTTTGGTTTTTTTGGGCGGGGTTCTGCCTTTTTCGGTCTTAATCCGATCGGCGTCCGTCGCTTATTTGGTAAAAATCGGGGTCGGCACCCTGGACACGCCGTTGGTTTATCTCGGAAGGAGGGCCTTGCGCGCACTCGACCGAAAGAGCGGCCAATCTTCTTTGAGGGTTGAGGCTCTTCGAACCTCTATTTTCAAACAGGGTGAAGACTTAGCCGCCTTCATCGTTTCCGCGGTCCCCAGCCGTTTCGTATCAGAAGGAATGATTCTCGCGATCACCTCTAAAATCGTATCTCTCGCCGAGGGCGAGGTCATTTCTTCTTCCGGATTGAACAAGCTTGAGCTCATCCGTCGAGAGGCCGATATCTATCTAGGGGAGACGCTGTTTGGGGTGTCTCTGACGATCAAGCATGGAATCCTGATTCCTTCCGCAGGAATTGACGAATCGAATTCGGACGGAGAAAAGTTCATTCTCTTTCCAAAAGATCCCTACCAGTCCGCGAAGCTTCTGCATTCGGCTTTGAAGAAGGCTTGGAAGCTTGATCGTTTGGGAATTCTCATTACCGACTCCCACACTCATCCGCTTCGGAGGGGTGTCACGGGCATCGGACTTTCACACTGGGGGTTTAAGGCCACTCGGAATTTAGTTGGAAAACGAGATCTTTTTGGTCGCGAAGTGAAGATGACCCACGTGAACGTGATCGACGCACTAGCCGTCTCCGCTGTTTACGCAATGGGCGAGGTCGCAGAGCAGAGACCACTCGCGATTCTCAATGACGAAGGAATAGAATTCACCGACTCCAGCTCTGCCGAGGAAATATCCATTCCTCGTGAAGAGGATCTCTATGGGAGTCTGCTCTTCCCTGAAACTAAAACGTCCCGTTCGACTTAAGGGCCAGTTAACAGCCCATTAACGGTTAATGCGTAAAGAATCCGGAGCCGAGCGCGAGGTCGGAGTGAGCAAGGAGTGTCGCGTGGTGTCCGCGAGTGGGGCTACCTTTGGTAAGGCGGCGGGCATGGTGCTTGGCAGGGTTGCCGGCGTAACATTGAACCCTGTGTTTGGAGCAACCTTCGGTTCTGTAACTGGAGCAACCTTCGGTTCTGTAACTGGAGCAACCTTCGGTTCCACAAACCTCAAATTATTAAAGTACGTCATCGAGTTCTGACCGGCGTTATCCTCATAGTCGCCGTCATGATAGATGACCTTCGCATCTCGGTATTGGATCACGTTCGAGCCTCGTGCCGGAAACGTGTGAAGCTTCACCAGTGGATGAAATCCCGTCTTTACTAATTTTTTACCGATGATTTCGTATTTCGGAATGTTCTTGAAAGTTCCCGTCTCGAGATCGAAAGAATTTCTCTCTTTCGTAGCGGAGTTCTTCAGAAGACCGTTCAAATAGGTGAAATGCGTTCGCCAGTAATTTTTCTGGGCGGTCTCGATTTTATAAGATGCGACTCCCTTTTTCGTCACGGAAGTCGGAATGTCGTAATAAGCGACGTCCATCGCTTCCAGAGTTCCGTCTCCTTTCACGTCGGTTACATCTGGCCAGGAGAGAATCGAAATCGGAACGCCCTTCCCTAGCATTGCTTTTCGTTCGGGAAGAATTTCTCGCAGCTCCATCACGTCGCTTGCGTCCATTCGGAAACATCCATGAGAAACGTAGCCGCGCCTAAGATACCACGCGTCGATTCCGTTTTTGTTTGTGATCGGGCCGTGAAAGCCGACCCCGTTGACGACTTCCATGAAAGGCAAGCCACCAAACTCCGCATCCCAGAAGTCACTCCATTTTCTCGACTCCATGAAAGTACCGCCAGAACCAAATTTGAGCACGCCCTCTCCCGGCTGGTCGAATGCTCCCTTAGTCGACCCAGCAATCGGATAGACGAAAGTCAGGAAGCTCACATAACCGTCTTTTTCGTTGGTGTTCGTGAGGTTTCCGCCCAGATTTTTTATGAAAAGATCGCGAGAGATTTCTGAATCAGCGATTCGAGCTTCTAAGCTTGTGCTGAGAGTTTGGTAGAGGGCGAGGCCATCTTCGATTTCCAACGTGTCCGAACCCAAAGCGAGACGGAGCATCGCGGTTAAAACCGTCCGTTTGTAATCGGCCGGAGTGTCGCTCATGTGGTCATAGATCTTGATCCCAGTATCAGCGAAGCCATCCGACATGTACTGCATCGCTACCTTGAGCCAATTCTTGATGCCCGCGTCCTTCGTTGCGGTCAGGACCACTTCTGGATCTTTTAGTTTAACGAAACTGAGGGACGCACTCTGAAATTTATCGTAGATTTTTTTCCACCGGTAGAGGGATTGGAAGCGGTATCCAGCCATCTGGGCTTCGCTGACCCAGGCTTTTACGCGGAGGGTGAGTGCCGTTTTGCTCACCACCATCTCCAGAGCTTCCCTTGGAAATTTAGGAACGTTTCCGGTGTAGAGGTAACGCCCGGCGGTGGCTAAGCCGTTAAAAGATTTTCCAGGTGTGATCACCAACCGCTGAGAGTTTGGATTAACCGCTGCACCGTCGGCGTCGACGTAAGCACCATCGGCTTCGAAAATACCGACACTCTCCATCTCTTCAGGAGTCATCGCTGAAACTTTTTTGTTCTCTTTTTTCTCGTACGAATCGACCTGCATGGCGGTCCGGCTGTGAAAGATGGGGCCTGATTCTGGGGAGCTGATTCGCGAGTTCGCTCCTGCATTCACTGAAAGCCCCATGACCAACATTGCCTTGAAAAAAGTGATTTTCATTGCTTGCTCATACCTCATTTAGACGCTGCGCGTTATAAAAAGTCGTGATCTTATAACTTTAATGATTTCAATGATTTAACGTGGATCGGTATGGGTTGAAACAAAACAGGGCCTCGATCGATTCGATCGAAGCCCCGTCAGTGAGTGCATTGATTCGGGAGTTTAGCGGAGGTTTCTCGAACGGAGCGCTTTCGCTCCGCGAACCGCGGCGAGTGCATCGATTCGTCCCGCTCCGTATTCGGTATCCATTCCTTTTGAACCTAAATCTTTCGAGGTCGAGCTCAGTAACCGAGCGGCGTCATCAATCGAAATGTTCGGGACTGCTTGATAGATGAGCGTGAGCAGCCCTGCTACGTGAGGAGTAGCCATCGAAGTGCCGGACATCGTCTGGTAGTTTCCACCTGGAGCAGCCGATAAAATCGCGACTCCGGGTGCTGAAATATTCGGCTTGGTAAGCGTGCCGGTTTTCCAAACGGTCGGCCCGCGTGAGCTAAAGCTCGCGACGACATCCTTTGAGTCCGTTGCTCCCACCGCAAAAGCAGCTGGGCAAGCTCCGGGAGTGCCGACGGTTCCTGACCTAGGACCTGCGTTTCCTGCAGCAAACACCGGGAAAATTCCAAGTTTCATCCAAGATGCGATCGCCTGACAGAAAACGTCGTCAGCCGGATCTGCAGTGGGAGAGGGAGATCCACCGCCCCAGGAGTTACTGACGAGGGCTGGCTCGTCGTGCGTTTTAGGATCGCCGTCAGGATCGGAAATCCATTGCATCGCTTCAAGCAACTGTTCGGTGCTGGAGCTGCCGTTTGAGCCAAAAACTTTTGCCATAATGATTTTTGCGTCAGGCGCGATTCCGATCGCCGTTCCAGAAGCATTCCCTCCGGCGATGGTTCCTGAAACGTGAGTGCCATGTCCATGGTCGTCGTAAGGTTCGGTTTTGCCGTTTACGAAATCATGAAACCCGACCACTTTTCCTTTCAGGTCAGGATGATTTGCATCTACTCCGGTATCCAAAATGCCGACCACGACGCCTTTTCCTGTCGCGGTCGACTTTTCGGAGCGAAGTTGCGGAATGTTGATCATTTGGAGGCCGTAAGTGAACGGTTCAGCCATCGCGGATCGATCACTCGATCGGAAATCGCGAATGATGCGAACTTCGCGATTCGCGTAAATCGCGCTGACATCCGGGTGGTTTTGAAGGAGTGACAGTTTTTCAGAGGGGATGGTCAACGCGACTGCGTTGATGATCCAAAGCGGCTTAACGTGGGTATTTCCGATTTCTCGGCCGATCACATCGAGTACGGTTTTTTGGCTGATCTTAGAATTCGCGGAGAGCGCTTTGCGAATTTCGAAGTAGCTGGAAGTCGAACGCATGCTGCGAGGGAGCACGCTTCGATCTTTCATGACTACGATTACACGCACGGGGCCTTGAGCTGAACGCACGGTGGAGTCTACAAATGCCGATGCAGAAGCAGAGGACGCGATAAAAACACTGAGCAAAGTCAGAACAGATGTCGAAATCTTTTTATTCATTTGTTTACCTCTGGGAAAACGTAAACACGGATGAAGAAAGACGCAAGCAATCAGATTTCTTAATGCAAATAAGTTGCATCCAGAAATCTGATTTTTTACCAGCAATGAAGAATTTAGCAGGAGCTCAAGATGCGGACCGAATTTGAGCGGGGTTCCGAGCGAGAGTGATCTACTCGACTGAGGCGGAAGCAGCGGGCGTCACGATGATGGGTTCTTTCCATTCAAGGTTATTGAAGTAACCCATCGGATATTTGCCCCGGGTGTCTTCGTAGGCCCCATTGTAGCTCCCCGTTCTTGCGTCACGGTATTGGACTACGCTCGTTGCGCGGGGTGGAATGGTGAGGATTTGGACTTCGGGATAGTAACCATTTTTTACGAGGCGGCCCTTCGCTAGTTCGTATTTCGGGATGTTGTGAAAGGTTCCCGACGCTAGATCGAAGGAGTTGCGCTCACCATTCGCTGGGTTGATGAATGTTCCATCGAGGTAGCTGAAGTGTTCTTTCCAGTATTTTTTTTGCGCGTTGGGAAGGAGAAAAGCATTCACGCTTTTCGCATCCACTGAAGTGGGAATCTCGTAGTAGCCCACATCGATGGCTTCGAGTTTGCCATCTCCATTCACATCGGTAACATCCGGCCACGACTGGATGGAAAGGGGAACGCCCTTGCCCTTCATTCCTTTAAGAGTCGGAAGGAGGGCGCGAAGTTCCATGACGTCGCTGGCATCCATGCGAAAGCATCCATGGGAGACGTATCCTCGGCGCAAGTACCACGCGTCTAACCCACTTTTATTCGTAATGGGTCCATGAAAGCCCACGCCGCTAACCACTTCCATGAATGGCAGACCGCCGAATTCATCATCCCAGAAATCACTCCATGGCCGTGATTCCATAAAGGTACCGCCCGCACCGAACCGAATTTGTCCTTCACTCGGGAGGTTGAATGCTCCCTTGGTTGAGCCGGCAATCGGGTAGACGTAGGTCAGGAATCCCAAGTATCCATCGCGTTCGTGAGACTCGGTGAATTGGCTGCCCAGATTTTTTACGAAAAGTTCTTTAGACTCGGATGCATCGGCTGCGCGAGCATCCGCGCTGGATACGAGGTCAGAGTAAAGCTTGAGTCCGTCTCCGATTTCAACACTCGAGGAGGACAGCGCAATTCGAAGCATCGCCGTGAGGAGGGATTGTTTGTAGTCGGTCGCTGACTCTTCGCCTGAGCTGTAAACTTCGACCCCCGTGAGTGCGAGCGAGTTTGTCATGTACTGAAGCGCGATCGTCAGCCAGTTTTTAAGTCCCTTATCTTTCGTGCGATCGAATAGAGCCTGGGGGTCCTTCATCTTCACAAAGCTCATCGCGGGCTCTTGGAAAGCGTCGTAAATTTTCTTCCAGCGATAAAGTTGCTGGAATCGGTACCCGGCCATGAGGGATTCGCTGACCCATCCCTTCGCCCGAAGCGTGAGCGCGGTTTTGCTGACCGTGAGTTCCAATGCTTCTCGAGAAAACCTCGGCACATTTCCGGTGTAAAGGAATCGACCTGCCGTACCGTAAGCGTTGAAAGATTTTCCGGGGGTCGTGACCAAGACGGAGCCCTTTTTTTCCTTCTTTTCATACGACGAGACATGGATCTGGGAGCGTTCATGAAAAACCGGCCCTGAGCTGTCATTTAGGGGCGGAGTGGTCAGCGTGGTTCCAGACGCGAAAACGGATCCAACAGAAAAAAGGACCAAAAGAGGAGAGGCGAAAAATTTCATAGTCCTGGCTTGCTACACCAGAAATCTATCGAAAGGCAGCGTCCGGTAATGAAATGCTAACACGGGCTGGTACAGCCCTAACGCATCAGGTCGCCAAGATCTCGGCGAGCGCCATCGCGACTTTGGGTAATGTTTTCTTTTTACCGATGACTTCTTTGAAAGGGGTGAAAGCGACCTCGTTTCGCGTGATTCCAACCATTCCGCCGGATTTTCCGGAAGCCAGGTAAGCAACCGCCGCGGCTCCCAGTACTGAGCCGAGCATGCGGTCGTGAGCAGTGGGCACGCCGCCTCTTTGAATGTGTCCAAGTGTGCAAATCTTCGAATCGAAACCGGCTTTTTCAAGCCCTCTTCCGATCCGAGTTGCGAGTCCAGGTTTCGGTCCTTCAGCAACCACAATGATCGAGGACGTTTTTCCTCGGTTCATTCCCCGTTCGATCGATTTGCGAATCATCGGCAGCGTCATCTCAGCTTCCGGCACAACGATGGTTTCCGCTCCGCCGCCGATTCCGGTCGAGAGCGCGATGAAACCTGAGTTTCTTCCCATGACTTCGACTAAAAAAAGTCGGCCATGAGAACTTGCCGTATCACGAATGCGGTCGATGGCTTCGATCGCGGTGTTCACGGCCGTGTCGAATCCAATCGTGTCGTCGGTTCCGAAAATGTCGTTATCGATCGTTCCGGGAACACCGATGGTGCGAAAGCCCGTTTCTTTCTCAAGCAAGGATGCTCCGGCGAAGGACCCGTCACCACCGATCACCACGAGTCCTTCGATTCCCTTGCGCTCGAGAATGTAGGCCGCTTCTTTTCTGACTTGTTTCTTCATGAACTCGGGGCAGCGCGAAGTTTTCAGAACCGTACCTCCGCGCTGGATGATATTCGCTACGCTAGAAAGTTTCATCGCTTCGATTTGGCCTTCGAGAAGGCCGCTGTAGCCTTTCATGATTCCGAAAACTTCGATGTCATTTGCAATCGAGTAACGAACGACGGCACGAACCGCCGCATTCATCCCGGGTGCATCGCCTCCGCTCGTAAGAACAGCGAGGGATTTTAATTTCTTCGTTTTCGGGAATTCTGGAATCGTGATCATGGCCATGGAGTCAGCGAGCCTCTTCTTATTTTTTATCGAGTAACGTTTTACCGGTCACTTCCGATGGAATAGATAAATTCATCAAATCGCAAAGCGTCGGCATGATGTCCACCAAGCTTCCGTCACGAAGCGGATAGCGAGCTGACTTCGGAGCGATCGCAGAATTCGGCGCGACCCAAATTGCAGGAACCGGATTCAGAGTGTGCTGAGTATTGTGATGGCCGCGACTATCACACATTTCTTCAGCGTTTCCGTGATCCGCGGTGATGATCGTGTGGTACCCGCTGCGCTCGGCTGCACCGACTACCTTTGATAAGCAAGTGTCGAGGGCTTCGATGGCTCGCACGGTCGCTTCGTAATTCCCGCTGTGGCCGACCATGTCTGCGTTCGCAAAGTTCATCAGCATGAAGTCGTGTTTCGCTGCCACTAGGGTCGTTTCCGCGGCATCCGCGATTTCGAACGCGCTCATCTCTGGCTTTAGGTCATAGGTCGCTACATCTCGAGCAGAAGGAATCAAAATGCGATCTTCGCCCTTAAACGGAGCTTCTCGGCCTCCATTAAAGAAAAAGGTCACATGCGCGTACTTTTCGGTTTCTGCCAGGCGCATCTGGGTCAGATTTTTTTCCTCAAGCCACTGACCGAAGATGTTGTGGAGATTTTGGGGCCCGTAAATCACTGGAGCTGGAAGGTTTTTATCGTAAGTCGTCATCCCGGCGAATGCCGAAAGTTTCGGGACCGTACTGCGAGGAAATTCCTGAAAATCCGGTAAGACGAAAGCAGAAGTGAGCTCGCGGGCTCGGTCTGAGCGGTAGTTAAAGAAAAGGAGAGAATCTCCGTCTCGGATCGCCCCTTCTTTTACGAGGAGAGTCGGCTCGACGAACTCATCTGTTTTTTTATCGGCGTAAGAAGCTGCGATGACTTCGAGTGCTGAATGAAGAGAGGCCGGTGCCTGCCCAGTTAAAACCTTCCAAGATTTCTCGACCCGGTCCCAGCGTTTATCTCGGTCCATGGCGTAGAAGCGACCACCGATGGAAGCAATTTTCGCGACACTGGTAGACGAGGAAAAAATCGGATGTCTGAGAAGCCGTGAAATGAAAGAGGGTGCGGAATCAGGGGCGCTATCTCGTCCGTCGAGAAAGGCGTGAACGTAAACTTCAGGAACTCTGAGTTCCTGCGCGAGCGTTAAGCACGCCTCGAGGTGCTCAATGTGAGAATGGATTCCGCCATCGGAAAGAAGCCCCATGAAGTGCACGCGGCCAGTGGCTTTTGCGCCCGCTTCGATCGTGGAGCGGAGGAGAGGGATTTTGAAAAACTCTCCTTCGCGAATTTCTTTCGAGATGCGCGTGAGGTCTTGATAAATGACTCTGCCCGCTCCCATCGTCATGTGTCCGACTTCGCTATTGCCCATCACTCCTGGAGGCAGGCCGACCGCTTCACCATGAGTCAAAAGCTGCGAGTGGGGATATTTTTCAAGCAGACCTTTGATGAAAGGTTTGCGCGCATTCGCAATGGCATTGAACGGGCTGTCCTTGCCGATACCGAAGCCATCCAAGACGATGAGTAAAGCGCGCGCGTTCGGCATTGAAAAAACCCTACCGCGATTTCGCCCGGAATTAAACCCAGCCGCACGGCTAAATTTGGGAAACGGATTTTAAATCAGGACTCACGTCGATCGTACGTTAGCCTTCGTGGTGATAAGGGTGCCCGCGAAGGACACTGAAACTTCGGTAGAGCTGCTCTGCGAGCACGAGGCGAGCGATTTCATGAGACAGAGTTTGGGGTCCCAGAGAGAAAAGCCCTCGCGCTTTTCCACGCAGCGCTTCCGAAAATCCGAGCGAACTTCCGACACAAAACGCGACTTCGGGAATCGATCC
>JACMQW010000093.1 GCA_014376785.1 Oligoflexia bacterium
CTTAGATGGAGTGAGCGAACGCAAAATCAGATCATTTCCGTTACGCGAGTTTCGGGGTAAACTTTATTTCATATGCTGAAACTTCTGGCCTGGTATTTCACGCTGGCAATGATTGCGGGCGGCATCGTTCGCTTTTTTCCCATTTTCCCTCCCTACCGGCCACTGTGGCTCCTCCAACTCCTGACGAGTGAATTGGGAATTCTTTTTTCACTGATCTTAGCTTGGATCCTCATCGCGTACCGGAGGAGCCGTCGCCTAGGCATCGCGGCTGGGATGGCTCTGATGATCACCGCGCTTCCAATGTTCGAGATGATGGCCCAAGAAAGAAACTGGATTTGGGATTTAGCCTACTCGCTTCGAAAACAACAAAATCCTGACGCTTCGATTCCGAATCCTTACGCGGAATCCTCTGAAGATGCCCTGTTTCAATTCAGCGAATTTTTCAAACTCTCGCCGAAAATGAAACCGAAATCCGAGTTCATTGCGACTCGTGACCAGGCTGTCTTGCCGATTCTCATCTACCAACCGGAAATTTCGACGTTGATTAAGACACCTGCGAGGCCTTGGATTATGTCGATTCACGGCGGCGGGTGGGACAGCGGAGAACCCGACCAACTCGATGGAAATTATGCGGCACTGGTCGAAGCGGGCTACACCGTCATTTCCCCCGCTTACCGCTTGGCTCCTGGGTATCGATGGCCGAGGCAAGGTGAAGACGTCCAAGACGCTTACCTCTGGGTGGTGAAAAATGCGGATCGACTCGGACTGGATGCGGATCGCTTTTGGGTGATGGGTCGATCAGCCGGCGGACAGCTCGCTTTGAAATTCGCTTATGGAAAGTCTCGGTCCAAGGGACTTCGAGGCGTCATATCGCTGTATGCTCCATCCGATATTGATTTCGGTTACCGCTGGAGTTTCGAGCACGACATTCTGAACTCTCGCCAACTTCTGCAGTCCTACACTGGAGCAACGCCGGACGTGAATCCTAAGGTCTACCGGGACGCTTCGCCACTGAATGACGTGACGAAAGACTCACCCCCCACTTTGATTCTCACCGGCCTAGCAGATCCTTTAGTCTGGTTTAGACATGCTGAAAGGCTCCGGGATGCGCTGCGATCCGAAGGCGTCGGCACGATCCTCCTCGAGCTACCCTGGGCGACTCACGGGTTCGATTTTTTCCCAAATTCACCCAGCGGACAAATCACCAAGAACGCGATTCTTCGGTTCTTGAAAGCGACGGATTTAAAAGCAACCGATTTAAAGACACCGGATTTCAAATCAGATCAGCAGGCTAAGCCCCCACGTTGATCGGGCTTATTGGTCCCGAGCGAACTTAAACGGAAAGCTGAACTGAACCGTTCCACCTTGGGGGACCGGAAAATCAATCCGCTTTAAAACGCCGATCACGCAGCGTTCGACGTTTGAGTTCCCAATCGTAGAACTTTTAATCCCCGCTTCGGTAATCCGTCCGGCAGAACCGAGAACAGAAGTCGTCGTGACCGTACCCGCAAGCTTCGGGTTTCCGGCATTCACTTCCTTCTCGTAGCAATACCGAAACGCATCTTTATGCGCTTCGATCGCAGCCGCGATGGCGGAAATATCCATCGATCCCGACACGACGCCCTCGCCGTCACCGCCCATTTTCAAAGCGACCCTCGATGCTCCACCGATCACGCCGGTTCCGCGACCTGCCGCTCCTAGACCCGTACCGACTCGGCCACCGCCCCGACCTTTATCGGCGAGACCGCCGAGACCTTCGGCATCGCCTCCGCCGCCTTTCCCTTCACCCGACAGCGCCTGGCCGCCTTTACCTAAAGTGGAAAAGTTACCAAAGCCTTGGAGTTCTGATCCGCCCGTTCCTAATTTCGCGGCCGTATTTCCGAGAATATTCCCGACTGCGTTTGCAGCGCCCTTTAGAAGATCGACATTCCCTTGGTCTTCCACTTGGGACTGTCCGCCACCTGCGCCTTTGCCACCTTGAGGGGAAGGTCGCTTCGCCGCTTGTTGTTGGGTCTTACTTGGCTTCGCATTGCGATCTCCTCGAGATCCTTCTGCGCCCTTCGCACGGGCCCCCGCTCCTTCTTTCGCTTCATTTTGCGCTTGCTGAGCTTTTGCGCCTTTCACATCTTTGTCGGACACGTTCTTATTCACTTGAATGGTCTTCGGAACTTCCTTCTTCACCTTGTTTGGCTGAACTTCCACCTTCACCATCTGCTTTTCGGGCTCTTTTTTAGGTTCTTCTTTCGGTGTCTCTACCTTTGGAACCGGTGGGGCCACCGGTTTCGGGGGAGGAATCTGAGCCACGGGCTGATAGATAATCGTGGCGAGGCGTTCAGGAAGTTGCTCTACTTCGATGTTTTGGTTCAGCGTGATCTTACTCGCAGCAAAAATCATCGCGACGGTGAGCGCGAGCGATAGAAATAGCACCTTGTGCATGAAAGGGTCGCGTTCCATCCAACGACGAGGCTTTAATTTCGGAGGAGCAGCCGTGTAGGAGAAGTAAAAATCGATGTCCGCAATTTTGATTTTCGCGAACTCATTTTTCCCGAGATTCAGAGTGTTCGATCCAGTGACTTGGCGGAACTGCTCAAGCGACATCAGCTGCCCTTGGCGTTGTATCACTCCGCGCATGGATGGATCGAGACTCAGCGAATATCCATCCCCCGATTTCGAAGCAATCGCATAGACGGGACTCGGTAAATTTGAAGGAATCGGGAAATCAGCTGCCCGGTCGCTTCCCACCGTGACGGTATTTTCATCCACGAAATGCTGGACGTCAAGGATGGTCGACGACCAGGACATCACCGATTCTAGGGCTTGTTTCGATGCGGGCCGGTAGTCGAAAATTTCGTAAACTTCGCGCTCATCTTGAAGGAGCAGCGGACGCAGCTCTTCTTGATCTTCATCAGCGAACTTTTTCTTCTGAGCGACGTTGCGTGCTTGTTCCGCAGATCCCGTGGCCGCATGGTGATCTTCAACCGCAAATTTTAATCGGAATCGACCAATGGTGATTTCGTCTCCCGTCTTAAGGGTCGCGGTAACGTGCTTCGTGCCGTTGATGAATAAACCGGTGTCCGAAGCCAGATCGAAAATCGTGCCCTTGGGCGTTCCGTTTGCATCGAGTACGATTTCGAGTACGGCATGAATGGGAGAAACCCCGTCGCCTTGAAGATGAACGTCGGCGGAACTCACCGAACCGAGGACCACACGGTCTTTTTGAATGCGAAAGATTCGTCCCGCGGAAGGAAACACTTGGCTGAGTAAAATCAGCGGGCGAGTCGGCGAAAGCATCGCAGACTGGGTTCCGGGAGATTTCAAAGGAGAGGCGGGGTTTTGGATGTCGCTCATTTCGTTTTCCTTATCCTAAATCTATTTCGCCATCACGACGTCGCGAAGCATTTCGCGGTGAAAATTTTTACGGCGTTTCACGAGGGAATCGAATTTCTCATCGGTTTTCCGCTGAAAATAGAATTCGCCTGGATTCCGAAGTTCTCCGGTAATTGCGAGCCCCTCGAAATCCACTTCCTTCTTCGAGTAAATCACGCGAGGTTTCGGCTTCTCTGCCGCATGGGCCTGCATCGAATAGAGCAGCCCTGCTCCGAAAGCCAGAATGCCGATCATGCCTAAAATTACCGCTCTCAGTGACCAGCTCATTTTCCGCTCCTCGCGCATAGCGCGTTCAAATGCTCGACTGCCTGCCGCTCAAATCCTGAGGTTTCATCCAGTGCTTTCGCAGTGAGCTTCAAACATTGAGATGGGTTCGTAGCCGCTACGCGTGCGGCGGTATGATACTCCACCGCCGGCCGACTGCTTGCGCCGCCGGCTTTCGTTGCGCGATTAAAACTCGCAACCGCAGACTCGAATTGGCCGAGCCCCTGTTCCGAAATAGCGATTCCATCGATCACGTCTGGCTGAGGAGCCACCGCCGCGACCTGATTCCAATAGGGTCGCGCTTTAGAGAAAATACGGTAATAGTTGAGGATCGCGCCTCGATTAAATTTTGCGGCTAGGAAAAGTTCGTCTTTCTCGATGGCTTGATTGAAGTAAGCGTTCGCTTCGGCAACGCGGATCCAATCTTCCTGACCTGTACCCGATGCAATCAACACCCCGCGGTTGTTCAGGGCCGCAGCCGCCCTCGGGTTCAGTAGGAGCGCTCGTTCGTAAGCGATTTTCGCAAGGAGTGGCTTCCCCTCTCCCCAAAGAAGATTTCCGTAATCGATCCACGCGAGGAAATCTTTTGCGTTCGTAGTGAGGGTCTGCCGAATGCGCTCAAAAGCCGCGAGACGTCCCTCTTTCCCGCCATCGGCAGGCTGGCCGGTGAGGCGGTATTTGTCACGGAACCCTTGGGCACGAGCCGGAGTCTGAGCTCCGAAATCCGCCAGCCGGTCGGCGATTGCGGGAAGCACCGGCGAAAGAAGTTCACGCTCAACCGCTTTTTGATACGCCGTTTGCCAAGTTCCGAGCGCTTTCGCACGGAGCGGATCGCTGACGGACTTTAATCCCTTACGAAAACTCGCGATCGACTCGGGGCTCGCCGTTTTCGGAGCTTCGATCTGGTCAACACTGTCAGCGAATTCCATCACCCAGTTCGCCAACCGATCGAGCGCTGCGACTGCCCAAGGACCATTCGCTTCGACCACATTTCCGTACGCCTGATTGAGCTTTTCTAAAAACTTTAGTCGCTCAGCCAACCCCTGCTTGAGTTTATCATCCGGCAGGGTGAGGCGACGGAACTGAGTGTCCTTCTCCAGTGCAAAGGCGAGGTGAAACCTGGCGTAGCCAACCCAAGGTGAATTCTCGGGCCCGACTTTTGCCCCTTTTCTTTTCGGAGTTCCTCGAGCTGCCACCGCGGTGAAATAGTGATTCGCCTGAGCGTGGTTTTCTAATCGGTCGTAAAGATCCGCAAGTCTTGCCCCACATTCTGCGGAAGTGCTGTTATTTTCGTCAAAGCACAATTTCAAATACTTCACGGCCTGCGAATCATTTTTTGAATAGGCATACCAGTCCGATAGCGAGAGCGCGATCGGGCCGCGGTTTCCCGATTTCGGAAACTTTTCTAAATAGAGGCGAAAGTCAGTGGCGGCTTCCGTCAGGTTACCTGCACCCTCATAAAGTCGGCCCGCAACTTCCATGGCGTTTGCATCGCCCCGCTGGCCGAGGACTCTGAAAAGACTCGCGGCCTTTTCAAACTGCCCAGCAATGATCGCACTGGTAGCCACGTCCCGCAGGGAGTCCGCTGCCTTTTTAGAATCAGGGAAACGGGCGCTCCATTTCGAAACGACACGAACAGCGGAATCGAAATCTCCGACTTTCACATCGTTGGAAACAGCGCTATCGAATGCCCGCTCGGCAAGTTCGCGCTTCGGCTCCTTCATCGCGAATTCTTCGTAGCCTTTCGCCGCCGCGCCGAAATCTTTCGACTTCTCTTGGCTAGCGATAACACCGATCTTAATTCGTGTTTCTTCGCTTTCTAAAAACGCGGCCAGCGCTCCCTTTTGCAGTTTTTGATCGGCCGCCATGAGCGCCGAGTTCCCGCGGATGTCAGTGATGGTGTCCAGCAACTTCACCGCGGCGGGAGATCCTTGAACTTCTTCCGATTTTTTAGGCAGTCGATCTGAGTAAACTTGGGCACGCAGTCGGGACGCGGTCAGCGCTTGTTTAGATCCGGGCGCACGACCGACCAGATCGGCTATCCTTTTTTCCGCCTCGGCAAGTTTCGAAGGGTTCCCTGCGATCGCGATGATCACATTCAATCGAGCCTGGAGACCTTCCGGCCGGGACTCAAAATTCTCCGCAACGTAATCAGAGGCTTCAATAAAATCTTTTTCGTAAGTCTCGATTTCTTCGGTCTTACCTGATTTCTTCGCTCTTTCGATTGTCTCTCCGAGCGACGCCATCCAAAATGCGGCCGCTTGTTTTGCGTAGCGATCGTCTTTCGAGCGAATGACTTGCTTATAGAGGAAAGCCGCATCACTCGGCTTATCCATGTCCCGCTTTACTTCGGCGAGGTACATCTGAACTTCGGGAGTTTCCTTCTTTTCATCTTCTTTCGCTAAAAACTGGTTCAGATAAACGGTATAGAAATTTTCAGCAACTGCGAGTGAGCCTTTGTCTTGGGTTTTTCGGAAATTTTCGTGGCAGTCGATGGCCGTTTTACGTACGAGGATGCGCAGGTTCTTCGCAGCCACTTCGGTTTCGCTCTCCCCGCCTTTCGGAACGACCATGCCCTGAATGCGCTTCAGCGCGGAACCATACTGACTTCGCTTCAAATCAAGTTCGAAAAGTTTTTCGCGGACTCGGAATGCCGCTTCGTCCGTGGAATTAGGATTCGTCTTCAAAAGCGATTCATAGACAAGAATGGCTTTTTTCGTGTCGGCGTTTCGCTCGTACTGGGCACCCAAACGCTCGAGCGCGCGCGGATAATAATCTTTGTCGCCGCCCACTTGTTTGAAATAAGCAAGGGCCTCATCTACCTTTCCTGTTTCGGTCATGAAGGTCGCCATGTCGCGAAGGGCTTCATCCTTCAAGCTTAAAAAGCGATCATTTTTACCGGCTTCGCTAATAGCGGTTTTCATCACGGAAACCGCGCGGTCATATTGCTTCATCCGGTAATGGCACCAGGCTTTTTTCTGAAGCAACCGCGGTAATGCATTCCCCTGATACCGAGGTAAAGCGAGTTCGTAATACTGCAGGGCTTCCGAGTAGTTCGATTTGCCAAAAGCGGATTCCGCAATCGCGCGGTAGGCTTCTCCGACGTAAGGAGATTCCGGGAATTTCTGAGTCAGCGCTCGGAACCAGCGAATAGAGCTCGCTTCGTCTTCCAACTCGTCATTATACACGCCGAGGAAATAATAAATTTGATCTAATTTCGGGTGCTTGATTCCCAATCGAACGACTTCTTCGCAGGCGCGAATACCGAGCCGTAGGTAAGGACGCGAATTTGCACGGTCGATAAACTTTTCTGAATTTCCGTCGGCTAAGCGCTTCTCGTGAACACGCCCTTCATTCAAAAATTCGGCTCGGTAGGCCTCCAAATAGGTCTCCGCCAAACGGACATAGAGATCCGCTTTGCGATTCGTGGGCAACCGGCGTCCTAACGTCTGCCGAAGCTCTGCGATTTCCTGGCCGCGAAGTTGGCGAATTTTATTCTCGTCCGAAGAACGAACGGATGCCATCTCAGACGCGGGATAAGTTTCCGCAACCGCAGCAGGGACCGTCGCCAAAGTCAGCGCGAGGGCCAAAAGGAGTCGCTTTAAACTATTTTCCGCATTCTGATTCGAGACCAAAGATGTAATCTCCTAATTCATCGTTCCAGAACTCACCGTTAAAGGTCCAGAACATCTGGTTGTCCTTCCGGTTTGGCTTCACCACTCCCCGCTGACGTTCGGTTTCTTCAGCGGGCGTCTTATTCACTTTCCGAATCAGCTTGTCTTTCGCACGACCGAGCATTTCGAGACGGATGAACGAGATTTTTTCAAAATCAGCCACCAACACGGAATGGTGATCGATCAGGGAGTTCTTCACGTAAGCCCCCCCGAGTTGATGGATCGACTTGCGCCGCCATTTTAAGACTTCAGTTAAAAAGGCGGAGAGGCCCGAATTCGAATTCGCTCCCGTCATTCGCGCAAAAGACGAAATAACGGAACGCTCTTTCTCCAATGACGCATCTTGAGCGGCCAAATCGACGAAGTAAGGCCCGCGAACAAATCGATTCGCCAGCCGACCAATCGGATCCTTGGTTTCCCGAGGATCCTTCAGGGTCCGCATTCCGAGTTGATAAAAGGGCTCTAAATTCGAACCATTTCCTTCAACGAAATGTTTCACTTCGCGGCCTATCTCCGTGTATCTCTGAGTGAAATCATCAATCGCCTTTTGAGTGTCGTCATAGAGGCAGAGAGAGAGGTACGTTTGAGCGCGGAGTACTTCGACTTCCGTATTAAACACAAAGTCCAAAGCGGGAGCTTTGTAGGTCACGAGTTTTCCGAGCGTCCGGTTAAACTCCCTTTTTGCGAAAGCATTCCATGCTTGCTCAAACAGAATTTCCGGCCAGACGCGACTCGCTTTCGGTATCCGGTCGTAAGCACGCTCTGCTTCTTCAAATTTTTCACCTTGATACCAGGCACGCCCCTCATCTGCGGAACAACGAGCCGCAAGGTCTTTCGCCTCGTTCGCCTGGGAGCGGTAGCGCGGACTATTTCCATCGGTCTCGGTCACCACGAGCGGCGCGTATTTTTGGCAATCCCGGAAATCATCGACCGCTTCATCTAAGCGCCCCTGAATCGTCAGCGCCGTGCCTCGAAGCTCTAAAGAAAAAGGATAAAGCCGGCTTTCTGATTTCACCTGATTTAAGTACTCAAGCGCCCGATTCATGTCGTCTTTTAGGATCGCGGCTTTTCCGAGCGAAAAAAGGTAAGCACTGCGGTTCAGAAGGTCATAGTCATCGTACTTTGTATGGCGAATGAGATAATCGCGAAGAAGGTCAGGTCCCACCCGAGAGAGAATGGCTTCGGTTTGGGGGAGAACTCGGCGAATCGAATTCCGATCTCCCGACTGGAGCGTTTGGATGAAGAAATAAGTCGCAGAGTTCCAAAGTCCAGCGCGAGCAAGCGCCAAGGTGACAACGGCGTTCGCCTCTCCTTTTTCAGCTCCCCCCTCTTGCGACGCCGCGTAAGCGTAGCGTGCAGAAGTGAAATACTGGCCCAGATTATAAAGGCGCCGAGCATCGTTCAAGGACTGACTCGATGCGGAGGCTCCGAGCGGAAAAGCGCCCAGGAAAAAGAGCACCGTAACCGCGGCGGTTTTTCCCGATTGAGCGAATTGCCGCACGTTCATCATAGACGGAACCCCACTCCGATTTGAAAGGTCGTGCTATTGAAAAAAGTTTCTTTGCCCGTCACCGCACGCTCGGGAGCTTTGAACCAAGTGTTTCGGAAATCCAATCGAACATCGAAATTATCGGACAAGTGAAAAAGGTGTCCCGTTCCGAGGTGATATCCGGTCAGACTTTTCGTTGTCTGCGCGATTCCCTGCGCTTGGCTTGCGCCTCCGGGAATCATGTCCGCATTCATCGTTCCGACCCCACCGGTGAAATACCAGTCAAAATACAAGACCGTATTAAACACGTTAATCTTCGCATACCAAGGCACCCAATGGAGAAGCACGCCGACTTGGTTTTTAATTTCGATGACGTCTGGCCTTGCGGATGCTCCCGTACTTTCCAGTGAGCGGTAGGTGGTATTTTTCTTATTTGAAAACGTTGAGTAGAAAACTTCGATGCCCCAAGCTTCTGAAAAATAGTACGCGAGTCTCGGATCCAGCACATAACTCGTGCGGTAAGCATTAGTATCCGCAAGACCGATGTTCAAGCTCAGGAGAACGCGATTCGCTTTTCGAAATTTGCGGTTTTGCAGAACCGAAACTTTCTTGTCGGGATCGAGCCAACTGAAGTTATATTCGCCATCCGTTTCTTCACCCGGACTAGCGGCTTCACTCCAGGAAGCGGCGACGACGCTTAACCATAAAGCCGCCATCAAGACCAACAACAGTTTAATTACCCAATTTCCATGGCGTTTCATGATGTTACTAGTCTAACCGTCGAACGGAATCGCTTCCAATTTCTTTTTCACGGATAAACGGGAAACGCGAAAATACTTTCGTCAGCGTTTTGACGACCGCGAAGCACCCCTCGATTTTTCATTCACGTATTTTTCTCCCTCGCGACATTTCGACAGATGCTCGCAAACATCGCAGAGTGAACTCGGCTGGGGTTCCCCGGGTCGACCGCGTAAAATACTTTGAGCTTTTTCTCGGTAGTTTTCGAGCTGACTCGGGATCACGGGCACTTCGATTTCAGAAATCTCCCCCGCCGCTACGTGAATCAGCATGGCGCGGGTTTTTCCGAGCGATTCGGGAACGAGACGCTCGAGTGCCCAAGCATACAAATTTAATTGGATCGAATAGGCCTCCAAAAGTTCTTCCGGAGCCTTTCGTCGACCCGTAATTTTAAAATCGAGGATCGCATAAGATCCGTCGCGGAGGCGCACTAGCCGGTCAAGCGCACCGATCAGGGTCTCGCTTTCGATCGGAACTTCAAACGCGAGCTCGCGCCACGCTTTGTCGAAACCGATCCCTTCCTTCATCCACGCCGAATCACGCATCCACTGGACGATGGGCGCCGCCTGAAATACTCCCTTACCCAGCGCGTCTTCGAGTTCATAAAGGCCTGACTCATCTCCGAGTTCTAGGGCCTTGTGCACGCGAGTGCCGATTTCAGATTGAGGAATTTTTGAGCGGGGACCAGAAAGTGTTTCTTCGGATCCACCAACCACTGTCTCTGAAACAACCTCCTGCGCGATCATTTCTTGCCACTCTTCTTCTTCGGTCGGAGCCATCGGCCGGATCGTGGTCCACTCGTAAGCGCGCTCGCAACGTGAGAGGCGATTCCACTCCGACACCGAATGCCGGGGTCGTCTCGGAGAAAAACGAGGCGGAAACGATGCCGCATTGATCGAAACGGATTTCGAAGGATCAAATCCTGGAAAGATCGGACTTCCCGCTGGCGGAACGCCCGCCTTCAGAAGCGGCCGCCCTACGATGGCTTCCTCGATCCAACCTCTCCAAAAATCAACTTTTAAAACATCCTCGATTTTTTCGCGGCTTTTGGCGATTTGCTCACGTTTTTTTTCGTCATCATTCGTCGGAAGTAAAATGAGGAGCCGTTTCTGCGCGCGGGTAAGCGCGACGTAGAGGACGCGTTTGGATTCAGCTAATTCTTTCGAAGTTTCGAGCCTCTTCCATTCCTCTTCTGTCGGATCTTTTTTAAGTCGCTCACCCTCTTCGTCTCGGCCGGCTAAATGCGGTCCTTGCACCCGGTCCCAAAAAAGAAGGGGCATTCCCTTTGCTCTCGTGGGTTTTTCCGGAAAATCCAGTAAGAGAACGTGCGGAAATTCGAGGCCCTTCGAACCATGTACGGTCATCACTCGCAACTGTCCCGCATTTTTTGGCGGAGGGATGGCTCGCTCACGTCGAGACTCTTCGCAAGCTTCGGAAATGCGTTCTGCCACTCGGTGGAAATCGAGGCCCTCTTCAGAGAGCTCCTCCGCTCGGTGCCAGAGGGCAAGGGCCAGCACGCCTAATTCATTTTCGATCTCCGGACGATCGAGCAACTTTAAAAGCAGTTCACCTGGACGAACCCGACCAGCATTTAATCGCAGGGGACGTAAAAGATTCGCTACCGGGTGGTTCGTGCGCAAAAACGAATGGAGCATGCCCGGATCTGTCGAACGCCAAGACTCGATTTCCCGCTCGGACACTCCGATCCATGGGGAGCGCAGAAACGCGAGGCCGGCGATTTCCTGCGCCGGATTTGCCCACCATTTTAGGAAAAAGGCGAGTTCACGGGCGCGCGGATCGTTCCAGAGAAGTCCCCCACTTTCGATCGCAATCGGAACGCCGGCCGCAGTGAGTGCCTTCAGCCACTTTTCTGGCCCGCCCCGAATCGTACGCAGAAGCAGTGCCATATCCGAGAGATCAACGCCCTTCGCGATCTCACCCTGAATGATTCGCGCTAGATCCTCAGGGCCGCGAAGGAGCGCCGATTCCACCGGAGGCACTGAAGGATCTTCTGGCAGTCCTGCCGTCAGGGCATGAAACTCCATTCCACTCGCCTCGAACGCGGGCGCACAGACCTCATTACAAAACTCGAGCACGCCGGGAACACTTCGAAAATTTTTCGTCAAATTCACACGAACCGGGAGTCCTGCGCAAAAGTCTTCAAACACGGTCACATCGGCATCGCGGAATCTGTAAATGGATTGCTTCGGATCCCCCACCACGCAAAGATTCGACAAACCGGGTTTCGCGAGTCGGGTGAGAATCCGTGCTTGAACCGGGTTGGTGTCCTGAAATTCATCGACCATTACTAGATCAAAGCGCAGTCGGTAATCTTCCGCGACCGTGTCCACCTGCAAGGCCCGGTCGGCACCGAGTTCAAGGTCATTAAAATCGAGCGCCCCGAGCCGGCGTTTTAGACGGTCGTAACGCTCGAGCACGAAATCAGAAAGCCTTGCGAGTTCCGGAGCATTCGATAATCGCTCGATCACCGCATTCGCCTGGAGGTCTCGAACGCGGGCTAAGAGGGCGTAGAGCGATGTTCGACTTTCTCGCTCGGTTAAAAAAGTAAAAGCGTTCTCGACTTCGGGCGGAAGGTCTTCGAAGAAAAGCCCGTCCAGCGCTTGGGACCAGAGATTCGACGCCTCCGCTTCCGAGAGCATCTTTTCGTCGCCATCGAAGCCGGCTTCGCGCGGATACTCACGCAAAATCTGAGAGCAGAACCCATGGATGGTCGTGACCACATGTCCCTGGAGAGGACGCGCTTGTATCTCTAGGGTTAAACGCGTGAGTTTAGCGCGCAAATCACTGGCGGATTTTTCCGTGAACGAAACGGCGGCGAAGCGCGCCTCCGAATTTCTCAGAAGCAGCGCCCTCACTTTTTCCACGAGCGTGTAAGTTTTCCCGGAACCGGCGCCCGCTAGAACCGCGATCCCCTGGCCCCAGTTCTCGATCACAGCTTGTTGTTCGGCGGTGGGTCCGCGAGGGGCAACTTCGCTCATTCGCCCTCCTCTTCCGCCACATCATCGAGGAAGCGCCGTTGCCCGCAAGCGTCGCGAATAAAACAATGATCACATTCTGCGTAAGGCTGGCCGGGTTTGGTTTGCTTGGGCTTCACAAGGATTTCGCCCGAAACGAATCTCCGAGCATGGACTTCGATTTGATCCGCAATTTTTCCCCACACTTCATCCGGTGCAGAGTCGATGAGAGAGGCGTTGTTTGCGCGCGATTCGGTCAGACTTCCGGCAGTCTTCCCGTTCCACTGTTTGAAGAAAATTCCACGCGCACGAGTCGCGTCTCGGTTCAGAGTGACGAATTGCAAGCCGATGACGGGACGCTCGTAGTAGTTCGCAGCCGCCAGGGCATAAATCGGCATCTGCAGCCGGTAACCGAGGTCAGTCATTTGGACCGCATTCGGCGAGTCTGTTCCGGACTTATAATCGATGATGAAAATTCCATCCGGATGCGAATCGATGCGGTCCGGAACTCCGGAAATGAGGAGGCTTGATCGATGGCTCGAATCTTCCCGCGGTCCGAAATCGACCGTGTATTTTAATTTTGGATTTTCAAGGGCGAGTACTGACGTGCCCGAGCGCTGAACGTATTTTTTTTCTGCCGCCATGAAGGCGTCCAGTATCGGAACAAGCTTTCGCTTCGTGAAATGAGCCAGTTTTTCTCCCTGAAAAAGGCCCTTTGGGCGCCTCTTCTCCCAAGCGAGGTCAAGCGCCCCACGGGCAGTCAGCCCGAATGATCCTTCTGGACTGCGAACTTCCATGAGAATTCGAACCGCTTCGTGGAGCAATGTGCCCCGGGAATCTCCTCGGATGTCCAGATCCGACGGCCGCGAGTCCCGCGCACGCCAACGACCTAAGACGAGTCCTTGGAGTTCGCAACGACTGAAAGCCTCGAGATCGGACGCGCGAATCTCTGGAGCGAGAAAAGGCGGTAAGTTAATCTGCCTCGGTGGTGCGGAATGAGGATGGAGGTAACTCGCGCGCCACCGTGGGTAGGAGTATTTCGGCTCGCATTCTAATTTCAGTCCGAGTTCCTGTAAAATCGGTTCGAGCGATTCGCGCTCGCGCCCGTCCCAGTCGTAAAGCGCATCGAGAAACACAACCTCATCGGCGTGAAGAATCCAAAATTTTAGAACTTTTCGCCGAAACTCTGCATCCTGGTAAGATGAACGCACCAGAAATTGGCCCGAAAGGATCTCGCGTTCCCGATCCGAATAAAAATAATCCCCCCCGGTATCGCTTGTGGTGTACCGAGGAGGGAGCGCTAAACACCAGAGCTTCTCCGGATACTTCAGTGGGGTCTGACCGAGCCGAAAGATCTCGACGCCGTTTTCCATTTGAATTTTTTCAAAGGGAGGAGTGGCGTCCGCTAAGCGGAGTTTCAGTCTCTCGAGCCAGTAAAGAACCGGCGCCTTTTTCTTTGCATCTCCGAGCACGGCTAAGTCTTGCTCAAAGCGCTCCCAGACCGAAGTGAAGAACTCGTGCACCCACGCCTCGAAATCTTCATTCCTGCGAATCCAGGCGAGGTGGAACGCGGCAGTTTCAGAAATAGAAATCCTCGCGGAGAAAGCGTCGTTTAAAAGCCCAAGCGAAGCGCGGAGCCTTTCCAGCTTTTCCCCCGTATAACTTTCCAGTCCGAAACGGATTCCCCGGTCGAGCACGTCTTGATGCAAGCGTCGCTTTTCTTCGAAATCGACTTCAGGTACCGCATCCAGGCGGACCCAGTTCGAATGAAGAAACGAAAGAACCTCCTCATACCGAAAGCGCTTCGCCACCACTTCAAGCGGCAAAAGGGCTACCTTGACTGACTCTTCCCATTTCAGCCGAGTCGGATCGCGCGGATCTTTTAAGAGGAGTCCGCGTTCGGCAAGCGACCTTTTCAAACTTCGCCGAATCGCCGGTAAATCAGGCAAAAGCACGCCGTGCTTTTCGAGCTCCCCTGATCGGTACGCATGAAGAAGCGCATCTCCCACTCGGTCACAGGCATCGTCCACCGTGTGCCAGGACTCCCATTTTCCGATGAGAGCGGACTCTGAATCTGCCCGCTCCATCGACGAGAAATCAGTCCCCAGAAGGTCCGCGACAAACACGCGTTCCATCTGCGTCCGTCTCCCGAGTGCTTCAAAAAAAGCTTCGCTTCGACTTTCCCCTTTAGTGGCAGAAAGAACGAGTAATCGATTTGGGAAATCGAGGGGAATTTCAGGTGTATCAAGCACGGCCATCGCTGCGAGCAAAAGACGAGGCAAATCCCAAGCGGTGTGTTCCGTGAGCCAGGCCTCATAGGCATCGATCACTACGAGCATTTCAACGCGCAAAATGGCAGGTCCCATCGAAGCCGCTAACCGTTCCTCCTGCACTTCACGCTCAAGAGGTGAAACGTAAGTCATCCGGGCGGCCCCGACCGCGAGGTCTAATTTTTTATAAAAATCGCGTTGGCGCTTTAGCCTGCGAATCTGCGGCATGGACTCCACAAATTCTCGGTCCGATAAAATCCGCCGCAAAACTTCCTGACGAGAGGGTGCACCTAGGACCCGCTTTGCATCGACTAATGGGCCGAGAATCCAACGACAAAGTGAGGTCAGGTCCTGAATGGCGAGCGAAGTGAATCCCGTGCCGGCTTGGAGAAATTTCTCTTTTACTTCTTCGCGTGAAACTCCGCCCTCCACGATGATCCATGCATCGGGATCCAGTCCGGAGAGATCGACGCTCGAAAAAAGCGAATTAAGTTTCGGGCTGAAGCGCACGCATGGACTCCTGATACGCGTTTTCGAAGAGCGCTAAACCTTGGCCAGGAGCGTTTGCGCGCTGGGGTGCGGTGGTCCACTCGGGGTGCGCCGTCCACCGAATAAAACTTTCAGGATGGGGCATGATGCCGAGAATTCTTCCGGTCGTATCGCAAAGTCCCGCAATCCCCGCTTCGCTCTCGACGGAATTTCCTTCGTACTTCAAACAATGCATCCCTCGTCGAGAGAGCTTCACGAGGGTTTCCGTCCGGCGATTTGGATGGATCACGATTCGCGCGTCGGAATGGCGAAGCGGTAGATCCACCACTCCGAGCCCCTTCAACCAAAGGCAAGTCATCCCGATCGGCGCGACCTTCACCCATGCGCTGAGCATCTTTCCTCCGGTGCCCGAAGTGACGGAGATTTCTTTCCCAAACACTCCGATGCGTAAAAGGGTGTGAAAGCCGCTTCCGATTCCAATCACCATTCCTCCGCGCGAGGCGAAATGAGAAAGTGTCCAACCGAGTCGGTGCTGAATTTTAAGCGCGAGTAATTTCCCGCTGCCCAGATCATCGGCAGTCGAAGCGCCTGCGGGAATGGCGAGCACGGAATAGTCATTCGCGAGTTGATCTTCGCGGTAACCTTCCGAAATCAGGTCATCCAGATTTCGTAAATGCACCTCAAACCCTGCAGTAGCGAAAGCTTGGGCGGTTTCCTGCTCACTGAGAATCCCCGGCCCCCTCAGGACTAATACTCTTGGACGAATCACGTCACTCATTCCCAGTAACCCTCCCTTTTCCAAGCCTGACGGAGCACTTTTGTTTCGATTACGAGCGCCGGATTTTCACCCCGGCGAATTTGAACCACACCGCTTCCGGTCACCGAACCCAGTTTGATAAAGGGCACTTCATTTTGCTGAAGTTCGGCTTCCACGAGTGGTGCATCGATTTCTGAACAAGTCGCGATGAATCCGTGAAACCCTTCTCCGAAGAGAAATTCCCACTCGGAGGTTCGGTCCAGTCCTTCCGGATAAGAGAGCGCAACGCCCATTCCGCGGGCGAGACAACTTTCTGCGATCGCAGTCAGAAGACCCCCATCGGAAACATCGTGGATCGAACGCAATTTCTTTTGCTCTTTGCCGATCGCACCCCCCAGCCACGCATACAGCCGTCTTGCCGTGTCCCACTGAGGCAGAGGCGGGCTCGCATCTTCCGGTGCCCCCCCGTGTACTTCACTCACCAGTGCCCCGATCAAACTAAACTGCGCAGGCCCGAGAAGGTAAACTCCGTCACCGGGAGTTTTGAAATCAGCGCTGCGAATACCCGCCACTTTCGTTGCGCGCGAGATGGCTTGCACCAAAAAGTGAAGTTTCGATGCTTGTACGAGAATGGTTTTCTGCTGCCCATGCACGAAAGGGGTTTGGAGCTCTACGGCAGCGTGAGAGGCGCCGACGCACGCGCGAACCAAGCTTCCCCGGAGATTCGAGTCTTCGAGGTCTTTTGCGGGGCAGGAAAATTGGTAGGAGAGTGCGAACAGAAACTCTTCCTTACCGTAATCCGCGCCACAGGCGAGCGCGTTTCGAACGGCCTCATCGACCGCGAGTGCACCCATGAGATAACTATCGGTGGCCCCGGCGCGAGGAGCGAGACCGGTGGTGATGAGGAGACCCGCGTTCGAAGAACTCTTCAGTTTCACTCCCCCACCGTCATTAGGGCCACTGTGCGAAAGTTCCGGAGAGACCGTCACCGTGTGCAATGGCTTGAGCGCGCTTGCTCCTTGGACTTCGTGATCGAGCTGCCGAATCAGCCATTCGCGCGAACAAACGTTCGGATGACTCATGATGCGAAGCAGAGTCTCGACTCCCTCTTTTGCCGGATCTCCCCACTCAAGTGATCTCCGAGTCGGTAGGGTCGGAGCGGACCGAGTGGCCGTTTCTTGGGAGCGAGGCTGGTGTCCACGCAGAAATTTCGTTTCTAAATCAGCACTCAGAGTTTCGCCTGAGAAAATGCGAACGCGCCCATGCGATTTGATTTCGCCGATCTCCGCTCCGATAATTCCTCGGCGCTTTGCCAACCCAATCACCGCTTCGACACGCTCCGGGGCAACAATCGCCACGATTCGCTCCGCGGTCTCGCTTCCTAAAACTTCCATGGGACGGAGGCCGCTTGCTTTTACCGGTACGCCGGCGAGATCGAGATCCAGCCCCCCAAACTCACGCGCGACTTTCGCAGCCAAGCTGGCCAGTCCGCCTTCACCGCAAGGGAAGAATAAGCGATTCCATCCGAGATCACGAACTTCGATCACGAGTTCTCCGAGCGAGCGAAGTAAAGTCGTGTCGCAAATTTGCACGATCGGAGATCCGATCATTCCGTCTTTTCCGGTTGGGGAGCCGAGGATCACGAGACGATCTCCTTCGGAGACCTCGCGGACGTCAGAAGGAATTCCTCCAGACGTTCTTGGAATCAGGGACAGCGCGGAAAAGTGCACCAAGGGCGTCGCTCCTTCACGTGCATCTAAGTAAAGCGCTCCACCGATGGTCGGAACACCGAGTTGGAAACCTGCTTTTGAGATCCCTTGTTTGACGCCGTCAAGCACTCGCCTCGGGTGGAGGTGGTCTTGGTCGCGGGGAACCGGACCGTGAAGGTCTGCAGAGAAAATCACATCGGTCGCCAGAATCGGACGTGCGCCCCGCGCTCCGCAAATCGATCGAAGGTACACCTCGGAATAACCCATAATGGTCCCGAAGACCGAATCCGAAGCAACCGTTTTCGATTCGATTTCTCCTTCGATCGAAATAAAGTCCTCGTCATCGTACTGGAGTAAAGTAGAACCATTTTCAAACGCCGACACGACCCACGCCCGAGGAACTTCTTTGAGCGTCTCTTTGAAAGTACCTTCCACAAGGCCCGAGATTTTTTCAGGTAGAGGGTTTCCTAAGGTGGGGTCCACCGCCCGCGCGTCTTCATCGGGAGAAATCTCCGCTCGGAGGAGTCGTCGGAATGGAACTTCCCGCCAGACTTTAGAAATTAGTTCGAGTTCGACGTCGGTGGCATCGCGCGATTCGCCGTTTTCTCCTGCATCTTTTAGGTAATTTCGAATGGCGTCGAACTCTTCTGGAGCAAAGAGAATCCCTTTCCGCTTACAAAAGTTCAGCGCTTCGAAATTCGTCAGTCCCGCCAGCGGCAAGTGATCGACGGGGGCATGGTAGCGAGAAGGCGCCGTTTTCGGCATTTCGCGGCGAACGCGCTCTGGATGGAAACGTTCGGTGTGCGCGATTTCTTTTTCAGAAAGTAGGGTCCAACTTTCGAGAAGCTCGTTTGAAAAATATTCCCGAGCGATTCGAGACAAATGATCTTCGGTGAGCTGGGGGCCTTCAAGCAGAAGCATCGAACCGGTGGCGACCCTTGCATCCGGTCCGAGTTTTCTCTTGAGGACGGCTTCGAACGAATCTTTTAACGTTTTTGCCGCGTGGTCCGTGACGCCTAATCGAAAGCGTTTTTCGAGCGCGAAAAATTTCCCCGGCCGATTTGGAGCCGTCTCTAAAATATCCTCGACGTTTCCGTGTTTACCGGCGGCAGAGGGAATCAAATTTCCGGTAAAAAGCCAGTGGAGCACAGGATCCCAAAGGGTTTCTTGGGAGGAATAAATGAGTTCCTCGCGCGAGAGTGGAACGTCTAACCAATAGACGGTCATCGAGCGCGCCCATCTGACCAACTTTCGCAGGTGCGGGTCCGTCATCTCCATTCGTCGAAGGAGAGGCGTGGATAGAGGGTCTGAGTACTCGGGCTTCAAAGCGACTTCGATACGCGCAAACATGAGAAGAGCGTAACAGGGTCATCCGATTGACTCGTAGCAGCGTCATGTTTTTATCTTTAGAGTGTGAGCGGGTGGCCAGAATGGGCGTCGAGACCGGTGAGCAACGACTCCGAGGTCTTCACTTTGACCGTGGGGGAGGGCCTTGCTTTCCCAAGTCCTTCGATCTTAAAATGAAGACAGTATGAGTCAAAAAGAGAATAGCCCTGTGACCGGAATCATTAACGAAGCCGAGGTCATTTTAGACTTCGGGAAGTACGCCGGTAAAAGCGTCGAAGAAGTCAGCGCTTTGGATCCCGAGTTCTACGACAAGCTTTCAAACGAAAAAGAAAACGGCGTGTTCGCCATCCGTAGAGACCGAGATAAAACTTTTAGGCTCTACGTGAATCCACTTTCTGAGATGGCGCACTAGTTTAGGGATTTGCTCGAGTAAAACTTTGCGGATAAAATTCACTCAAAAAATTGTGTTCGCTCTTTAGGAATTGAAAGCTGCTCAGACTGCTCAGTCTAGAGTCGCACGGTTGCTCACTGACTTGCCTGCTGGTAGGCCAGTGAGCAACCGTGCGATTCACTAGTGACTCTCGCCCGAGTTCAAAACTGAAGTGCAACATTAGGAAAACATAAGAGAAAAGCTTATAAAGCAGGAGCTAGGGTAGCCTCTGGAAAGATCTAAATTCCAAAGGAGGCACTACTAATGCCGA
>JACMQW010000094.1 GCA_014376785.1 Oligoflexia bacterium
GCCCGGAAAATAGACGGGGACGATGGTGGCGCGGGATGCCACCGCGAGTCTCGCCACATGCGAGCTCCAAACCTTCTCTGTTGTTCGGCTCGAACGCAAAGAATTGAAAGCCGCCACCTCTCCCGCTGGAAAGACCCCGACCACCCCGCCCGAGCGGAGAAAGCCCAGAGTTTTCCGAAGTTGAACTGCATTCGCTCCCTGCATCGGCAAATGGTCTTTAATCTGCATTGGGATCAGGGCTTCCCGGAGCTCAGAAACACGGCCTACCTCCTGATTTGCGATGAATCGAAAATCAGGAGTTTTCCATTTCATCACCTGCATCAATCCGAGTGCATCCAAAACACCAAATGGATGATTTGCGATGAACAAAAGTGGGCCCTTTAAATCCTGGAGATTCTCAGCACCGAGGGCAGAAACTTCGATTCCTAGTTTCTGCATCACAGCCGTCGCAAATTCACCTGCCTTGTCCCCCGGCTCTAATTCAGGCCGTACCGCTTCGTAAACCCGGAGAATTTTGGCATACCCACTCACTGCCCGCGCGAGTCGCCAAAATAAATTTGAAGACGTTAAGAAAGAGTCCACCCGAGCGTGATTACCACAGTCCTTTTAAAACCGCGGGGTTTAAGGATTGACTTCCCTCCCCCTATCCCGCTAACGCCCAGGCATGAACGGCCTCCGTAAGAAAGTCTTTGTCACAGGTGGAAACGGCTTTCTTGGCTCTCGGACGGTGAAAGAACTCATCGAAAAAGGTTACCGAGTGCGTTGCCTCCTGAGACCAACCAGCGATCTCAGGCGCCTGGAGAACTTGCCGTTTGAAGCGCATCTGGGAGACATCCGAGACCTTGAGAGCGTGAAGTCCGCCCTATCCGGATGCGACTTCGTGATCCACCTGGCGGGCCCTTCATCCTGGGATAAGATCAGCAATTCCGCTCCCGATATGGAGGAAGACATCCTCACCGGAAGCGAAAATGTTTTTAGGGCAGCATCCGCTTCTCGAGTCTTGCGAGTAGTCTACGTTTCTTCGGTAGCCGCCGTCCATGGATCACATCGACCCGAAGTTGCCGACGAAACTCACCCTTACGTTCTCGGCCCATTAAACCTGAATTACAGCCGTTTCAAACATCATGTCGAAGAGCTCGCGAAGAATACGATCCGAGACCTTGGCCTAGATATCGTGATTGTGAATCCGGGCGAAACCTACGGACCCACTGACACCGCATTGATCACCGCGGGAAATTTAGTGAGTTTACTCGGCCCTGTTTCGGCGGTGGTCTGCGAAGGAGGCGCAAGCATTTGTCACGTCGATGACGTCGCACGCGGGATAGTCCTGGCACTAGAGAAAGGTCGGCGAGGGGAGCGGTACATTCTAGCCGGAGAAAATCTCACGCTCGCAGAAATAGCGAAGACCGTTCGTGTGGCGACGGGAAGATCTGAGCGCGTCCTCACATTGCCAACCTCGACTCTTCGCTTTCTGACCAGACTCTGTCTTAAATTTGGATTGACTCCGCCTGTCTCCCCTGACGTGTTAAGTTACGCTGCGCTTTATTGGTATGTAGACTCTAAAAAAGCAGAGAAGGAACTCGGCTACGTGAGTCGTCCGGCGCGGGAAACCCTGACCGAAGTCGCTCAGTGGCTCCAGCAAAGTGGACGCCTCCCCGCTGAAATCTCACTGCGCTATGGCCGGGGAGCATTCGATTTGCGCTCAGCTCTCATCCGAATGCTGGGAGTTTTGCAGAAAAAACGAGTGGTCATCCTCGACGACCAGCCTCGCCTCTGCTCAGCCGTTCTCGCAGCATCGGACCGAAAGGGTTCTTTCATTGAAAGCCTCTTTGCGACGCCGGCTTGGAAACCGATTTACTCGATCGAATCGATGGACGGAGAAATCTGGGAACAACTTTCCCGGGATTTTCGAAAATTAATGAGCGTCATCCAATGGCGGGAGAACCTTCCGCTCATTGCGAAAAGCCACCTTGAAAAAATGCAGGACCGAACCCAGTCGGATCCGACCTTCGTGATCGGCGCAGAAGAAATTTCTCGAGTTGTTTTGAGAATTCTTTATCGGCTTTTGTTTGAAAATGAAATCTCGCCCGAAGACGAATCGCTTTTTTATCAAGCTTCTCTGACCTGGCGAAAAGAAATTGCCCTGAAGGGAAGAGCGGACCCAAAAATCAAGAATGCTTTTTGGAAACGTCTCGAAGAAATCGTTGCTTCTTCTTCTTTTCATGAGGGACTCGAGAGTTACCGTTCAGATCCTGCCCGTTGGCTCTCTCTCTTTGCGCAGCCATTCTTGATTTCTCCCCAAATCAACATAGCCGATATCTTCGTTTCGATTTTTTCCTATTTAAGAAGAGATCCTGAGGAATGGGAACGCTCCAAACAGGCCGCTAGGGAATCCAATCGGAGTTACCTCGATGGAATCGTTTTGGAGGCGATTCGTTTGAAACACCCCTTTCCCGTGCTGGAACGCGAATTGAAAAAGGATTTAAAATTCGAAGGCAAATCTTACCAATCGGGAACTCAATTCTTCATCCTCATGGACCAGTTGAAGCAAGATCCGGAATTTAAGCCCTCAAGGTGGGATTTGCCTGCGTCTGAAAACCCTTACCACCACCTTCCCTTTGCGGCGGGACCTCGGATGTGCGTGGGAAAGCCGATTGCGCTTGAACTGATGTTTGAGATCTTGAAAACCTTTCTCATTTCGATTCCAGATTCACAGATTGAACCCGGGATGGGGCACCTCTATAGCGGGAGGGATAACGATGGTTCCGAAGGTGCAGCAGAACTAAAGTACCAAGCGGAGGTTTTTTCAAAAGCGATTTGGCAGAGCTTTCGAATCGGACGGCGAGTCCGCAAGGTTAAATCAGAAGGCGGTTGTCCGTTCACGGGAAGAAGCGGCTAATTCGTCGAATGCGGTTGGAGAAATTTTCCATTTTCCGTTACCGTTTCTCGTATGGAAGAAACCGAAGTCCCGACTGAACATTTGCAAGAAGAACTCGAACATCGCGCGAGTCACGCCAGCCCAGCGGAGCGATGGATCTCCGGGGTAGCGCTGAGTTCCGCACTTTTCGCCGCACTTGCTGCGGTGAGCGCGCTTGAGTCTGGACATCACTCAAACGAAGCCATGCTCGAGCAAATTCGGTCATCTGACCACTGGGCTCAGTATCAGGCTAAAGGAGTGAAGGCGGCGGTCTTAAAAACTCGAATTGAGATTCTCACGGCTTTTGGCAAGCCGACGTCTGATTCCGACCATGAAAAATTAAAGGAATACGAGCATCAGCAGGCGGAAATCTCGACTTCGGCAAAGGAAGAAGAGGCAGCGTCAAAGGGCCATCTAGAGGCTCACCATGATTTCGCAAAAGCAGTCACCTTTTCTCAAATCGCGATCGCCTTGGGCGCGATTTCCGTGCTGACGCGCCGTAAGAAATTTTGGTGGGTTGCGCTCTCAGGCGGAGTTTTCGGCGCCTTCTTTTTAGTCCAAGGCTTCCTTTTCGCTCGCCACCTCTAAAACGAGGATAAGCATTTACGCCACTCCCATTCTCCACGATAATGGAAAGATGCCGAAGCAAAGTACCCTCTCTCATCGCGCAAAGATTTTTTGGATTTTAGGACTCATTTTAGTCGATCAAGCAACGAAGCTAGCTGCGATCCAGTCCTTGAAAGGCCAGTTCCCAAGGGTGCATTTAGGTGGCCTTTTTCGTATGGAATATGCGGAAAACTCCGGAGCATTTCTGAGTTTGGGTGCCACTCTTTCAGCCGAACTTCGGGTTTTAATTTTTGTCATCGCGGTGGGTGGATTTCTCGGGGCAGCCGGATGGGTGCTTTTCCGTGACCGCAAATTAGACCGCACGACCGCATTTTCTCTCTCGCTCATCGTTGGCGGGGGCGTCGGTAATTTGATTGATCGCATTTTCAGGCCGAACCACGGCGTAGTTGATTTCTTGAATGTTGGCATCGGGAACGTCCGCACCGGCATCTTCAATGTTGCGGACATGGCGATCATGCTCGGAGTGATTCTGTTAGCCGCAAAAAGTTTCGAGCGAGGCCATGAAAATAGCCTTCAAGAAAAAGCGGCTCCGGTAGCCAAGCAAGATTAAGCGCCGAATCGAATTCCGCGGAGTGGATCGGTTTGCGCCGCTTTCAGTGCCGGATAAATCGACGCCGTAATCACGATCGCGAGAGCGGCAAGACCGATCACCCCATAATATTCCGGCAGAAAACTCACCGGTAAAGTTCGGTCAAAGTAAATATCGGGAAGCTCAATGAATTCCCATTTTTTCAGAGCAACACAGATTAAGAATCCAAGCATTAATCCACTCAGCGTCCCCACACCGCCGATCAGGATCCCCTCTGCGAGGAAAACCGCACCGATATCAGCGTCTCGAGCTCCCATGGCTTTCAGAATGGAAATATCGCGCTTTTTTTCCAGCACCATCAGAGTGAGAGTCGTCACGATATTAAAGCTCGCGACGATCACGATAAAAACCAGAGAGATGAACATTGCAAGTCTTTCTAGGCGCAGCGATGCGAAAAGGTGCGCGTTCAAATCCATCCAATCGCGCACTTCAAACCTTCCACCGAGTTTTCGCAATTGATTCTTAAACTGCGGAGCGTGTTCAAAATCTTTGAGAACGACCTCCCATTGTGAAACGACTCCCGCACGTCGCAGAAAACTGCGGACCGAAATCATTTCAGAAAATACGGTGTGAAGTTCCTGTTCTGGAATACCCGAGCGGTAAATTCCAGCGACCATGAACCGCTTCAGCCTGGGCACGGAAGAAAAAGGACCGTCCGTTTCGGTGGGAGAAATGAGCGTCACTAGCTCGCCCGGAATAATATCCATTTCATCTGCGAGCGATTGGCCGATGTAGATTCGTGCCAAACCGGCCTCACCTCGGGCCAGATCAGGGTTTCGGAGTGGAGAGCTCGCAGTTTCCGACATTATTTTTTCAAGCGCCTGGAGCTTTGTCTGCTCGATGCCTTTCACCACCACGCCGCTGACTTTCTTACCGCCGCGGAGAATGGCTTCCGTCTGCAGAATAGGACTGAGTTGCAAGACTTCAGGAGCGCCTAAAAGCTTCTTTCCCATTTCTGAGTCGGCGAGCGCACCCTCCGACACCCGGCCACCGTCGTACCCGGGAGACGCCGAGTCAGGAGTGATTAAAAGGTGCAAGTCCTGGTTCATCAACCGCTTCTTCATTTCGACTTCGAAGCCGTCCATGACGGAGAGCACGACGATCAGCGCCGTCACTCCCAGCGCGACCCCAATCATCGAGATTGAAGTGATGAAGCTGAGAAAACGACTGTTTTTCTTGGACTTCAGGTACCGAAGCCCCGCCCACACAGTCCACGACTTCTGAAAGAGACTTCGAAAAGTCTCTTTCAGAAGTGTCGACGTGAGTTCATTTCTGGACATGGATTCCTTCTACCGAACCAGATGGCATTAGTCGCGGTGAAACGTTTCACCTTTTTCAGCCATTCTGATCAAAGCGGGCGCCGGCTCGTAACGAGCTCCAAACCGAGCTTGATACTTTTTCAGTTTCTCCACGATGGTTTTCGCGCCTAGCGAGTCCGCATAACGTAAGAGCCCACCCCTAAAAGGCGGGAAGCCAGTACCCATGATCATCCCGAGGTCCACTTCGTTTGCGGACTCGACGATCTTTTCATCTAAGCATCGCGCCGCTTCGTTGATCATCGGAAGGATGCAACGGTCGACCATTTCTTCACGTGAAATTTTGCCTCGAGATGGAGAGATTCCCAAAATTCCGTAAATCTCGGGGTTGAGCTCCTTCTTCTTTCCGCTGGAGTCGAGGTACTGGTACATTCCTTTACCATTCTTTTTACCTAACCTGCCGGCTCCGACAATTTTCGAATTGAAGGGCGCAGGTTGCATGCGGTCTCCAAAACCTTCATGAAGGATGTGCGCCACTTTTTCGCCCACGTCGACCCCTACTTCATCAATGAGCTCCATGGGTCCCATGGGCATTCCGAAATCGAGTAACGTTTCATCAATTTCTTCGATATCCCCGCCATCTTGAAGCAACCAAGTGGCTTCGTTCAGATAGGGCATGAGGAGGCGGTTCACAAGGAAGCCGGGACGATCTTTCACCACGATGGGCATTTTCCCCAGTTGTTTGGCGAACTGAAAAATCCGCGAGACGGTTTCGTCATTCGATTTCTCCCCGCGGATGACTTCCACCAGAGGCATGCGATGAACCGGGTTGAAAAAGTGCATCCCACCGAAACGTTCCGGCTTTTTCATCACCGACTGCATTTCGGAAATAGAAAGCGATGAAGTGTTTGAAGCAATCACGCACTCATCGTGAACTTCTCCTTCGAGTTCCTTGATGACCGCTTTTTTGACATCCATTTTCTCAAGAACGGCTTCGACCACGATCTCTACGCTTCCAAATCCAGAGTAATCGAGCACCGGCGCAATTAAATTCAACTTCTGTTGATAGCTACGGGGAGTGAGTTTTCTTTTTTGAAGGCTTCGGTAGAAGATTTTTTGTGCGGATTGCATTCCGAGGGTGAGTGCTTTGGCCGAAATGTCTTTCATTCGCGTGGAAATTCCTTTTTCAGCATAGAGCTGGGCAATTCCTCCTCCCATCACGCCGGCGCCGAGTACGGCAGCGGAAGTGACTTTGGTTGTTTTGATTTCTGAAGCCACTCCTTTCGATTTTTTGACCCCTTCAGTGAGGAAGAAAATTCGAATCAAGTTTTTGGAAATGGAAGTTGCTGCCATCTTTCCAAAACCGCGTGCTTCGCGGTCCATCGCTTCTTCGCGCGCTTGGCCACGGATTTTTTCCGCGTAACGAGCGCCCGTATCAGACAACACTTGGATGGCTTCGAGCGGAGCCGGATATTGTCCGCGAGTTTTGCTCATGACCGTCTCACGCGCTTTTCGAAGGATAAACGCACGCCCAAATGGAGTTTTTTCCATTGCCGAACCCACTAACCCACCCATGCCCCCGAGCTTGGGCTCTCGAGCAATGCGATCGCCTGATTTCAACTTTTCTAAATTCTGTTTCACCCAGACTCTCGCAGCGGAATCGAAGTTTTCTTTGGCAAGATTGGCTTCCGCAAGCCCTGCCTTTAACGCGCGGTCACCGGTTAACGTTTTCCCGGTCAGAATGAGGTCTAAGGCGCCGGCTAATCCCACTTTTCTCGGAAGTCGAACGCACCCGCCCATCCCGGGGATGACTCCGATATTCACTTCGGGGAGCCCAATGCGAGCGGATGCATCGGTTGACATAATGATCGCGGACGATGCGAGGGAAAGTTCGCAGCCTCCGCCCATCGCGGTCCCATTGATGGCGACGATGGTTGGGAAAGGAAGATCCTCCCAACGGTCGAGTAATTTATGCCCCTTCCTTGAAAGGGTGTAGGCTTCCTCTGCCGTTTGGGTAGCCGCGATCATATTGATGTCGGCTCCCGCAATGAAGTTTCCCGGTTTTCCGGAGCGGAAAATCACCGCGTCCACTTCGGCTGCTTGGCCGCGCTTTTCCAGCTCTGCGACTACTGATTCGAATTCGGCGATGACCGCCGCGGAGAACTTATTCACCTTTTCGCCCGGAAGATCGAAAGTGATTTCTAAAAGTTTAAAGCCAGCTTGGGCGGAAACATTCTCAATTCGGAAAGCAGGTGCGGTCATTTTATTAGTCCTCCCCCGAAGTGTAGAAGGAAAAAGGCCATGGCTCAAGTCGAGTTAACGACTTTGAGCCATGGCCTCGGGGACTCGGGGTAGGGAAAACAGAGACCGGATCGGCAAACTTTAAAAGGTAACCGAAGCGCCGACGAGTACCATCTGGGTATTTGACTCTCTTAGGGTACCGCGTAAAGCCTGCTTGTTTGGATCGAAGTAGGCGTTGTTTCCGTAGTAAGATCCGTAGAAGGCATTGTTGTACAAGCCGTCCTGAGACTCGGTTGAGCTCATAGGCTTGATGAATTTATAGCTCACGCCGAGTGACACATTATTTGAAATCTTGAACTCCAAACCAGCCTGAACGAGCGCGGAGAACTGACTGAGTTGATAGTCACCCGTTTGATACGAACTGTAGAAGTTCTGGCTCTGATTGTAGTTAATGTAGCCGGTCGAATAAGCAACACCGCCCCCCAGGAATGGACGAACCTTCGCGTCAAGTCCGGACAGGTAAAGCTTCATGCTCATATCCACCGAGTTATTTTTGAACGCGAGCTGGTTGGGTTGAAATCCGCCGTATCCGCCCTGATTCTTCAAACCCACCTGATAGGTGCTGTAGGTGTAACCGAGTTCAATTCCGACGTTTTCTGAAACATCGAATCCGAGGCCGACTCCCGCTGAACCTTGGTTAGAAAGGTCATAGAAATCGTTTGATATGGTGGAAAGCCCGACGCGTGGGGTGATGGAAATCCCAGAACGCGTCGACTTTTCACCTTCGTACTTTCCCACCGGAGTCACCGACGTGCCGTTTCCGACCGGAGCAACGGTGAGAGATGTAGAAGACTGATAAGTCGAAACCTGGTCCTGAACGATCGCACCGTTTGCGCGAGTTTCGACTCTCGGAGCTGCGGACATTTCATAGGACGAACGCGATCCGTCGGAAATGGGGCGTACCACCACCTCTTCATGCACTACCGGAGCACTGGTTCCAGCCGGGGCATCGTCTTCGAGCGTGAATTTTTTATTGATCTCAGAAGTGAGCTTCTCTTCCTGCTTCAACCGCTTGTCTTCTAATTTTTGAACCACCAGCTCATTGTTCACCGACTCTTGAAAACCGCGTTTCTCGCGAGCTTTCACCGATGGCTTCTGCATTCCGTCGGATTCGGCAATCACCGATGCGGTGACCGCAACGGGAACGACGTTGGTGTTTGCATTGGTGTTCGTGTTGCGGATGATGTTTCGAACTTCGACTGGAGTCGGAGCCGGCGCTTCGCTCATGGTCTTTTCATCGTCATAAACCATCTCTGCTTTCGCGGATGCAATGAGAGAGAGGACGACTGAACTGGTTGCGGTAGTGGCTAAAAGGCTAGCCGCGATGATCCGCGCGTATGAATTTCCCTTGAACATAAAACCCCCTAAGATACCGAATCTCGTCGAGCCCCCGCCCGGTGAAAGATTCATTGGCTAATAATCCTTGCAAAGACATCCCATCTTCTCAAAAGAGAAGGAAGAATTCGCTCTGCGTCAACGTCCCGACTTGTACGGGAGAATGATGCGCTTTGGCAAGAATTATTTTATTCAATTTTTTCAGAGACTTAACGCGCCGAACTTGAACGAAAAACCTTCGTGAATTCAAGAAGTTAACACGGCGTCCTAACGTTTGAATGGCGAGCGATGCATAGCGGGTCCCGATTTGAACATCTTATCGCTCACCATCGATTGGATCGATTCCGAAAGTCGGGTCATGACCGGACGGATGAGGTCGCGGACAAGCAAAATTGCGATGGTGACCAACACGGCTAGAATGAGAATGTACTCGATCGTCGCTTGAGCACTCTCTTCATCGACGAAATTGCGAAAAAATTTCACCGTTTTCCTTTTGGAAGAACATCTCGGTAAATCGCATCCGCGGCGGCAACAATGCGTTTCTCAGACAAGAGTGCTTTCACTTCAGAACGCGTCGAAAATTCTGCAACTTGAGGTTCCGAAAAAAGGAGATCCACCCACTCTCCTTTTCCATCGAGTGCCTCGTGACTCGCTTTTTGAATCCACCGGTAAGCCTCCTCACGAACCGCGCCCGCTTTGACTAAAGCAAGAAGCACATGTCCTGAGAGGGGCACACCTCCGGTCGCTCTTAGATTCTGGGATACGCGTCCCTCATCGATGACGAGCTCCCGAAGAACTTTTGCCAATCGGTCCAAAGCGTAGTCAGCAAGCTGGAAAGCGTCCGGTAAAATCACGCGTTCCACTGCGCTATGACTGATATCCCGTTCATGCCAGAGTGCGATGTTTTCCAGCGCAGGAGTAACGTAAGAGCGAAGGAGTCGCGCGCAACCCGAAAGGTTTTCACTCGCGACCGGATTTCTTTTATGGGGCATCGCGCTCGATCCTTTCTGAAGTTTCGAAAACCCTTCTCTCGCCTCTCCCACTTCAGAGCGGGAAAGGTGTCGGATCTCCGTAGAAATCCTTTCAATAGAGGCACCGACGATTGCGAAGACGGAAAAGAGTTCGGCTAAGCGGTCACGAGGAATCACCTGCGAGCTGACAGGCTCCCGAGATAGGCCCAAACTTTTTAAGATCTTTTTTTCAAGTGAAGGTTGAAAGTGAACATTCGCACCCACCGCCCCACTGAGTTTACCAAAACGTGTCCGCGCCAGCGCAAGTTCGAGCCTCTCGCGATTTCGCTTCATCTCCTCAAAAAAACCGAGGAATCGTAATCCAAAAACCGTCGGCTCGGCGTGCATTCCGTGAGTGCGCCCGATGCACACCAAATGACGAAAACGAAGAGCAAGGCCTTTCAGCTCTCGAATCACTGAATCCAGTGACTCGAGAAGAAGTTTGCCTGATTCTTGAATCCCAATCGCCATTGCCGTGTCTACAATATCGGTCGAAGTGAGGCCGTAATGAAAATAGCGTCCAGATGGACCGACTCTTTCTGCGATGAAAGTAGTGAAAGCGAGCACGTCGTGTCGTAAATCTTTTTCCAGAGCTTCGATGGAAGCGACACTCTTTTTACCCACTTCGCCCTCAAACTGATCACTCAGTAACCGCTTCCCTTCTTTCAAAAGCGCTTTGCCTTCTTTGAGCGGAATGATCTTTTCATTGAGTTGCACCTCCGCTACTGCCAGTTCCACTCGAAGCCACCGAGCAAACTTGGACTCATCCGACCAGAGAGCGAGCATTTCACGCCGGGTGTAACGGGGGATCATAGGCAGTCTCCTTGGATAACTTTTTTATAGAGCGAGAGGTAGGATGCCGCCATCGCGTGATGAGAAAATTTTTGAATTGCGCGCTCACGCAGTTTAATAGGATCGAATTTCTCTACCGATCTGAGCGCGGCCGCCCATTCCTGAGGCTGAGCGGTGGGCTCCACCAGCACGCCGCCGAAATCACCGACGACCTCTGGAGTACTCCCGATTCTACTGGCCACTACCGGTGCTCCAGAAAGCATCGCTTCGATCATCACCAAACCAAAAGGCTCTGGCCACTGGACTGGAAAAAGAAGCGAGGAAGCTTGAGCGAGGCAGTCGGCCTTCCGACGGCCAGCAACTGACCCCACCCACGCGTTTTTTGAGAAGAGATCCCGAATAAAAAGATTAAAGGGGCGGTATCCGCCCGCAATGGTGAGGGGCATTCCCGCGCAGCGGGCGATCCGAATCGCGCCTGAAAGGTTCTTCACCTTCCAACTCGTTTTGGACAAAAAAAGCGGGTGACCGCTCTTTTTTTCGGCGACGTGGAATTCCGCGGGATTTGCTCCATTATAAATAAACGTACGGTGGCCATGCCGAAGGGCGTGATCTTCGCTTAAAAAAACGGAATTTCGCGGGAAAACTTCTCCTGGTTTTCCATTTCCATGGATGGTGACAAGGGAAGGGACCGAGCAGAGTTCGTAAAATTCCTTTTCAGGTGGCGCGTGAAAATGAATGACCTCGACTCCATCCGGTAAAATTGCGGGCAGGTCGGCAGCGCTCTTTTGAGTTGCCTTGATGGTTAGTAGCTCCACTCCTATCGGGGGAACGCTTCCTTCCAAGGCCGCCAAATGCACTTCATGACCTAAATCTCGCAACGCTTCCGCAAGCCAAAGGACGACGCGCTCTACCCCACCGTAATCGCGCGGCGGCAAATGCACGGGATGGAAAAGGACGACCTTCATCGATCTCTTCTTCGGATTGCGATATTTTTTACATTAAATCGGGAGAACACGTTTCTTCTTTCGGGCTCGGCGTCGAGCGATTTCGATGGCCGCGATCACGGGTCCGTATTCACCCATCTCTGGATAGCTCTGATGGTGAGCGTGCCAAACTCTTTTTGACTGACCACGCACTCCGATCCCGGCTTTGAACCTCCGCTCGCGGTGAATCTCGGTCGAAACTTCGGTATGTTCTGAATCGATGGCAAGTCCCGGTAGACTTTCGCGAATCTCACGGAGTAATCGTCTCTCCGCAACGATTTTAGCGTCTCCTTTCGACTGGACTCCGTCTATGGGTACCCAGGCACCCACTCGCACACTGGTCGCAGGGTCGCGGTAGACAGAGAGCCTTACCCATCCTCCCGAAGGTGAGCGTGAAACGAGCTCGGCTGATTCTTCGAATGGAAAAGGATTGGACCTAAATCGGACTTCCATTTCATAGCGATTGATTTCGCTTTCTTGCAGGTCCATCTCAACGTTTTTCTTGGATTCATCTTCAAATCGACTCATCGTCGAAGGCTCGAGCTGACGAGTGAAAATCATTTGTCCGAATTCGAAATGCGACAACTGATTCTTGTCACCCTCGAAGAACCCTTCCCATTGTCCAGAAGTGTCACGTTTGAAGTGTGGGTAGACATCCTCATCCAAGAACTCAACACCTGAAGCTTTCAGAATTTTTCTAAACTCCGCTTTGAGTGATGGAAAAATTTCATCCGAAAAATACGCATTGCGGAGAGCAAAAAAGTCGGATGCCACTTGAATGGGGTGCGGCTTTCTTCGAATCCAGGACTCTTCTCGGTAGAGCAAATGCCCTAAACCTCTAATGAGGCGACCCGTTCCATCGCCCGAGGAAGCGTCTATTGGCAGACCTAATCCCTTTGCCTGGGGATTCACTACGCGGCGAACGATTTTTTTCCAACTTCGAGACGAATCGGGAAGAAACGGTAAGTTTCGCCAGCGAGGCTTCGTGGTCTTACGAACACGTCCAAGGAATTCGCGAGCAAACTCCTCTTTCCAAGAGGCGTTCAACTCCATCGTTTCCACGACTTTAAGAAGTTTTTCATAGCCCTTGCCGCCAAACTCAAAGCCAGGTGTTCCGAGTGATTTCTCGGCAAGCGAACCCTGAATCCAAAGGCTGGTTTCGGGAGTAAGACATTCCATCCGTGCGCGCGAATGAGACTGGAGGGCGCTCGGACTCAAACCCCAGCCCTCTAACATTCGAATGAGTATTCCCTCTGGCTCTAATCCAAATAGGACTCTTCCAACGAACTCTCGACCTTCTCGTTTCTCGGGAATCATGAGAACTCGATCACCTTGACGAGAGAGCAGGAGTGCGGCCACCCATCCCGCTAAGTTTTCTCCAAAAATCGCAAAATCGTATTTTCCTTGAGATTCCATTTTTGGACAATGCCCCTTTGAGACGATTCCGGTCGAACGTTTTAGAACTCTGTGACCAGCCAACCCAAACTTCTGACCGATTTATTCCCTAGATGAGTATTTCGGATGATCGGCCAACCGAATAGTGAAAACGGACATCTTCTAATCTTCTCGTTTTCCTAACGCTCTGTAAATGAACCCTTTCACCGTTCATTTTTAAGTCGATTCAAAATCACTCGCCAAATTCTAACGGATGCACCTCGGTGTCGAAGATTTAAAGCCGCCCATTGTTTTCGCTGCTCGATTCCGACCCTGGAAAAAGAATCGATGAGGTGAAAGATATTCGAGCGCGACAAACGCTCGTCTTTGCTTGGCAGAATGGCGAGCTGACCTTGCTTTTCCAACATTAAAATTTCGTCGAATTTTTCTCTGCCGTGAGGTCCACCGAGGAGAGGAAGTCCATAAAGGGATGGCTCAATCGTGCTGTGGATTGAAGACCCAAACCCCCCCCCCACAAAACACCAATCCATCACCGAGTAGAGTTCGGCAAGAAATCCCATTTCATCCACCAAAACCGCAATGTTGCCGGCGGGCTTGATGATATTTTCATCGCTCGTCCTTGTCGGGGTGAAGCCTCGCTCTCGGAGCAAAATTTCAATTTCAGAAAGCGACTTGGGATCGACCTTGTGCGGCACCACCCAGAGAGTACCGCGGATGCTTTCCGCTGCATTGGTCGGGAGTTGAACCAAATCACTCGACCAAGCACTGCCGATCACGCCCCAGGGCTTGGGGAGGTCGGCGTAGGACCTGACCAGTTCAGCAACTCGAGGCTGAGGATTGAGCGAACGCTGATAAACCCGGTCCCACCGTGGATCGGATTCCACTTGAATTTCCGAGTCTGGAAATGCTGCCGCCAGCCCGCCGGAATTGTCGAGATCAAAGCTGAAAAATAATATCGACGGAATTTTCCCTCCAAGCAGGGTGAGAATCCGTTTGGCCCAGAGTAGCGAGCTTCGAGCTTTTGCACCGACGATCACCAAAGGCACTCTTGCATCTCCGAGTGCATTCCACATTTCTGGCCACGCTTCGTATTTGGCGGTCACGAAAATACTGATGCCGCTTGCTCGAATGGCTTCAGTCCAGTCGCCTTCTAGCGGCGAGTACCCGACGTAAAGAGGGGATCGGCCTGGCAGGTGGCGAGCCATTCGATGGAGATGATTCCAAGCAGAACCTGAGAAAACAGTGAGAATGATTTCGAGATTTCCGTCCATTGCGGACAGTTCAACCAGTGGCCATAGGCTCTCGAGCTCACCGACACTCGCGGCATGAAACCAGAGGACCTCGCGCCCTTTGTCTCGGCCCGACAGGCTAGTGAGTTTTTGAAGGCCGATTTCGGTTTCGCTCCAACGGCTCGCGCCGACGAGTAGTCTCCCTAAGCAAATTTTTAGAACTTTGAAAAACTTTCGGTAAGCTTCCATTCGCCAAGTAAACGGATGGCTTTCACTCAAAAAAGTATCGGATTGAGCACTTTTCATCGATCAAACCAAAGAGACGTGGCCGCCAGCTGGACACCTGTTGAATCAAGTGCGAGTGAACGAACGGACTGAGGGCTGACAAGATCATTTGAGCGTGTGGAGTGGTCTGTTGCTTCCGGCGCTCCATTGTGTACCGAATTTGCCGCTCCATTGTCTAATGGCAGGGCACTTTTCCACCACCTGACATTTTCTTTTAAGGTGTCCGTGGCCTCGGGAAGCAGGTCACGAACAGCGATAGACTCGCATCGAATGAACGGCCTCAAGCGGCGCTCGCCTCTTGAAATTAAAGTCGTGCGCTCTACAAGCAAATAGAATGGATTTGTGAGCAAACAAAATAAAAGTCGACGCGCCATCATTTCCTCCGCGACTCCAGATCAGCTTCAGCTTGTCCACTCTTCAAGAGAGGTTCAGCCCTCGTCTCCTTCATGAGCGATTGAGTAGAGAGCCCAAGCACCTCTGGAGCGATTTCCTCCATACACTTGAACCGGCGGAAAGGACGGAAGCATAGGGTTCCATCTTTACTGCAGGGAGAACACCAGATTTGCGTGTTGCAAGGAACCGATTGAGGATGGGTGGGGCCGAATCCAAAATCTGAACGGGTAGGGCCGAATAGCGCTACTACCGGAGTTCCGACGGCTTCGGACAGATGAAGCAAACCCGTGTCCACTCCTACTGCTAAATCGCACTGCGAAAGAACTGCGGCTACTTCGGGCAAATTGTAGTGGCCGATTCCGTCTTTATGCTTAATTCCAGATTCCACGAGTTGGTTTCGGAGTTCTGTTGCGGCACGGTCGGTGCGCATTCCGAGAATGAGAAACTGAGTATCCGGTTGTACTTTGCGGAATGCGATCATCCATTCCAGATAATGTCCGGTACGCCACTGTTTGCCTGGCCAAGCAGAGGAAGGGACAATTGCCACCGTTTTAAAACGATTCCCAAACTCAAGCGGAGCCGAAGAATGCGAATCCAGAGGTTTTGCAACAGTGGTTATCCACGAGAGCTCTGGCCTCTCTTGTCCGGTACCACCAGCCAATTTAGCCGCAGCATGGGAGAGATGAATGGGCCGCCATGCGGAGGGCCAAAGTTTTTTAAACGTGATGTATCCCAATCGGCGCCATCTAGATTTTGAAATTTTCTTCCAGCGCGTTTTTGGCGAAAAAATCAAGAAATAGACACGGGCAATGAATGTGCGCAGGCTCGAATGAGCATCTAATACTAAGTCGTAGTCCTCAGACTTCAACTCTCTCAGGAACTTCAGCCAGGCAAAGGCTTCAACTAAACGCTTGCGATCAAACGACCAAACTTTCGAGACCCTGGGATTATCTTTCAAGAGTGTGGAAAATTCTTCTGCCACCACCCAGTGAGTAGCTCCAATAAAAGGAGGCTCCAATATAGATTGGCTGAGAACTACGTCACCTAAACTGCTGAGTCGGAAAATCAATCTCTTCATGATTTCAGTAGAGTTTGCCGAAATTTAACGCTGTTTGAAATGAGTAAGAAAAACAATTCAAAAACAAATTCGTTTGTAAAGTGAACACCGTCTGACCAGATAGCAGACATTGAAACGAACTGGGGTAGATATGATAGAAAAGAAAAAGGCCCGAAGAAAAAATCCTTCAGGCCTCTAACCGACCTCCACGAGAGTGGAGGGATAAAAAAATGGGGGCATCGAGCTATGTTAGCGCCGAGCTACCTCGGTACTATTTTTGCCGCTGGCGGGCTTAACTTCTGAGTTCGGGATGGGATCAGGTGGAACCCCGCCGC
>JACMQW010000095.1 GCA_014376785.1 Oligoflexia bacterium
AAAGAACGGTTGGATGCTTTCGAGGTTTGGGATTTCGATCCTTCCTGAAGATACCGTTGTGAACCGCGAGGTTTTTAATCCGGTAGCCGTAGCAAATTCAGTCCGCCAGGCGATCTCTCAGGCGAAGATCACTCAGAAGTCAGTGGTCACTGGAATGGGAGGATCGTCGATCATCTTAAAAAGGATGACGATCGAAGTCCAAAAAAAGAGCGAGCTCCAAGACGCGGTTTTCTGGGAAGCGGAACAATACCTACCATTCGATCCAAGCGAAGTGACGATGGATTACCACACTATCTCAAACGGTAAAGACACGACGACCGATGTCCTCTTCGTTGCCGCGAAGCTTTCGGTGATGGACGGTTTCGTCGCCGCGATCGAAGACGCGGGATTGAAGGTAAAGGTCGTCGACACCGAGTACTTCGCTCTCCAGAATATTTTCGAGGCAAATTACGATGCCCGTCCGGGCGAAGCAGTCGCCCTCGTCGATATCGGAGCCTCCGCTTTAAAAGTGATGGTTTTGCACGAAGGAGTTCCCGTTTTTACGAAAGAGTCTCCCGTGGGTGGAAAGAACCTCACCGCCGAAATACAGCGGCAGATGAATCTCGGACTCGCCGACGCGGAAGCCTTGAAAATTTCCCAAACGCGAGGGGCCGTTCCTCAGGAAGTCTCCGAACTCACGCAGGTCGCAGTCGAAAACTTTGCGACCGAGATTCGTCGCGCACTCGATTTCTACAACGCCTCTTCCAGCGGCGCGCCGGTTTCCTACGTGATGCTGACCGGAGGCTCCTCACAAATTCCGGAACTCTCTAAAGGGGTCGAAGAACGAGTGGGACTTCCGACTCAGATCCTAAATCCCTTCGCGCGGATCTCTTACGACGAAAAAGTTTTTACCCAGGAGATGATCGCAAATATCGCTCCTCTGGTGTCGATTCCCTTAGGTTATGCGATGCGGGGGGCGGCCCCGTGATTAAAATTAATTTGAAAAGCCGTAAAGCGGCGGTCGGAGTTTCCGCAGGCGGCGCGGGAGGCGAGATCCCCGGAATTTCTGGAGTCGGCGGAAAATTCGCTTCTCTCTTTGCTCGGGTTAAAAGCGGGGGCGGAGGCTTCTCCGCCGACCAATCCGAACTAAAGCCGGCGATTATTCTCGCCGTCGTCTATCTGACCATTGGTGGGGTGGGTTGGTGGTTTGCCTCAGAAGAAAAGAGCAAGCAGTTAGCTGAGGTATCTACCGAGATAGCCGGCGTAGAAAGTAAGATTAGCCTCCTTGATTCTGAACTTGGTAAGACGAAAGGCTATGAGGCGATTAAAAAGAGTCTCGAGGCGGATGAAAAAACAATCCGGACTAAAATCACCACCATCCAAGAGCTCATCCGAGAACGAGGGGCTCCGCCTAAGATTCTGATGACGTTATCTGAGACGGTGCCTGCGAACGTTTGGTTGCGCGAGTTCTCATTGAAAGATCGAAAATTCCACCTCTTAGGTTCGTCGGATGGAATGGACGTCGTGTCGGACTTCATGAAGGGCTTAGAAGAGACTCTCTACTTTAAGGGCGTCGTTTTGAAATCGAGTAAGCAGGATAGTAAATTGGGTCGTCAGACGGCCCAGTTCGAACTCGATGCGGAGCGCCGATGAAAGGAATCATCCACCTCGTTTTCTTCGCCGTGCTCGCTTACGTCGCTTGGGACTATTACTCCTTCACGACCGACGCTCAGTCTGAGCTCGGCTTAAAGCGCGCATCTTTAGCGCTGAAACGATCAGATGCGGCTACGAAAGAAAAAAAATTCGCCGAAGCGAAGGACTTTTATAAAAACCTGGAGAAGAAGCGTGAAGAACTTCGAGGCTTGTCAAATGAACTCGCTACGATGAAGCTCACGCTTACCGAAACGAATGACATTCCGGCTTTCATGAAACTCGTTCTCACTGAAGCAAAGCGGGTCGGACTCACCGTCACGGGATTGAGTCCGCTTGCTTCCCAGGCAAAAACCTATTACATCGAGCAGCCCTTCGATCTGACTTTTCAAGGCGTTTACGTCCAACTCATTGCGTTTTTAGATCGACTTGCCCAAGCCGAGCGAATCGTCCGGGTCGATGATTTCACGGTGAAGCCGAAAAATAACACGTCTAAAAATAGCCGTTTCATCGACTTGGAAGGCACAATTAAGGTTCGCTCGTTTGTTTACCTGGGAACGACCGAAGATGAAGTGGCATCTAAAGGTGGTTCGGACGCCTTAAAAGGCGCGGGCGCAAAGAAACCCATGGGTAAACAATGATGAAAGTCGTTGGCTTACTCCTCATCGTCGCTTCTTCTAGTTTCGCGGCACCGGTGGACTCACCGGTGCCGACAACGAGTTCCGGCGGGGTGGTTCCGGTGAGTCCCTCGAAAACGCCGATGACAACCAGTGCAGTCGATTACAAAAGGTTCCGTGATCCATTCAAGGAGCCAGCGTATATCGAATCGAAAAATACGCGAAGTGAACTCGAGCGCTACGCGGTCACGGAATTTAAAGTGACCGGGATCGTGACGGGACCCCTACGGATGCGTGCCATGCTGCTCGCTCCGGATGGAAAAACACACTATGTGTCGGAAAAAATGAAATTAGGAATGCGAGACGGAGTGATCACGAGGATCACGACGAAAACGGTCGTCGTTCGGGAAAAGGTAGTGAATCCGCTGGGAGAGGTCGAACTGTTCGACACCGAAATCGGAATGGACCCGAATACGAACGTGAACAACGGGAACTGAAGTTAAGGAGTCACTCTCATGAATGAAACGCGTAAAAAGATAGGATGTCTTTTCACCGCCCTAGCCGGGATCTTGGCCACTCTGGCGCCAACCCTCGCTTTCGCCACCACTCGGATTTCGAAAATCGAATTTTCTGGAAAAACCTCGCCCAATCAGATGGTGATCGTGGGAGACGGTCCGATCGATTTTGAGAAAATCGATAATGCTGCAGATAAGCAGGTCATCTTCGAAATCAAAGACGCCAGACTCGCAAACGCGAACGCGGGACGCAGGCTGGACACCGCGAGCTTCAACTCTAAAGTTTCCCTCATCAGTCCCTACAACGTCGAAGGGAAGAACGCGGTTCGCATCATCGTTCAGATGCGTGAACTCGGAGACATTTCTACTTTAGCGGAAGGATCGCGTCTTTACGTGGGGATCGATGGTTCAGCAGATCCGAACGCATTCCCAAACGTCGGGAAGGACGGAAAAATTTCCGTGAAGTCTTCGCAGAGCGTCGGCGATTCTCCGTCTGCGACTCCTGAAGGCCGGATCGATCAATTCCTCGATGCCTCTTCCACGAAACGTTACGTCGGCCGGCACATCACTCTGCAGGTAAAAGACGCAGACGTGGTCGATGTGTTCAAACTCATCGGTGAAACCTCCGGATTTAACATGGTCATCGGAAGTGATGTGGTCGGTAAGGCGACCCTCGCTCTGGTCGATGTGCCATGGGATCTTGCGCTCGACACGATCTTAACCACGAATAAACTCGGAGCTGAACGCACCGGGAACGTTCTCCGAGTCGCGCCGCTCGTCACCCTCACCGCGGAAAAGACAGCTCAAGCCGCCGCGCAAGCTGCCGCAGAAAATAGTGCTCCAAGGATCACTCGAATTTTTCCGCTGAGCTATGCCACGGGCGCAAGCTTGCTGCCGATTCTAAACCGATTCGGTGCAGGACAAGCAGGAAAGGCTGCGGTCGCCGGCGCTACCCGGGACACCATTATCGTGGATGACCGAACGAACTCGCTCATCGTTCAAGACACGTCTGACAATTTAGAGCGGATGGCGAAAATCATCAAACTTCTGGATCGGCAGACGCCGCAGATTCAAATCGAAGCAAAAATCATCGACGCGTCCGAAACTTTCAGCAAATCGATCAGCGGAAGTTTTGGTGGAGCCAACGCCCCGCCGTGGGGTGGTGCAGGGGCTTCGTTCCTTCAGGGTGCGACGATTTCGGCTCCGAGTCTTCCGGGTAATACCCCGTCTGGCAAAAACGGAAACGCCTTCGGTGCCACTTTGAAAATCGGAGCATTGGCCGGACTTCGCCTCTCCGCGATCTTAAATTTGGCGGAGAGTGAGGGAAAAAATCGAATCCTTTCTGC
>JACMQW010000096.1 GCA_014376785.1 Oligoflexia bacterium
ACAAAAAAACCGGAGCCCCCTAGAAAGGGGCTCCGTTTGAGAAAAGAACTGAATCAATCAAAGAAAGGTCGGTGAGTGGTGCTTAGCGAACGAGGTCGTTCTTCACTTGCACTTGCGCCTTTGCGCGGAGGCCTTTCATGTATCGTTCGAAGGCATCTTGCTTGCGCTCTCCGAACATCACTTGCTTGATGACTGCTGGCTCCACTTCGTTCCAAGGGCGAATCGCGGTCAGTTTGATGATGTGGTAACCAAATGCAGAGCGAACGATGCCGGAAACTTTTCCAGGAGTTTTCAGGGCCAGGGCAGAATCGTAATAGTTCGAATCGAGCTGAGCCTTCGTTTGGTAATCGATGTCGCCTCCCATCGGAGCCGCAATTCCTTCAGAGAATTTCTGAGCGACTTCCGCAAATGAACGACCGGAGCTCAGTTCGCGGTCCTTGATCTCCTTAATTCGCTTTAAAGCAGCCGCTTCGTCTTCTTTTGGCGCGCCCAGAGGAACGGCGATGAAAATATGCGACGTGCGGATTTCCGGATATTTATTGTACCAAGCTTTTGCATCGGTATCCGTGATTTGAACCTTATCGAGGTCTTTTGCGAGCTGCTTCCGGAGAAGCGCTTGATAAAGGACGGAGTTTAACTCGTCTTGGACCTCAGGATCGTTTTCTATTTTCAGCCGTTTTGCTTCTTGAATGCCGAGCTCGCGCTTAATCAAATCTTCTAAGACGACTTGTTTGGTCGGAGTCTTCGTTTGATAAAGTGGAAGCAGGGCTTGGTATTTTTTATTGAACTCTTCGAGAGTGATCGGAGTGCCATTCACTTTTGCGAGCTCAGTCGCCGCACTAGCGCTTAGGGAAATTAAGAGTAACGCGGAAAGCATCGAAATTTTCTTCATATTCCCTAAGTTTAAGTCCTGAAATGCGAAGCTTCAATCTCGGAATGTTAATTCCCGCAGAAGAGTCGAAACAGTGTGAAAAAGATCCTGGAGCGACAGGATTTTGACTTTCGCAACGAACTTCGAATCGGGAGTCAGCGCATACTTGTCGCCGTGGCTCGACATGAGGGCGATCGCTCGCACGGGATCGAGAGCGCTGTCCACGCCCGGAGTAAGGACCACTCTTTGAGGCCCTACCGTGAGCGCATCGATTTTTAAGACTTTTAGCAAACGCTTGATCCGAATGAGCCAAAGCAAGTTCTTTGCGGTTTCCGGCAGTTTCCCAAATCGGTCCTGCAGTTCCACTTCGATTTCATCAATCTCTTCATCTCGAGAGGAGCTCGAGAGGCGCCGATAAATTCCGAGACGCTGTTGGGAGTCAGCAACGTATTCCTCGGAAAGAAAGGCGCTGAAAGGCACTTTGATTTCCGGTTCGCGGTGAGAGTCTTCGGCTTCGAGAGGTTTTCCCTGTAAGTCGCGAATCGCGGCGTCGAGAAGTTCAGTGTAAAGATCAAACCCAATGGCATTAATGTGTCCACTTTGCTGAGGGCCGAGAATGTCTCCGCCGCCTCGGATTTCGAGGTCGTGGGAAGCGATCGAAAAGCCGCTTCCGAGTTCGACAAATTTTTGGATCACTTCCAAGCGTTTTTTAGCGTCCCCGGTGATCATTCCCTCAGGTGGGATGAAGAGGTAAGCGTAAGCGCGGGTTTGGGAACGACCCACTCTCCCGCGAAGCTGATAAAGTTGGGCGAGGCCGAAAGTATCCGCTCGGTCGATGATCATGGTGTTTGCCGAAGGAATGTCGATCCCAGACTCGATGATGGTCGTCGCGACCAAGACGTTGGCCTTTTTTTCATAGAACTCCATCATGACTTTTTCGAGCTGTCCCTCCCCCATTTGGCCGTGACCCACCACGATTCGTGCGCGCGGGACTAAACTTTTAATTTTATCTGCGACCGACTGGATGGATTGGACGCGGTTATGGATGTAATAGACCTGCCCCCCCCGCGCGAGTTCCGTTTCCACAGTTCGCTTCACAAGGTCTTCATCAAATTTCGAAACGTACGTGCGGATCGGCAAGCGATTCACCGGAGCCGTATTAATCAGGGAGATTTCTCGAAGGCCAGACAGTGAAAGGTGAAGCGTGCGAGGAATCGGAGTCGCACTTAAGGTGAGGACGTGGGTGTTTGTCCGGAATGTCTTTAATCGTTCCTTATGCTCGACACCGAAACGGTGTTCTTCATCGATGACGACTAAGCCAAGTTTTTTAAAGTGCACGTCTTTGGAGAGGAGCCGATGGGTCCCGATCACAATATCGACGGTTCCGGCTTTCACACCGGCGAGGACGGTCTTTTGCTCTTTCGCGGACTTAAACCGGGACACGGATTCCACGCGAATCGCAGAGAATTCTTTTGCAAACCGCTGTCTAAAGTTTTGCTCATGCTGATGCGCAAGCACTGTCGTAGGAACGAGGACCGCGACTTGGTAGCCGTCATAGACCGCTTTAAAAGCGGCGCGAATGGCAACTTCTGTTTTTCCGTAACCGACGTCGCCACACACGAGCCGGTCCATCACACGGCCACTCTCCATGTCTTCAAACGTCGCATCGATTGCGCGCAGCTGATCTGGCGTTTCATCGAAAGCGAAAGAAGCTTCGAAGCGGTTCATTTCCGCGTCCCGAGGAGAAAAGCGAATTCCGGGCCTTACTTTGCGTTCCGCATAGAGCTTTACGAGATCGATCGCGATTTTCTTTGCCGACTCCTTGGCTTTTTCCTTCGCTTTCGTGAATTTTTCGCCACCGAGTTGGTCCAGAGAAACGTGCTCACCCGTTCCGCCGAGGTACTTCTGGATAACGTTTAGTCGATAGACCGGCAGGTAGAGCTTGTCTTTATTCGCGTACTCTAGCAGGAGAAAATCGTTCGAAGCACCGTTCAAATCCAGTCGAACAATTCCCGTGTAACGTCCGATCCCATGGTCGATGTGGACGATAGGGTCACCCAAATTTAAATCGGTGAGGGCTTGGAGATTTGACCACTCCTTCGCCGCGGATTCATCCTGCTTTCGCTTTCTTTTGGTTTGGTGCCGGGATTTTGTTCCGAGAATTTCGGAATCCGTCAGTACAACGAGGCCTTCCGCAGGCCAGCGGAATCCTTCAGCGAGAGTGCCCTCAACGAGCGTGGTCACTCCAGCCATGGGAACGACTCCGGTAGATACCGGTATATTTCTTTCTTCGAGGAGGAACTGGAGCCGGTCGATCTGACTTTGGGTGGCGCAGAGAATGATGGTTTTAAATCCCTGCTTTTTCCAAAGCCGAATTTTCGGCTCTAAATTTGGAATGGAGGGTGGTTTTCCGTCGTGAAGGTCGGAGTTTGACTTAACGACCGCCCGGTGCCGAGTTTTCGGACCTTCCTCATCGCTATCGGCTTCTTTCGTTTCAGAAAAGTCAGCGAGTTCCAAGACGTCGAGGAACAGCCGCTTCTGGATTGGCAGGTTGTCCAAGGATTTTAATTCGGTCGAAAATTCGGCCTCGATTTTCGGCAGAATAATCCCCGAAGCGAGGGCTTCTTTCTCTCGCTCGCGTTGGTCAGCAAGCCAGATGTCCCAACCCTGCTCGGTGTCTAGAGCATCAACGACAACGACTCGGTTCCAAGGGACGAAGTCGAGCAAAGTGCGAGCCCGTTCGGCATAAGCAAAAGAAGCCCAGAAATCAGCATTTTCCGGGTACGAGCCGGGGTACACACGTTCAAGCAGCGGATCTCGAACCGAGCGCGGAATTCCCTCATCATCCGCACGCTTTTTTAAGCGATCCCGGACCCCAGGAACGGTTTCTGAGTTCAGAAGCACTTCTCTCGCCGGCCCGAAGCGAATTTCATCCGGCGCAAGTTCGGAGAGTGTCCTTTGAGTTTTCGAATCAAACTCCCGAATGTTTTCCACATCGTCGCCCCAGAGCTCTATCCGGACGGGCCGCTCAAACTCGGGCGGGAAGATGTCGATGAGGTCACCACGAACCGCGAACGATCCACGGTCTTCCACCGGATCGACCCGGAGGTAGCCCGCCTCTTCAAGACGGCGAGCGACGATTTCACGACCTTCTCCACTTTCCCCCTTTTTAAAATGGAAGGAATGTTTCGCAAGTTCGGAGAGCGGGATCGTGCGGTGAAGTGCTGCTTGAAGTGTCGTAATGACGAGTGCAGGCGGAGTTGCTGAAGAAACCAAGCAAGTGAGAACGGAGATTCGCGTGAGGCGAGCCCCAATCGAAGGGGCGATCGAAGAATAAGGAGAGTGATCCCACCCCGGAAAGCCCGCGACCCGCACGGGATCTCCCAGGGCTTCCGAAAGAGATTCAATTTCTTCGCTCAGTTCCGTCACCATTTCATTCGTTGGGCAAATCACTAGCGTTGGAGCGCTGAAATCGCGAGCTACGCGCGCCAGTAAAAGAGCGCGAGCGCCCCGCGTTAGCCCAGTCGTGCGCACCGGATCGTTTAATTCCCGCCAAGAATCTAAAATTGAAAGAATGGAACTCGAGGCTATCACCGTTGACTCTCTATGGCGGCTTCAGTACTTTTTTACACTTACAATCATGATGCCCACCCCCTGGCCGAGCTACATTTTAATCCTGATCACCGCACTGCTTGGACTGCTAATCCCGCTTGTCTTGCCCCAGCTTTGGAGGCTTGGGCTGAAGAAAGCGCAGCCGAAGCGACTAGATGCTGAGTCTCAAGCTCATTCGGAAGCGAAACTGGGACCGAGCCCTTCCCGCCTCTTTGCCGCGCCCATCGCGATCCGATTTCATCTTGCGGCGCTTCTTTTTGTCGGATTTTTTGGGCTCGTGATGTTGCTGCTTCCCTTTCTTTTCGGCGTTCATGGCGACCGCGGTAACTCTGCGGCGATCGTGCTTGCGGGGATTGCAGTGCCGCTGGTCATTGTTTTATTTTACTGTCTTCGAAAAGGTGATCTTTCTTGGAGCGTTCCGCGCGCGCGAGACGAATCCTTTTTCACTGAGGATCGGCGGAAATGAGCACATTTATTTCCTCTAACTTAGAAAGCTTGATGGCTTGGGCGCAAGCGACCTCCCTTTGGACATACTCGATCGGAGGCGGCTGCTGCGTCGACGAGATGCTTTCGGCGCAAGGATGTCGCTACGACCTCGAGCGCTTCGGATGTCTGCCGCAATCCCACCCGGAACAAGCGGACCTCTTGATTGTCAGTACGGCAGTGACGCAACGAATGTCAGAAGTGATTCTCGAGATCTACGGACGAATGCCTTCGCCGAAATATGTCATGGCGGTCGGAGCTTGCGCAAACGGGGGCGGCCCTTTTTCAGAGCGCGTAACCTATGCAGCGGCTCGGCCGTTGGAAGAGATTTTGCCAGTAGACGTTTACGTACCGGGGTGTCCGCCTCGGCCCGAAGCGCTCATGAATGGATTAATTCGCCTTCAAGAAAAAATCAGGAGTGGCTAGGATGCAGCTCCCGCTAAAGAAGCTCTTAGAGTTATTTGGAGAAGCTGCCCAACTCGGTGAATTCGGCGCACTCCGAATCGATTTGCTGAACGTTGATGTTTCGAGGCTGATCGAAGCTGCCGCTTGGCTACGAATGGAAGAATCCTTTCGCATGGATTTTCTCGAGAACGCATCCGTTTTCGAAAAAGATGGAAAGCTGCTTTTTACTTATTTTATTCGTTCCTTCTCTAAACCACACCGCCTCGTCCTTCGCAGTTCAGTACCCGCACCCGTCGGTAATGAATGGGTCGACTTTCCTTCGCTGGTTCGCATCTGGCCTCAAGCCGAAGCATTCGAATCCGAAATGGAGATTCTTTTTGGCGTACGATTCGCGGATCGGCCACCGAATCGACAACACCTAAAAAATTTCGGTAAGTTTGATGGATTTCCATTACGGAAATCATTCGAATGGGGAGAGGGAGTCGACCTTTGATTTTTTCGCGTGAAAAACTTCATGCATCAATTTCGGATCTGAGTTGGGGGCCTTCAGACCCAGCTCTTCCAGGTATCTTTCGTCTTTCTCTTCGTGCGGAAGGAGACCTCATCCGCGAAGTTTCAATTGAAACAGGGTACCTACACAAAGGCCTAGAGAAGAGTTTCGAAAGAAGAAATTGGTTTACCTCGATGTTAATCGCAGACCGAGTGGACGCAGAAACGGCGTATTCTGCGGAGCTCGCTTACTCGATGGCAGTGGAAGAAGTTTGTGGAATCGCTGTCCCGCGACGCGCTCAGGTCATTCGACTCATCCTCTGCGAACTGGGCCGTGTCGGTTCCCATCTTGGCTTTCTTGCACGCCTGGCCCTGGCTACGGGATTTGAAACCGTTTCTCATTACATCCTTCGCGAGCGAGAGCTCGTTCTTGATTTATTGGAGCTCATGACGGGCAGGAGATTTAATCCAAACTTCTTTCGATTCGGAGGGGTTTCTGCCGATATTACCGAAGGATTTATCGAGCGTATTCACGAAGCAACACGCCTCATTGAAATCCGCCTTCGTGAGTACCACGCGCTGATGATCGAAAACCGCGCGTTTGTGGATCGACTGGCTTGGCAAGGCGTATTAAGCGCAGATGCCGTCCAACTGCGTGGACTCACCGGCCCCTCGGCACGAGCCAGTGGAGTGCGCTTTGATGTGCGTAAAGCCGAACCTTACAGCGGTTACGATCAACTCGATTTTAGAGTTCCGATCGGCAGCGGCGCTCGCGGAACGACGGGCGACGGGTTTGACCGAGTGATCATCCGACTTGAAGAAATTCGTGAAAGCTTGCTGCTCCTTTCTCATGCGGTCGATAGTGTTCCTCCGGGAGAGTTCATCGGGAAATTTCCTACCCCCGATTTCACGGTTCCTGCCGGAGAGGCTTACTCTCGAGTGGAGGCCCCTCGCGGACTTCTCTCTTGCCATGTGGTTTCAGACGGCGGGTTTCATCCGTTGCGCGTCCAGTGGCGGACGCCGAGCTTGGTGAATATAGAGATTATTCCCGAAGTGCTCAAGGGTGTGACCATTCAAGACGTTCCGGTCGTCTTAGCGACCTTTGACCTTTCTATTGCCGAGGTCGATCGATGAAGGAATTTTTTGATTTTCCAATACCGACGGCATCTTACGGGTGGAACGCGCTCTTTGGAATGAGTGAGCAAGTACCCGTGATTTTCGTACTCCTCGCGGCGTTTGTTTTCTTTTTCTGTTTTATTTTATTCCCGCTATTTTTTGGTCTCAGTTTCGCGGAAAGAAAGCTTTCGGCAGATTTACAGGCACGCGTAGGCCCAAATCGAACGCCAGGCTACGGCGTGCTGCAGTCTCTCGCAGACTTACTGAAGCTCGGCGCAAAAACGGAGAATAATCCGGACGCTACTCCTAAAATGCGGTGGTTTATGGCGCACGGAGCAGCGCTCTACATGAGCTTTGCTTTCTTGCCGTTTGGAACGGCGCTTATTTTTCTTGATAGTGAAATGGGAGCCTTCCTTCCATTTCTTAGTATCGGTCTTCTTTTTCTTATTTCTCTTTTTGCAAATGAAGGCGCGCGGGATTTAGAGGACGAAATTCTTGTTCATCGACAGTCGTTTCTTTGGGTATCAGCATGGATACCGGCACTCATTGCGGTGACTGTCGTGGTCGCCCGAACCGGAAGTGCCCGGTGGAGCACCATCCTCGCATCCCAATCCTCTGGTCTCTTTTCGTGGACCTTTTTTTCAAGCCCATTCGGCGCGATTTCGTTTTTTATTTTTCTCTTTTCAGGACTGATCGCGCTCCAGCTTCCTCCCTTTCACACCATTGACCGTGGCGCTCGCCATCGTTCCGGGGTGCGGTTTGGAATGTTTGAAATGAACCAATTCTACGCAACGTTCGCCTGGTGCGTTTTAGCGTCGTCTCTTTTCTTAGGCGGTAATGCAGCTCGAGAAATATCGGACACGACATTTTTAATTGCTGCGGTTGAGTTGGTTTTCACTCTGCTGAAAGCGAGTGTCATTTTTCTCACGATTAGAGTCGTCGCACGGGCTTTGCCGCAGCTTCGGCAAGATCAAATGACCGAGTTTTGTTGGCGCGTCCTCACCCCGGTGGCAATCCTATGTCTCGTGGGCGAATTGTTTTGGATTCGGGTTCTCGCGGGAGGGCTTTCCGGATGAGGGACAGCATCGTCGGCACGATTGCGAACGCATTCGCCATTCTCTTTGATGGCACTCGATCATTTATTCGTGCGCTTTCCGCGTCTCTACCCTATCTCTTCAACATGAATCCGAACACGCTCCGGAAAGAAGTAACCGAGCAGTACCCGGATCCCGTCTCTTCCAGAACGGTTGATGACTTGCCGCCGAGGACAAAGGGTCTGATTCAGAATGACATCGACCAGTGCATTGGTTGCCGAGAGTGCGCAAAATCTTGTCCTGTTGATTGCTTTACAATTGAAAGCGAGCGACTACTCGACACTCAAAAAGAATGGGTATCCCTCTTCGATATCGACCATTCTAAATGCATTTCCTGTAGCCTTTGTGTTGAAGTCTGCCCAACGAGTTCTCTATCCAACTCGAAGCGGTACGAGTTCGCGGCTTACGACCGGAAAGAGATGGTAGAATCTTTTGGAAAAGGCGAGCCGCCAAGGCGAGGAGAATATCGGTGAAAACATTCATTTTGTTGACCATTCTCTCTCTCTCAACAGTTTCAGGCACATTTGCCGTTTTAACTCGTTCACCGAAACGAATGGTTCTTTTCTGGTTGGTAACGGGCCTCCTCCAGTCCGGATTCTTTATTCTCGTTGGATTTGAGTTTTTGGGAATTGTGAACGTTCTATTTACGGTTGCGGGAGCTACGATGCTCCAACTCTACTCCGCTCTTTTTGGAACTCGGGATACTCGAAATGCCGAAGGAGTTTCTACGCGGAGGGATTGGATTCAAGGAGTCGGCGCGACGATCACACTCGGAGCGGTGCTTGTCTTCGCATTTTCCGAAATTCCTGGATTTGAAAAACTGGGGGAAGATCTAGATGCTTCTCGCTTCGGTTCATTTCTATTAGAAAAATTTCCTGAACTTCCTTTGGTTCTCGGCTTTGTTCTTTTTCTCAGCATCGTCTGTGCGGCAACTGTGGGAAGACCTGCTTGGAAGAAAGTAGGAAAAGACGCATGATACTTCACCCTGCGTGGGCACTGCCTCTTCTTCTCGTCGGATGGCTCGGGTTCAGTATGAGAAAAACCGCTTTAGGCGGAGTCGTTGCGATTCTCATCGCTTGGCAGGGCTTATTGGCTACGGCAGCCCTTTTTGTTTTTCATCGTGAAAATCCCTCGGAAGGTGCGGTTCTTCTTTGGTTTATGGGTTTTGCGGCGACCGCCTCATTGCTCATCCTTTTCACCCTCGCTCTTCGGCAGTACTACGGGAAAAAGAACATGAGATGGGCCGAAAACGAGGAGATTAAACATTGAGTGAATCTTTGAGCGGCCTCGATTGGCTGTCATCATCATCCGTACTTCTCAGTGTTTGGATGCTTGCGCTTTTGTTGGCGCTCACGGGTGCGGTGATTCTCTGTTTTGTCCCGAAAAGCGCAGAAAAAATTCGGCGCGGACTTTTTTTCGCTTTGGTTATTCCTGCGATCCTCGTCCCGCTTGCTTATGCCATCCGGGGATTCCACTTGTTGGATCGTCCCACGGTACATTGGGTGTTCCAAAAAACGGCGATCGACGGCCTTCGGCTCGGCATCTTTTTTGACCCCGTGAGTTTTGTCTTGAGTGTGGGATTTGCCTTTACCCTGGGCGCGATCGTCTTCAGGAATCGCACTCCGGTTCGGCTTACCTCTTCGCTGGTCATTTCTTGGGTTGGTCTCTGCTTGGTGGCTTCCTCAAAAACGCTCTGGGTTGCGGCAATTGGCTTGGGAATTCAAACCGCCGCTCGACAGTTGCCTATTCTCGCCGGGACCGAGTCTGAAACCACCACGGACGATGGGCTGTGGATGGCCACTACGAAGCGAGCATGGATTTCACTTTTTTTCATTTTAGCCGGAGGAGCAGGAATCGCTTCGCAGGGCATTCATCTCGACTTTTCGCAGCTAAACTCATTTGGCGAAGCAACGTCTAGTCTCTCCTTCCTGGTCTCCGCCGCGCTGTTTGGAGCTGGGTTTATCTGTCTTTTGGCACCCGCTTTCAGTGCACATGCGCTTCATGCCGAATCCCAGAGCACTTTCGAAGAGGACCAGTTCATTTTTGAAAGCGCCAGTTCGTGGAGTGCAGTCATTGTGCTTTACCGAATGCTGCCCGCGATTGCCGAAACTTCTTGGGGACTAGCATTATCAATTTCTGCTACAGTGCTCCTTTTGTTCTCCGTATTGACCGGAGTTTTTCTAGAATCCAAGCGTCGTTCGATCCATCTCTGGCTAGCCAGCATTCCCTTGATGCTCACAACGATTCTTCCCTTTCTTCACGCTCAACAAGCTTTTCTTTGGCTAACGGGAAGCGCCCTGGCGTTCTCCGGTCTCTTTCTGACTTTAGATCATGAGAGAAAGACACTCGAGAAGGTCATCGCGACGTTTTTCTTTCTCGGGATTTTTGGATTTTTCGGATGGTCGACTTCTTCGGGCGTGACCGAGTTTTTTTCACGAATTGAATCTCTCCCCCTTCTTTGCGGATCGGTATTCTTCGTTTGGTTGCTTTTTGCTGCGGTAGGATTTCGCCTCGTGCTTCGCGGAGGAGAGTCATCGGCGCGAAGTCACCTCGTGCCGAGTTGGATTGCTCTCGGAGTGATGGCTCTCCTAGGCTTCGGACCGCTTCTCTCCGGTAGGTGGAGTGGCGGAGGATTGCCCGAGAAGGTCGATTTTCTAGACGGTGCGGAAGAGTGGCCGTGGATTCTGGGGGTTTCGACCGAAAACTCGGGTGGGAGCTGGCTTGGATTTGGATTGGGTCACGGGATTCTCATTTTAGCGATTTTAGTAGGCACTTTTGTTGCGGCGAAAGCGGGGCTGTTTCCTTTTGCGGAAAAATATCCGAAAGGGAAAAAAGCGGCTCAAAGGATGTTTGGTTTTGCTTGGTTTCCTGAAATCAGCGCGACTGCCATCGTTCGTACGGGGTCTCTGCTCGCCGTTTTTTCCGATCTCGTCTGGGAAAAGTACATTCCCAAAACAGTTCGAGCGCTTTTTCATGGTTTGAAGCGCGCAGGCGATAAAGCGGAATCTTGGGTCGACGGGTTGACCTCAGAGAATTACGGAAAGCTTTTTTCTGCTCCATCTAAATTGGTGCAATGGCTACACGGCGGCAATGTCCGACTTTATGCATGGTTCACATTGGTGTGGGTGCTGATTTTTTCAGTCTACCTCACTCGTTAAGGAGAGATTCATTGAGAGCGTTAATTCCACTACTCGTATTTGCCCCCGCAATAGGCGCCCTTCTCCAGGCAGTGAATCCCCGCCCACTGTTCGCCAGAACGGCAGCCCTCATCATGAGCGTGGCCAGTTCGATTGCCGCCATACTTTTATTCATCAATATCGGTGCCCACCTGGGCGACGAGACGCCGCACTTTGTGGTGAGCTGGATTCACTCCTACTCAGTTCACTTTGCGCTCGGGGTGGACGGTCTAAATCTCCTGCCCACCCTCGTGATTGCGATTATTTTTCCCTTTCTCATCGTATCTGAATGGGATCGGCAGTTTGGCCGCCGTGGAATTCACGCGCTTCTCCTCGTCTCGCAGACGGCAATTCTCGGAGCCCTCTGTTCCCTGGATCTTTTCCTGCTTCTCTTTTTCTTCTCTATGATTCCACTTCCGCTTTATCTCATGGCTTCTATCTGGGGGGATGAAGGGCGTGAGGTTTCCGCGTTTCGAATGATCTCGGTTTCGCTGGTGGCCAGCGCGAGCGTTTTTTTCGGAGTCTTACTCATTTATCATGCGATCGACCCCCATACGTTTCTGATCGAAGAGCTGCGAGGTAAACTCGCGGGGAAGACGACAGAAATATTCGGTTTAAGTGTGGGTTTACCTCAGATTGCGTTTTCATTGATCACATTTGGGCTGGCGCTCCGCGCGCCGATTTGGCCCTTTCATGGATGGTTTCGTAAATTGGTTCTAAAAGTACCAACGACCATCGGCCTCGCGGCCCTGCTGGGCGGCTTCCCGGTAATTTTAACGGTTTTTACGCGAATCGGATTTGAGCTTTTTCCGGAAACGATGACGAATCATCTGGATGTTTGGGTGACGGCGGGAATCGCGAATCTTGTTTTTGGTTGCCTGTCGCTTCTCCAAGAAAAAGACATGCGCGGAGTGATGGTTTCGCTCTCGACCGTGCTGGCAGGCTTTTCCCTCATTGGGATAGGCACTGGGCACCCGACGGGACTAGTGGGGTCGCAGTTTATCCTCTTTTCCTCGATGCTATCCTTCGCAATCTTTGGCTTTGCCTCTGAAATTCTCCGCTACCGAGCCCGGACGTATGAAATTGCCTCGTATCGTGGGGTTTTGCGTGCGCTTCCAGATTTAGGGAGCGCAACGCTGCTGGGGATGGCGAGCGCATTCGGCGTGCCGGGCACGGCGGGCTTTATTGCATTCGCGTTGCTGCTCATGGGGATGTTTAATTACCATCCAGGGATCGTCGTAACGGCGCTGTTTACCATGATCGTCGTTTCAGCTTTTCTCATTCAAATTTTCAGGCAGGTTTTTCTGGGAGACAAAACGGATGACCGATATGCGAAACTGGGAGCGCGAGAAAAGTTACTTCTCTATCCGTTGGTGGCGCTCATTCTCGCGGTCGGATTTTTTCCATCTCCATTCGTAGACATTGTAAGAGTGACGATCGTCAAAATCTTGAGTGTTGGGAGCGCCGGGGCTTGAAAGACGTCGCACTTTTTTTACCAGAGATTTACCTCGCTTTAACCGCGATCGGTTTGGTGCTCGGAGAAGTGGGGTACCAAGGCGAGCGCACGCGCGTGATCTTAGCTACGGCGATGCTGAGTGTGATTGGCGCGCTCCTGCAGCTGCTTTTGAATTACGCCCTGGGCGCCGGTCGGTATGGGAGCCTTAATTTCGTTAATGATGGTTTTGCCCTCTTTCTGAAAGCGCTCCTGCTTTGTTCAGCTGGCATCGGCCTTTTAGCCGACCGTAAATCACAAGAGGTTTCTATCGAGAACCGAACGGAACATGCGGCTCTGATTCTAGGCGTGACGGCGCTCGGAATGTTGCTTTGTTCGGCCGTGAACTGGATCTGGATATTAGTTTTACTCTTCAGCGTACAAATTCTCGGGTCGCTCATTTTCGCCCTGAAAAAAATCGACTTCCGCGCGATCGAAGCGGCATTTAAAGGAAGCCTGTCTTCGATTTATGCGGTTTTCTTTTTATCGATCGGGGTTTTGCTTTTTTATTCGATCACCGGTGAGTTCGATATTTACCGCATCCATTCGGCGCTGGTCGCACAATCCCCCGTCCCGCGAATTTATGCCGTGGGGTTCTCGCTCATTGTGGTTGGCCTCGGATTCTTTGGAACCTATTTTCCCTCCCAGCTCTGGGCGAAAGATGCGTATGAGGGGGCTTCACTTCCGGCTACCGCATTCGCATCTTGTCTCTTCCGTCTGACGAGCTTCGGAGTGCTCATCCGGGTGATTGTGATTCAATTCGCCAAGGAAACGGAAATTCCAGGATACTGGGAACCGATTTCAACGATGGACTGGACACCGGTCATTGCGACCATCGCCGCCACGACTCTTCTGATGAGTGCCCTTTATGTTTTTCGGCAAAAGAAAACGCGGAAGCTCTTTTCAGGAATTCTGATATTTCAGAGCGGCTTTTATTTGCTTGGCCTTCTTGCCCTCGATCAAGTGGGTTTCGCATCCATTCTTTTCGGACTGGGCACAGAGATCTTCATGGTCGGAGGATTGTTCGGAGCGCTCACCTTTTTCGAAGATAGACGCGACGAGTTAAATCCAAAAGGCCAACTCTCTCGATCCGTTCCTGAGGGAATCGCACTTTTACTTTTCATGATCTGTGTCATCGGAATGCCCCCCCTCCCTGGATTTATTGCGAAGTTTGCCCTTGTGAGCTCGGCTGCACGACATCATTGGAACGGATTGGTTGCGATCGCGCTTCTTTCGCTCGTTCTGGTAGGAACGGCAGTCTTCCGGTGGGTCTACCCTTGGGTTTATGAACTGCGTTACAAAAATGAGAACTTTCCCGTCTCTTGGTCCCACCGCGCGCTCATCCTAGGCTTGCTCGTTCCACTCCTCATGATCTCGGTTTTCGCAGAGTCGATGTTGAACTGGGTCGGCTCAAGCGTCGCATTTTCAATCTGGTAAAACTTTAGGGTAGAACGCGGTTTTAGGCAGAGCTATAGTTTGTTTAAAGTTAAACTTAAGTCTTTCAAACTTCTGGCTAACGCTCTTCGTTAAACCGAAGACGTGGAACTCAGCAAAACTGCCTGAGCTTCGAGTCAGAGAAAACCTGAGGATTTTTCCTCAAGGAAAACCGCATGCAATACCTTCCGGTTCTCATTTTGTTGGGTGTGGGATTAGGACTCGGGACCGTCATCATTCTCCTTTCGAGTTTCCTCGGGCCGAAAATTAAGAGTTCGATGAAGGACACACCGTTTGAATGCGGAGTGCCGCCGCTCGGAGATACCAAGCACCGGTTTTCGGTTCGCTTTTACCTCGTCGCAATTCTGTTCCTTCTCTTCGATGTTGAAGCGATTTTCTTTTTCCCTTTCGCGCTGATCTACCGTGAGTTTCTGAGCGTGAACGCTTTTATCCTTGTAGAGATGGGTTTTTTCGTTGGAATTCTTTTCGTGGGATACATCTATGTTCTTCGGAAGGGCGCTCTCGAATGGGAATGAACTTAAAGTTTAACAGACAGGACGAATCAGATGTCTAAAGACGGCTCATCCATATTTTTTACGACCAAACTCGACGCGATGGTGAACTGGGGAAGAAAAAACTCCCTCTGGCCACTTCCTTTTGGAACCAGCTGCTGCGGCATCGAGATGATGGCCACTCTTGCTTCAGATTATGACCTTGCTCGGTTCGGAGCGGAAGCGATGCGCTTCTCTCCGAAGCAAGCAGATATGATGATTGTTGCGGGGATCGTGAATACGAAGATGGCTCCCATTCTGCGTACCATTTATGAACAAATGGCGGAGCCGAAATGGGTCATCTCGATGGGGGCCTGTGCCTCGTCCGGAGGAATCTTCAACGTCTACTCAGTTACTCAGGGCATCGACACGATCATTCCGGTCGACGTCTACGTGCCAGGTTGCCCCCCTTCTCCAGAAGGGCTCATGCACGGCTTTATGCAGCTCCAGGAAATGATTCAAAACGGCACGACTCGCGCGTTTAAACGCGAGCAAGCATTGAAGCGAATGAATTTGCTCAAGCCATTCGGCGTGAGTGAAGCAGATGACTTTAAAAAAGCCGGCTACCACCTCGAATAGGACGTCCGATGAACATCCACCAACCCGTCTCTACGATTTACGGAAAAATGTTCGATACCTACTCAGCGATATGGTTGAAGCAGGTGGCTGAGCTTCAGGCGCGCTTCGGTGGCGCGGTTGAAGAAGTTCGAATGCCCAAAGAATATCCGACAGACGTACCGATCCTCTTTATTCGCGCGGAAAGCATCGTTGCAGTCATGGACTTCATGCGCACTGCAAATGGCTTCGAATATGGCTTCTTAGCCGATATCACGGCCACGGACGAAGAACTTGAGCCTCGGTTTGAAATTGTCTATCAGCTCCTTTCCCATTCGAACATGAGCCGCATTCGGTTAAAAGTTCGAGTTCGTGATGGCGAAGAAGTTCCTACCATTACATCCCTCTGGGTGGCCGCAAACTGGCCGGAGCGTGAGATCTACGACATGTACGGCGTCCGGTTCTCTGGGCACCCAAATATGCGGCGGATCTTGATGGATGACCGATTTGTCGGTCACCCATTGCGCAAGGACTATCCTTTGCGCGGATACCAAATTTTTCCGGACACTCCCCTTCCGAATCCGAACTTGCTTGAGAGGTCAGTGAAATAATGGAAACCAACCTAAAAGCGCAAAGCGGAATCGAAAAACACCTCGGTCTAAGCGGCGAACATTACTCGATCGAGAAAGACTCGGATGATCTGTGGGATGACTCCCGCGTGATCGTGAACATTGGTCCGACCCACCCGGCGATGCACGGCGCGCTTCGGATGATCGCCCAGTTAAACGGTGAAACCATCGAGAAGAGTTACGTCGAATTCGGTTTCACACACCGCGCGAAAGAGAAGCTCGGCGAGAACCGCACCTACCACCAATTCATCGTCTACACAGACCGCCTGAATTATTGTTCAGCTCTCTTGAATAACGTGACATATGCCATGTCGGTTGAGCGTCTCATGGGAATTCAAGTTCCGGATCGCTGCACTTGGCTTCGCATGGCGGTTTGCGAAATTTCTCGGGTGATGGATCACCTCGTTTGTCTGGGAATCAATGCCGTGGATATCGGCGCGTTTTCATTCTTTCTCTATGGATTCCATGAGCGCGAAGAAGCCTACACATTGGTCGAAAAACTCTGCGGCGCTCGCTTAACCACTTCGTACACTCGAATCGGTGGCCTCATGCACGATGCGCCTGCGGGTTGGGAAGACCAAGTGAAAGCGTGGGTAAAGAAAACCCGTAAAACGCTCGACGAAATGGACAAGCTCCTGACCGGAAATAAAATCTGGGTTCAGCGAACGGTCGGCATCTCCGTTTTCAGTAAAGAAGATTGTCTTCGTTACAGTTATTCGGGCCCCGTGGCGCGCGCTTCCGGGATCGACATCGATCTTCGGCGCGACCAGCCCATGATGTTCTACGACAAAGTCGAGTTCGACGTGCCGATCGCGCAAAATGGCGACGTTTTCGATCGCTACCTGGTGCGAATGGAAGAGATCCGGCAGTCTCTGAATATCATTCAGCAGTGCATGGAGCGCATCAAGCCCGGCCCGATCTGGGCGGACGATAAGCGGACGCGGATTCCAGAAAAAGACCTCGTCCACAACACGATGGAAGGGCTCATTTACCATTTTAAATTTTTCATGACCGGATTTGACGTGCCTGAAGGTGAAGCCTACACGCAAATGGAAGCGGCAAACGGAGAGCTCGCTTTTTACATCGTGTCGAAGGGCGGCCCGAAAGCGCACCGTATGCGGATTCGCGGTCCGTCGGTTTATCACTTCCAAGGTTTGTGCGAGATGGTTCAGGGCGAAAAAATTGCGGACATGGTGGCAGCCCTCGGCTCCATCAACGTTATCGCGGGCGAGCTGGATCGGTAAGCGAGAGCGAGAAGAAATATTATGGCGAAAATCTTATCCGAAAAATTCTACACCGCGATGAAACGACTCGAGCCGCGGTACCCGACCAAGGTCGCTCTTTTGCTTCCGGCGTTGCACGCTGCCCAGGATGAGCTCACGTGGCTTCCTCCGGAAGCAATGCAAGAAATCGGTGAATACATCGGAATCCACCCGGCTCAGGTAAAAGAAGTGGCGTCGTTTTACACGATGTACAACTTAAAGCCGGTCGGAAAATACCATCTAAAAGTCTGCACAAACGTCGCATGCTGCCTGCGTGGTGCATACGATGTGGTCGAGCATTGCGAGAAGAAGCTCGGCATAAAGGTCGGCCAGACGACGCCGGATAAGCAGTTCACTTTGCATGAAGAAGAATGCCTTGGTGCGTGCGGGACGGCCCCAGCAATGATGTTGAATAATGATTACGTCGAGAACCTCGACATTCGAAAGATGGACGAGATTTTAAACCGCCTCTCCGCGAACGCGAAGTAAGGACTAAAAATGGCTGGCCAACCAAAAGACTTCGAAACCCTCTACGTTCAGCACTTTCACGAAGAAGCGCGCGCCCTGGCTTATTATCAAGCGAAGATGGAGGGCTATACGGCTTTGAAGAAAGCTTTCGGCATGACCGCCGATGCGATCATCGACGAGATGAAGAAGTCAAACTTGCGCGGCCGTGGCGGCGCAGGATTTCCGACCGGAATGAAGTGGGGCTTTATTCCAAAGCAGTCCACCAAAGAAAAATACCTCGTTTGTAATGCCGACGAATCTGAGCCCGGCACGTTTAAAGACCGCGATATCATGCGGTACACTCCACATCTGCTCATCGAAGGAATGGTCATCGGAGGGTTCGTGATCGGTGCGCACCATGGTTACATTTACATCCGTGGCGAATACACGCGCGAGGCAAAGCTTCTCGATGCCGCCATCGATGAAGCCTATGCAGCTGGCTTCCTCGGAAAAAATATTCTGGGATCGGGATTCGATTTCGACCTCACCGTCCACCGCGGTGCTGGCGCTTATATTTGCGGCGAAGAAACCGGCCTCTTAAACTCTCTGGAGGGGAAGCGCGGAGAGCCTCGCGTGAAACCTCCGTTCCCTGCGCAGGCGGGCGCTTTCGGTGGTCCGACGATCGTAAATAACGTCGAGACGCTCACCGATGTGCCATTCATTATTAACCGCGGCGGCGAGTGGTTCTCGAAACTTGGAAAGCTGGAAAAGTCTGGGGGCACTCGCCTCTTCTCGGTTTCTGGACACGTGAATAAACCCGGCGTCTACGAGCTCCCGTCCGGCGCCTACACCCTTCGCCAAATTGTATACGATGTTTGCGGCGGCGTGCTCGATGGAAAAAAACTGAAAGCAGTGATTCCGGGCGGTTCTTCCGCCCCGGTTCTGACCGCAGACGAAATCGACGTCATCGCAGACATCGAGCCCATCATGAAAATCGGCTCGATGCTTGGATCCGCCGCAATCATGGTCATTCACGAAGACCAGTGCATGGTCCAGCTGATCGAGCGGATCACGAAGTTCTACGCCCACGAGTCTTGTGGACAGTGTACCCCTTGCCGCGAAGGCTGCCGTTGGATGGAAGACATCATTCAGCGCATTCTCCATGGAAAAGGGAAAATGGAAGACCTTGATCTTCTGCTCGACATCACGAACAACATCAATGGGAAGACGCTCTGCGCACTCGGCGACGCAGCGGCCGGACCAGTCGCGAGTTTTGTGAAGAAATTCCGTCCGGAGTTTGAAGCTTACATCCGTGGCGAAAAACGCCTCGCGGGACACGCCCCTGGGCACGGCGGCAAGCACGCCGAAGGACATGGTGAACAACATGGCTAAGTGTACGATTGACGGCCGAGAAGTAGAATTCACGGCTGGAGAGAATCTGATCGAAATTGCTCGGCGGGTGGGCGTCGAAATCCCTTACTTCTGTTACCATCCGGGCCTTTCGGTAGTGGCCCAATGCCGGATGTGTGCAGTCGAAGTCGAAAAAATGCCGAAGCTCCAAACGGCGTGTTCGACTCCCGCTTCCGACGGAATGATTGTTCACACGGATTCGGAGCGCGCGAAGTCGAACCAGAAGTCCATCATGGAATTTCTTCTGATCAATCACCCCCTCGACTGTCCGATCTGCGACAAAGCGGGCGAGTGTGACCTTCAAGAGAACTCTTTCAAATACGGCGACGCCTACATGCGCACGTCTGAAGAGCGCCGCACTTACCTTGACCTCGACATGGGTCCGGTGATCAAAAAGAACATGAACCGCTGCATTCACTGCACGCGGTGCATTCGTTTCGGAGCTGAAGTTGCCGGCGTCCGTGAAATGGTGGCCGTTTCCCGCGGGAATAATACGGAAATTACCACGATCGATGGTCGCCCACTCGAAACCGACTATGCCGGTAACTATGCCGATATCTGCCCGACCGGTTCGTTGACCCTTAAGGACTTCCGGTTTCATAAGCGCGCGTGGATGTTGAAAAAGACAGCCACCGTTTGTGAAGGCTGCTCCAAGGGCTGTAATATGGAAATTCAGCAAGATAACAACGTGATCGAACGCTGCATTCCGCGTCCGAACATGGAAATCAACCGCTACTGGCTCTGTGACGAAGGCCGATTCAATTACCACTACGTGAACGACCGATCTCGCATCACCGCGCCGACTTCTCTCGGCGGGAAAACCAGCTGGACGAGCGCGGTTGCGGCGGCAAAGGAAGCTCTTAAGGGTAAGAAGGTTTTGGTTCTTGCGGGATCGGACCTCACCCAAGAAGAAGCGAAGCTCTTGATCGAGTTTGCTCCGAAAGCGTTTCCAGGTTCGACCCTTCTTCATTTTGGTACGCCGGGAATCACGGCGACCACCCAAGACGCGCCTGCGGACACGCTATTAAAGCGCAAGTCGAAGACCTCGAATCTGAACGGATGGGAAAAGCTCGGCGTAAAAGGAGCAGATTCTATTCCCGCGGGAACCGAGGCAGTGCTTGTGATTCGTGGCGGACGAGCTGAACTTCCGAACCTTGACGGCGTGTCGACCGTGGTTGCGATCGGTGTCTTCAATGAATCCGAAGTTGCCGCTGCGAAAGTCACCCTTCCCGGAACGAGCTTTTCTGAGAAAGACGGAACGATCGTAAACTACGAAGGTCGCGAACAGCGCCTGCGCCGATCGATCAATCCGGTCGGCCAATCCAAGCAACTCGGTGAAATCCTGATGCTCTGGACGCACTCGGCTGCGGCGGCTCCCCGTCCGATGGAATCCGTGAAGGGTGTGGTGGCTTAAGTGAATGCCGAACTCGACACCTTCGACTTGATTGCGATGGGTTTGAAAATCGCGGTGGTAGTGGTGATGCTCCTCCAAGTCGTACCGATCATGGTGTGGGTTGAGAGACGCGGATCTGCACTCTTGCAGAATCGTTTAGGCCCAAACCGCATCGGACCTCTGGGTCTTTTCCAATCCCTCGTGGATGCGGTGAAGATGATGACTAAGGAAGATCGCGCCACGGGACACGTGAATCCGTTTTACTACCGTCTCGCGCCACTTGTTTCTCTCTTGCCTGCGTTTTTGACGTTTGCAGCGATCCCTTTCGCAAGCCACATCACGATGGGTGACAAAACGGTTCAGTTCCAGATCGCAGACCTCAACGTCGGCCTTCTCTACATTCTGTCCGTAACCTCACTCTCTGTTTACGGAATCATCATGGGGTCCTGGGCATCGAATAATAAATATTCGATGCTCGGCGGGCTTCGTTCGACGGCCCAGATGATTTCTTACGAGCTCTCGATGGGGCTCGCGATCATCGGAATCGTGATGATTTTCGGTTCCATTCAGATGGGTGACATCGCCACAGCTCAGGGTGCAACGCTCATCCAACTCGGCCCGATTGCCATTCCGAAATGGGGAGTTTTTCTCCAGCCGCTCGGTTTCATCATTTTTCTGATCTGCACTTACGCGGAAACCAATCGACTTCCGTTCGATTTGCCCGAGGGTGAATCCGAAATCGTCGCAGGTTACCACCTTGAATATTATTCCATGATGTTTGGGATGTTCATGATGGCCGAATACATCAACATGACGGTGGCTTCGGCTTTCGTCACGACGCTGTATTTTGGTGGGTGGCAGCTGCTTCCGGGAATGACCTTTCTTCTGACCCATAGCGGTTTAGAAGGAATGAATTTCGAATGGGCACGAGTGGCGCTCGAGGCGATTTCGTTTGTCTTGAAAGTCGCTTTCTTCATGTGGCTCTTCGTTTGGGTTCGCTGGACCATCCCACGGTTCCGCTATGACCAAGTGATGCACCTCGGGTGGAAAGTCCTTCTGCCCCTCTCGCTCCTCAACATCCTGATCACGGGATTTTTGATTTACCTGAAAGTTCTCTAAGAAAGCGGATGAGATATGCTCGTTAAACGCGACGTAAAAGCCCTCCAAAATATTTATCTGATCGAGGTCTTAAAGGGCCTGGCGATCACGATGAAACACATGCTCTTTTCCAAAGCAGTCACGATTCAGTATCCGGAAGAACGTCGGAACTACTCGGACCGTTACCGCGGAATGCATTACATCAAGGCCACCAATGGAGTTGAGAATTGCACGGCGTGCATGCTCTGCCCGACGGTTTGTCCTGCAGAGTGTATTCACATCGTGGCAGGAGAGCGTCCAGACAAAGAAAAGTATCCGGTGAAGTTTGAAATCGACATTCTTCGCTGCTGTTTCTGTGGCATGTGTGAAGAGGCTTGTCCGAAAGATGCGATTAAGCTCTCGAAGATTTACGAAATGAGTACGTCGAAGCGCGTCGTTTACGATAAAGACTATTTGCTCGAGCAGAGGGGACATAAGTAATGGACATCTCGCCCGTTGGTTTTTACCTCTTCGCCGGAGTTGCGATTGCTTGCTCACTTTTAGTGGTCTTCAAGAAAAGTCCCGTTTCGAGCGCATTTAGTTTGATTCTAGTGTTTGCCGCATTCGCGGGCATCTACGCAAACCTGGCTGCCCACCTTGTCGCCGCACTCCAAGTGCTCGTGTACGCGGGAGCGATCATGGTTTTGTTCATCTTCGTCATCATGCTCCTCAGCGCCGACGAGCCTTCATTCGACATGGGACGATCGCATCCGCTCGTAAAAGCACTCGTTGGGTTTTTCTGTGTCGCCCTGTTCGTCATGTTCGTTTGGGCGCTGAAGAAATCCGATCACGGCCAAGTCCTCGTGGGCCCGTACTCGGTTGCGGCCGTGGCGGCTTCGGGAGGTAACTCAAAAGTAGTCTCCCAGCTGATGTTCACTCGTTACATTCTTCCATTTGAGCTCACTTCGATTTTGCTTCTCGCGGGAATCGTCGGTGCGATCGCCCTAGCGAAACGAAACCTCGGAAAAGAGGGAAAATGAATACCGAAAACCTTGTTGCCCCTTGGGTCGTTCAGTCTTTTTGCGCGATGATTTTCTTCATCGGTCTCTCGGGGGTTCTTGTCCGCCGAAATATCCTTGTGATTCTCATGTGTGTGGAACTCATGCTGAATGCGGTGAACCTGTCATTCGTTGCATATGCGCACCAGCTCCAGGACATGGGCGGTCAGATGGCTGTATTTTTCATCATCGTCGTTGCGGCGGCTGAAAGTGCTGTCGGACTGGGTCTTTTGATCGCGATGTTCCGGACGTTGAAAACTGTCGATACGGACGAAATCCGTCTCCTGAAAGAATAGGCTCGAGACTGTGGAAAATACGATGCTGAAATGGATCCCGCTTCTTCCGCTAATCGGTTTCACGATTAATGGATTTTGGTACGCCCTCATCCAATGTCGTCCCGGCGCAAAAAAGGCAGGAGCAACGATTCCCGGTCTGATTGCGACGCTTGCCATTTTTGGGGCGTTTTTGATTTCAGTGAAGACGTTCCTCGAGCTCAAGGGAATGCCAGCCGAAGGACGCTTCGTCGAGCAGCACCTCTTTAATTGGATCCACGTCGGCGACCTTGATTTAAAAATGGCGCTGCGAGTGGATTCGCTTTCCACTCTTTTTACCCTCGTGATCACGGGAGTGGGAACGCTCATTCACCTCTACTCCATCGGCTACATGAGCCACGATGCGACTCCTGGAAAGTTTTTCGCTTATTTGAACCTGTTTTGTTTTGCGATGCTCATGCTCGTCATGGGGTCTTCGCTTCCAATCCTGTTTTTGGGCTGGGAAGGCGTCGGTCTTTGCTCTTACTTGCTGATCGGCTATTGGTATGAGGATCTTGAAAAAGCGAAAGCGGGCAAAAAGGCCTTCATCGCGAACCGGGTTGGAGACTTAGGCTTTCTCCTCGGCATGTTCATGATCTACACGCATTTCGGGACTTTGGAGTTCACGAAAATTACGGAGCTTCTCGCGCGGGGCGACTTCATTGCGGCGATCAGCCCAGCAGCAATTACCGCGACTTGCTTACTTCTGTTCGTCGGTTGCACCGGCAAGTCTGCGCAAATTCCGCTTTATGTTTGGCTGCCGGACGCTATGGCGGGCCCGACCCCTGTTTCTGCACTCATCCACGCGGCTACGATGGTGACCTCGGGAATCTACTTGGTCTCTCGGCTGAACGGACTCTTCTCGCTTTCGCATACCGCGATGATGACCATGGCGGTGATCGGCGGGCTGACCGCATTTTTTGCGGCGACGATTGCGATTGCCCAGAACGATATCAAAAAAGTACTCGCGTACTCGACCGTTTCGCAGCTCGGTTACATGTTCCTCGCGTGTGGTGTGGGCGCTTATACCGCAGGTGTCTTCCATGTCATCACGCACGCTTTCTTCAAGGCGCTGATGTTCCTCGGAGCGGGTTCCGTGATTCACGGCATGCACGAAGAGCAAGACATTCTAAAAATGGGCGGACTGCGTTTGAAGATGCCCGTCACTTTCGTCACTTTCTTAGTAGGTTGGGTCGCGATTTGCGGTCTCCCTCCGTTCTCCGGATTTTTCTCGAAAGATGAAATCCTGTGGAACGCGTTTGCAAGCCCTCACGGAAGCAAACTCCTCTGGGTCGTGGGTGCGGTGACTGCGGCAATGACCGCCTTCTACATGACCCGAATGTTTTACCTCACGTTCATGGGTAAGCCTCGTTTCGATGAATCGAAAATGGGTGGCGCTCACGATTCGCACGCGGCTCACGGTCACGACGATCATGCCGGACACGGACATGCGGATCACGGCCATGCTCCTCAAGGTGTGCATGAGTCTCCGGCCACGATGACGATCCCCCTCGTTGTACTGGCGATTCTTTCGATCGTGGGCGGATTCATCGGCATCCCGCACATGAGCTGGCTTGAAGAGTGGCTCGAGCCCGTCATTCCCGCGCACGACCCGGCAACTTTTACTGCGGGACACACGACCGAATACTTGCTGATGGGAGTGTCGACCCTCATTGCGATTCTGTCGATCGCGTACGCTTGGAAGACGTATACGAATCTGAAAGAGGCTTCGGCGCGCAAAGCTCGTCACGCAAAACTCCACGAGACGCTCGAGCATAAATGGTACGTGGATGAAGCTTACGAAAGCGCCGTCATCCAGCCGATTTACGAAATGTCGGTGAAGCTCTGGAAGAATGTCGACGTGGCAGTGATCGACAGAGTGGTGCTTGGATTCGGGCGCGTTTCCGAGTGGACCGGTCAAGCAGCGAGAACGGCTCAAACCGGCTCGATTCAAGTTTACGCAGTGATGATTCTCATCGGCCTTGCGCTGAGTCTGGGTTATCTCGTTCGCGGATTTTAAGCGGTTTTAGAGGAAGGCACTCGTTATATGGAATGGTTAAATACCCACTTACTGACCGCTTTGACATTTCTCCCGCTCGCTTGGGCGGTAGCAGGAATGGCAATTCCGGGAAGGTTTTCGAAGCACTGGACTCTCGCAGGATCATTACTGCTGTTTGCGGTTTCGCTGAAGCTTTACTACGGATTCGATCCTCACGGAGCTGAGTTCCAGTTCGCAGAATCAGTGGAGTGGATTCCTGGCCTCGGCGTGAATTACCTCATCGGGATGGACGGCATCAGTCTCTGGCTGATTTTGCTCACGACCTTCCTCATGCCGATTGTCGTTCTCTCCTCTTACAACGGAGTCGAAGACCGAGAAAAAGAATACTACACGCTTTTGATGGCGCTCCAGACGGGGATGATCGGCGCATTCGTTTCGCTCGATTCATTCCTGTTTTACGTCTTTTGGGAAGCCATGCTCATTCCGATGTATTTTTTGATCGGAATTTGGGGCGGAAAAGACCGAATTTACGCCACGATGAAATTTTTTATTTTCACTATGGTCGGCTCGCTTCTGATGCTCGTTGCGATCTTCTTCTTAGCTTATCAGCATAAAATGCAATTCGGCTCCTTCTCTACGGCACTCGTCGAACTCTATAAAGTGAGGCTCGACGGAAGCGGTTTCCTCTCGACTCAGAGCTTGCTCTTCCTAGCCTTTGCCCTCGCTTTTGCAATTAAGGTTCCCCTTTTCCCGCTCCACACTTGGTTACCCGATGCGCACGTCCAAGCTCCGACCGCAGGTTCGGTGATCTTGGCGGGTGTGCTCTTGAAAATGGGCGGTTACGGATTCATCCGCTTCGCGTTTCCTCTTTTCCCGCAAGCCGTAGTCTTGTACCAACCGACCTTTCTGGTTCTCGGATCGGTTGCGATTGTCTACGGTGCCTGGGTTGCCATGGTTCAGCCAGACATGAAAAAGCTCGTCGCCTATTCGTCGGTCTCTCACATGGGGTACGTGATCATCGGCCTCTTTTCGTTGAACGCGATTGGATCTACGGGGGCCGTCTATCAGATGTTGAACCATGGGATTTCGACTCCGGCGCTCTTCTTGATGGTCGGTATGCTCTATGAAAGACGCCACACGAAAGAAATCAAAGAGTACGGCGGAATCACGAAGGTCATGCCACTCTTCGCGGTCGCGTTCATGATTGCGACGCTTTCTTCGGTTGCCCTTCCTGGAACGAACGGCTTCATCGGTGAGTTCCTGATCCTCTTAGGCGCATGGAAAGCAAATCCTGGACTGACCGTGCTTGCCGCAACCGGCGTCATCTTCGGCGCGGTTTACATGCTCTGGATGATCCAAAGAGTGATGTTCGGACCCCTCACCAACGAAGCAAACAAGAAGCTGAAGGACCTCTCACTCAGAGAGATTGTCGTCCTCGCGCCCCTCATGGTCGCGATTTTTTGGATGGGCGTCGCACCGAACTTCTTTTTTCGTAAAATGGAAACTTCGATCACCCGTTTAGTGGATCGCACCGCGAAAGCGGGCGCGGTTGCTGTGGCCTTGAAAGGCGAAAGATAATGGAAGCGCTGAAAATCGTCGATCCGAGCCTTCTCGGACTTACCTCTGAACAATATTCCTCGCTCGGACCTTACCTTTGGGTCGTGGGTGGATCCTTGCTTGCGATGATCTTCGCGGTTGTTCCGTTCATTCCCGCACGGATTTCGGTGGTTTGCATCGCCATCGCTTCACTCATCGGAGCAGTGGTTTCGGCCGCACACCAAATCACCGCTGACCGGACGGACCTCTTCGCCGGAATGATGGTCAGCGACGGCTATTCCGCATTTTTTAATATTCTGTTTTTAGCCACTGCTGCGCTTTCGATTCTGGCTTCGGTTCGCTACCTCGAGAAGCAAAAGCTCGAGTACCCGGAATATTACGTTCTCATGCTCTTTTCGACTTTTGGGATGATGCTGATGGCATCCACGCTCGATTTGATTTCGATTTTTATCGCGCTCGAGATCATGTCGCTGTCTGCCTATGTCCTGGTTGGATTTCGTCGGAACGACCGAAGGTCAAACGAAGCGGCGATGAAGTATTTCATCCTCGGTGCGGCAGCGTCCGCGATTCTACTTTACGGCACTGCCCTGCTCTACGGCTCCACGGGCAGTTTCCTCATCACGGATATTCTGGCTCGGGTGACCACGAAACCAGAGCTCATGACCCCCGCTTATCATTTGGGTGGCTGGCTCGTGATCGTCGGATTTCTTTTCAAAGTTGCCGCCGTTCCTTTCCATATGTGGATGCCGGACGTTTATGAAGGTGCTCCCACTCCGATCACCGGGTTCATGACGACCGGAATTAAAGCGGCTTCTTTCGCTGCGTTTGTCCGAGTGTTCATTTCGCTTGGTTATGGAAAAGACATCGAAGCCGCTATCGGTGGTCGGTTACATGATGTTCTGTGGGTGATTGCGCTGATCACGATGTTCTTTGGGAACGTGATCGCCCTCACGCAGACGAATCTGAAACGGATGCTGGCCTACTCCTCCATCGCGAATACGGGATACCTGCTCGTAGGAATGATCGCTGCACCTCACTCAGAGGCTGGATACGCACCCATTCTGATGTACCTCGCAACATACACCGTGATGAACCTGGGAGCCTTTTCGATCCTCTCGGTTCTCTCGGGTAAGGGCGACACGAACCTGAACTTGCACGATCTTTCGGGGCTCGCAAGACGACATCCTTGGCTCTCGTTTGCTTTTGCGGTCTTTCTATTCTCGATGGCCGGCATTCCTCCTACGGCGGGTTTCGCGTCGAAGTACTACCTCTTTTATTCGGCGATTCAAGCAGGTGAAATTTGGTTGGTCGTTCTCGCAGTGCTCTGTAGCGTGATCGGAGTGTATTACTACCTCCGAGTCATCGTTTACATGTACATGCGTGAGAACGAGGGACTCGAGAAGTTTGCGGTCCCCGCACTCGCAGCATTCTCCATCGCGATGATGGTTGCCATGACCCTCCAGATCGGAATCCTTCCTTCGAAGATGATTGCGGTCACGAAAAAGGTTGTCGCTAAGCTCTAGGACTAAGGCAGTCAGATGAATCACTGCGCTCCCTCGGCAAATAATGCCGAGCGAAACAAGCGCATGCTTTTTCTGTAATCTGTTAAAATAAGGGAGTGTATTCAGCTGCCCTTTATAAGGTTAAGCACCACTCGGGAAGAATTCTCGGGCCCCTCGACGCCGAGCGGGTGCGATTACTGATATTAAAAAAACAAATCACGGGCGTTGAACTTGCGAAAGTCCATCCAGACGGAGTTTGGGAAGACATCAACCGCATTCCAGAAATTGCAGAAATGCTTTTTGCGAATGCGTCCGGAAGTTTAAGTTCGAGTACGACTCTGAAGAGTGAACAGAGTAGCTATCGACCCATTCTCAGTCCGACTCACGCCCAGTTTGCGCCGACGGTCGTCCTTCCTCAGCCCATGGAATTAAAACCGCCGAAGGAAGAGCCCGAACCTGCGGGAACAATCTCGATGCAATCGAGTGAGCCGCCAAAAGATGAGCGAGCTGAAGGAGAAGACCGCACGGTTTTAGCGAAGGCCGAAGAAGTTTCCGATGAGGAGCTTGAACCCACCCTTCTCGATACCAGTCCTCTGATGTTAGATGGAAATCTCGAAATCAGAGACGACTCTCGAACCATTCAAGCGGATTCTTCCATCGCACCTAAATCGGAGCTATCCGAACTTTTAGAAAGCTCGGAGTACCGAAAAATAGTCGCGGAAGCGACGGTGATGGTGAAGCGGCCCGGTTTGGTGAAGGCGCCGAGACAGTTTCGGATTCCCCGAGGAAAAGAACTTTTTCGAATCATCGCGATCTCAGCGATTCTCGGATATTTCGCATACGATGAATTTTTAAACGACACGACAGGAAGGGGACAAGCCGTTTTTTCGAAGGCAGAGGCGTTTCGGCCCACCCTTCCCCATAAAACCAATGGAAAGCCAAATCCGGCGTTGAGTACGAAACTCTACGAAGAGGGCCTGAAGTTTTTCACTTACGACCATATTCAGGGTTATAAGGCTGCCGCATCTCGAATGAGTGAGGCCATTACGGCGGACCCCGATAACTTGAAAGCTTACGCGATGCTGGCGAGCGCTTATGTGAACCTGATCGACACATCGACGAAAGACGAGACCTTCTTTTCAGTCATTTCGCAGTTGATCGAATCCGCGAAGACGAAAGGCATCGAACTCCCGGAGATCGTTATAGCCGAGTCTGAGTTTTTGACCGTAACGGGGAGACCAGACGCGGCGGTGCAGAAAATCGTCGAATACACGAAAGGTCGTGCGACCTTCGATCCTTCGCTTTTTATCTATATCGCTGATGCCTTTCTTGCGAAGGGAAAGGCATCGGAGGCGGCAAAATACTTACAAAATTTCCCGGATAATCGTGCATGGACGCCGAGGATTTTCTACCTTCGCGGTAGGATTTCGGAGGAGTTAAATGAGATTGCCGATGCGAATGCTCAGTACGATAAAGCCCTGAAGGGCTGGCCGACTCACGCAAAATCACGACTGCGAAAAGTAGCCCTGGCTTGGAAAGATGGTCACACCAGCGTGACGGGTTCGGATCTAGAAAAAATTCTAGATCATCCAGAGTTTCTGGCACCCAAAGACCTCGGCCAAGCGTATTACCTTTTGTCCCAGTATTATTCTGTGAAGCAGAACTTTTCTTCCGCGCTCGGTGCGGTCGAGCGCGCACTGAAGCTTGATCATCAAAACCGGGATTATCTCCTCGAGTACTACACTCTGCTTGCGCGCGAAGGGGGCTCGGTGGCTCACGCTAAGAGCGAAGCAAGAATGTACTTCTTCCTCGGAGAAGGTGAGAAAAGCTTAAAAGGCGGAAATCCGAACGACGCGCTTGCGCAGTTTCTGAACGCTCGAAGTGAAAACCCCGCATCGGTGTCCCCGCTTCTAAAAATCGGCGACATGTTTCTGCAATTAAATGATCTGCCGAACGCGAGAATCAATTATCAAAAGGCGGCCGAAATTTCTCCAAACAACATCGACGTCTGGTCGAAGTACATCTCGGTTCTCATCCAAAGTTACGAGTGGGAAGACGCCCAAAAAGCGATGGATAAGTTTCGAAAACTTCCGGTCGGTCAGTCCTCGATCGATAAAGCCGCCGGCGATATGTATGCGAAACAAGGGCGCTACGCGGAAGCCGCAGCATTTTACCGAAAAGCGATGAGTCGAGAATCTATCGACCCTGATGTGTACATCGCGTATGGAAAAATTTTGGTCGCCGTAAAAAGTTTCAAAGACGCACCCTTCTTTTTCTCTCTCGCGAGACGATTCGATCCGTTAGCGACGGAGCCGGTCATTCTCACTGCGAAAGCGGTGGCCGAAGTCGAGGGACCAGACGCCGGAATTCAATTTCTTCAAGACGAAATGCAAAAGAGCACATCCACTCGAGCCGAACTGCTCGGAGCGATGGCGGAGCTTGAAATACGTAAGGGCCAATGGACGGCAGCCCAGCAGTACGTCGACCAAGCGCGGGCGGCGAATGCGGAATACGCCTATCCTTGGAAGCTTCAGGCTCAGATTTATCTGAATGACGAAAACACGGATAAGAAGGCGCTCGATAAAGCTCTCGAATCTTTCAAGAGCTATTCCGATCGAAACCCCTCTGATCCGTCGGGATACCTCGAGCGATACCGGATTTTTATGAAGAAGGCGCAATTTGAGAAAGCGCAGCTGGAGCTTGAAAAGATTTACGCGATTTACCCGAAATACCCGAACCTTCACCTCTATAAAGGGATCATGTATTCGAATATGGGAAATCACAAAGTGGCGGCCGAGGAGTTCGGTACCGAATTAAAGAATAATCCGAACTCTGCCCCAACGCTCATTTCGCTGGGGAAAGCGCTTCTGGAGCTCGGGGACCCGAAGGGGGCATTGACGCATCTTGCGAAAGCGATGGCCATCCAGCCCACTAACGCCGAGGCGAAAATGTTTGCCGCAGTCGCTAACCAGAGGCAGAAGAACTACACCGGGGCGATCGCTCTTTTCCAGGCCGCAGTCCAGCTCGATGCCGGAAATCCCCTGGTTTATAAGCGCATGGGTGAATGTTACCGCGACATGGGTGACTTGATAAACGCTCGGAAAGCGTTCCAAAAATACCTGCAAATGGAACCGGATGCGACCGATAAAGCTGAAATCGAACGTTACCTTTAGGGATGACCTTTGGTAAACTAGGTCCATGTTGGACCCCCGCTTTTTTCAGGAACAAATCGAAGCTTTAGAAAAAGGCCTCGCGAAGAAAAATTTCCCGTCGGAAGAAATCTCCCGCATCGTTGCACTTTCTCTACGACGTAAGGAGCTGATCCAGGAAGTTGAAGCTTTCAAAGCAAAGCGCAATCTCGGCAGCCAGCAAGTCGGCCAACTCAAGTCGAAAGCGAAATCTGATCCTTCGGCCGGCGCCGCCGCCGATGCGCTCATGGCAGAAATGCGCACCATTGGTGACCGCGTGAAGTCGTTGGATGATGAATTGAAAGAGGTTCAAGCCAATCTCGATGATCTCAGTCTGCGCTTGCCGAACCTGCCTCATGATTCGGTTCCCGTAGGAAGAGGCGCAGAAGAGAACCAGGAAGTTCGCAAGTGGGGAGACCCAGTCCGCTTGCCATTCGAAGCGAAAGACCACGTTGCTCTCGGTGAAGGCCTCGGCATTATCGATTTCGAGCGCGCGACGAAAATTTCGGGTTCCCGGTTTGCGATTTACCGAGGAGCGGGGGCGCGATTAGAGCGGGCGTTGATTCAGTTCATGTTGGATCTCCACACGCGCGAGCACGGATACGAAGAAATCATCCCACCGTTTCTGGTTTCCCGGAAAGCGTTGATGGGAACCGGTCAGCTTCCGAAGTTCGAAGAAGATCTTTTCAAGACCTCGGTCGGTGATCGCGAGCTTTTTCTCATCCCGACGTCCGAAGTTCCGCTCACGAATATCGTTTCTGACGAGATCATCGAAGCGGGCAAGCTTCCGCTCTCTTTCACGGCTTACTCTCCCTGCTTTCGCAGTGAAGCCGGGTCGTATGGAAAGGATGTGCGCGGGCTCGTTCGCCAACACCAGTTCCAAAAAGTCGAAATGGTGAAGATTACGGACGAAGAGACGTCTTTCGCAGAGCTTGAGAAAATGACCAAGAACGCAGAGAAAGTCTTAGAGCTTCTCGGTCTACCTTACCGCACGATGCTACTCTGCGGCGGAGACATGGGCTTTAGCGCCGCGAAAACTTACGATCTCGAAGTTTGGCTTCCCGCCCAAAACACCTACCGCGAAATCTCCTCTTGTTCGAATTGTGGGGATTTTCAGGCTCGCCGCGCGCAAATTCGCTTTAGACCGGAAGCGGGCGCAAAGCCGAAACTCGCCCACACGCTGAACGGCTCCGGCCTCGCGGTAGGAAGAACCTTCGTTGCCCTTCTCGAGAATGGACAAAACGAAGCGGGAGAAGTACGAGTACCCAAGGCCCTTCATTCGTACGTCGAAGGCTCGAGAGGATTCGAGCGGCGCGGTGAAGACCTCTGGATCGTAAAGGTTTAGAGCAGCGCTCAGCGCTCTCAGAGTTCTTCTTCCTTTAGACTCGGAAGAAGCAGATGCGGAAAGGTGGCAGAGTGGTCTAATGCACCGGTTTTGAAAACCGGCGATGGGCAACCATCCGAGAGTTCGAATCTCTCCCTTTCCGCCACTTCTTTTCATACCGAATCCGCCATCACTCCCCAAAACTGCCAAAGTTGTTTCTTGTGGCCATCCCGGCCACCGCAACGACCGCGCATCCTGCGCGTGCGAGAAAATCTTTTGCAGTTTTGGGGAGTAATGGCCGTTGGGTAAAGAAGGGCGGATAGATTCGCCGAGCGTTTAGATGGAATCACCAGAAGTGGCGGAGAGGGAGAGATTCGAACGAGAATTCACGGCCTCGTCGGATTCCGAAGGAGTCCGACGAGGTAGGACATGCAGGAGGCATGGCCTAGTGAATTGTCGTTGGCGAGTCCGCAAATAAAAGATGGATAGTGTTCAAAAAGAACCTAGAAAAAGTTCGAGGTCGGAAATTTTTCTGCTGAGATTCGAAGCGTTCTCTCGATAGGTATCGAGCACGCTGATTTGAATTTTTAAAAAAGCTTCCAAATTATAATCATTTCCCATTTGTGCTCTGTTGAAAAAAATAAACCGTCCATCTGGAAGCTTTACAAAAGAGTCTGCGCCGCTGGTGGAACCCGGGTAATCATTTATCTCTAAGTTGTTTAAGCCATGGGCGGTGTGCAAAATGGGTAGGTCATTTTCAAGAAAGCGATGGAGCCATTTTAAACGACCTTTGGCGTTTTCAATAAGTTCGGATGCATTTTGCAGATGCATTGATTTTTCAGAGTCGATAGCGCTCTCAGTGGAAGCTAATTCTTCGGTGGCACGTTGAACAAATACTTTCGCCGGTAGGAGGACGCCTTCAGCTTCCTCCAATGTGTGTTGAGCATAGTAAGAGGTCCCTTCCAGGGATCCTCCCAGTCCCGGTGGTTGGAAGAAAATGATTCTTGCGTCTTGGCGCAGTTTTTCACCAGAAGATGTTTGGGAATCCTCAAACGCGTGGACTTGTCTAATATAGTGCATCCATTCGTGAGCGTTGGAGAGGTTCATTTTCTTTTCGTCGAGTAGCCCGTCCCAGGAGAGCCGCAGCAGCCCCTCTTTATGGCTCCAAGATGCTCCGTCCGTGAGGTGTTTCGAATCAAAGCAAACTTTTGCATTAAGCGGCCCGGTCTCCAATTTAACGGCCATCTTTAATATCCAAGACTTTCCCCGCAAGTACAGATTCCTTTGAAACACTGGCCTTCGCAGAATTTCATCCGGCTCAATAATGACCCGCCAAAAATCGCCGACTTGAGAAAGATAGGAATGAATTCCTATCGACTCCAAATAAGTTTGAGTGGCCTTAGATATGAGCTTTTGCTCGGCCAGAGTCATTGGTTCAGTGGGCCTTTCGTCAGGCAAAAGATCGCGGATGATAGTCGGCGAGCGTTTTTTAAACTCGCTCCATCTGAGCGAGTCCGCGGGATAGGCGTAGGAATGGGATATCGGAAGGGCAATTTCTTAAAGGAGTTTTAAACATTCTGCGCTTCCTAGTGCGGATGTAGAGAAGAACGGAAGCAGAATGAGAAATTGTCTGAACCGCATAAGGAAAGTATCGGGAAAAAATCTGATTGGCCTTAGCAGTTCTGGAGCAAACGGATCCAAACGCTAGAAAGATGACGGCGGATTATTCGAAAGTTTTACGATATTCGACAAAGTCTTATCGACGCGCACGACCAGCGGGCTGTGGGAAAAGTAAGTAACGACTAATTTTTGCTCTGAGATGTCAGTCGGAGTCTTTCCACATCTTCCGATGGAGCGAGTTGCCCTTCCAGTTGAAGTCGAGAAACTCGAGATCCGGAAAATCACTTCGGCGGAACGCCGCACCACTCTGTAAACCTCTCTGCAGACGGAACACCGCTCATTTTCAATTCGGTTGGGTTGCAGAAAGGATGAGTCGACTCAAACGCCCGTAGGTTTAAAGATTATCTAAAAAATTAAACTCCTCAACCCAACATTCGCTCTCGGTCAGAACGGTCGGCGAGTGGAATAAAGAAAGAGACCTGAAAAATATGCGACTCACACTAAACAGGTCTTATTTGATTTTTTACTCATTCTAGTGGGTTTGACGACAATGAACGGCTAGGGAGCAGAGTCGGAATCCGTAGAAAATGAAGGCCATTTCGGAGTTTTAGGGGCCCTCACCGAAGACCTTTGGAAGGGCGGATTTATTTACGAGGCGCCGAATTGGGAAGCGCAAGTGATCGGGCATTACTGCACGACAGAGGGTCATACCGTCGAATCTCACCTCATCACGAAACTGGGCCTTGGACACAGCATCGGTCATCAGAACTTTCTGTCCTATGGAATCGATTGTCAGGCGCATCCTGGCCGGAAAGAGAGCGGAGTTAGCTTAAGCAGCGAGTATCAGATCGGGCCCTACTTGGGATTTGCGCGGTATTTCGCAGGATCCCCCATCATGCTTTCGCTCTGGGTAAACCCGTTCCAATATGATCATGGGGCATCCGTCGATGGGAATGGACAAGTCGTTCACACAAACTCACGACATTTTTTCCAAACGGGTGGATTCGGGATCGCCTATCTTTTCTGATTTTCAATCGGCCATAGCAAAACCCCGCACAGGCAAAGCGGAAATAAGTCCGCAAAACTTGCGAGGGAAGTTGAAACTTCCTTTCAATCACTTCCCAAATGAGTCACTGAAACGAAAACATTCCATTATCTTTATTCCCGCTTCAGCCATTCGGCACAACGATTCGTCCTGCGGTAGCCTCTCTGCAAGAGCACGGTGAAAATGTCGTCGGGTGACAGCCCGCTTTCGCCGCGAGGGAGATTCTTCATTCCGCTCCAATCATCGGAGCTGAAGCTCATCGGAAGGGGCGCGATGTGAAGAAGCTCCCCGACCAATTTCGCGCAATAAGTCCTATCGTTTGAATCCCAATTAAAACTTTGGTCGTAACGTCGGGGAATTTGTCGCACGATTTCTGGCTCGGTTGGCTCTTCCGCGCTTTCGTTTGTGAGAACTACGCTCTCTTTTCCCATACCGTTTAAATGTTCGACCCACTCCACATCTCTTCCTGGATAAACATGCAGCCACTTTCCGCGGACTAAAATCGCAACATGGGCGTACTTACCTCCGACCTCATAGACGGAAAAACGACCTCTCGAAGTTTCTTCTCGAAAGAAAGCCACCGAAACGGATGCATCGGTTTCTCGCGAAATAAAATAGAGAACCATCATGAGAAGAGTCACTGAGGTTTTCGGCCACGAAACTTCGTTACAGCCAGCGCAGCCGCGAAATTTTTTAGGATATCGCCCGGAAGAAACGGAAAGAGGCCGGCGGCCAAAAGGTCTGGAAATGGAATGAAAAAGTGAAGGATAAAAAGACCAATGAGAAAAGTGAAAGCGCTGCCAAGGCTGCAGAAGAGCCAAGCTTTTAACAGCGTATTTGTCAGTCCATGATCGGTGAAAACACCGATGAAGACGCCCGATAAGAGCATTCCGATAAGGTATCCGAGAGTTGGTCCCCATTCGAGTCCGCCAGAAAAATCCGCAAATACTGGCAAGCCGATCGCACCTTCGAGCAAATAGATCCCTACCACGGCGAACGTTCTTTTCCCGCCCCAGAGAAGCGCGAGAGTCGCTACTCCAAACGTTTGGCCTGTGATGGGTACGGGAGTGAAAGGAAGCGAAAATGAAATCTGGGCAAGCAACGCAAGATAGAGGGTTCCGGAACCCACCCAAAAGATCTCCCATGCTTCGGTGTTCTGTCTGCGCGAGATCCACTGAGGAACAAAAGCTTGACTCATCATTCCGATTTCTCCGAATGTGATTCTACGGTTCTTTTTCGATGGATGAAAAAGCGAACAGAAGTAGTTTCGAATGAGATCGTTTAACGGCTAAACGGTTTAGCAGATAAACATTTAGGGCTAGAAGTTATGAAGATCACAAAGTTTCTTTTGGAAAATCCTTCTCTTCGCATTCTAGATGCCGCTTCAAAAATAGAACTTAAAATGAATCTCGACCTCTCGGCGCATTCGTTGAATATTTCACAGAGTTTGATGCTCGTGGCGCTCTTCTCCGAAGAAGGCCGAGACATTCGATCAAAAGAACTCAGCGCCGTTTTCGGTTTAACAAAAGGCGCGATCAGCCAGGGAATTTCCCACCTGGAATCTTTGGGCCTTATTAAAAGAAAAGCAGACCTAAAAGACCGGCAGGGAACATCTCTCCAAATGACCGATAAGGGTCGGAATGTCAGTTTGAAGCTCGTGGCCTATTTTGAAAAAAGTCAGCAAAAAGTGGAACGAACACTTTCATCCGGAAAAGTTTCGCGGTTTTTAAGCACAATCGAAGCCGTCACGACTCCGCAGGGACACGCTTAGGTGCGAGGTCGGTTACCGTTGGTGTAGCGATCGCTCTTCCATGCCGATCGAACCGCGATCCGTGACAAGGACAGTCCCAGGTTTTCTCGCCCGAATTCCAGCGAACAATTCCGCCGAGGTGCGGACACACCGCGGAGCAAGCACTCAGTTTTCCATCCTCAGCGCGGTAAACCGCAATTCGTTCGACACCTTTTTTAACGATCGTTCCCTCGCCGCTTGGGAGCCCGCTGAGTGCATCGTCTTTCTGAGGCGTTATCCAATCGAGGTACTGTTTCCCGGCATTTAAGTTTTCTCTCAACCAGGTGCCAGACGTTTTCAGGCTTGCTCGCGAAGGCGAGTAAAGTTCCGCGTAAGGATTTTCCCTCTCCAAAATGAGATCACGCGTGATCATCGCGCCGAGAGTTCCATGCGTGATGCCGTGACCGGAATCGCCCGTGATTAAAAAAGAATTTTCAGGATTGCCCGGGTTCTGCCCGATCAGCGCGAGTCCATCAGGAGTTTCGAGAACTTGTCCGGACCAGCGGTGAGTGATGGCCGCGAGCTTCGGCCAACGTTTTCTCGCCCATGCTTCCAGCTTTCGGTAACGGTCATCGGCATCATTCTCTTGCCCAGTTTTGTGATCTTCGCCGCCGATAATAAGTAGGTCAGGAGTAGATGTGCTTTCATCGCCAGGCTGAAGACGAACATAATGATAAGGATCTTCGGTATCCCAGAAAAGCGCATGTGGAACTTCGCCGCGTGGAATCTGGCCCGCAACGACGAACGTGCGGTAGGGATAGAGTTTCGTGATCGTTCGCATGCTGCCCGTCACGAGCGAATTCGAAGCTTCGACGACGAACTTCGCTTTCACGCGGTGGCGAGATTCCGTCTTAACGGTTGCGACCTCCGCCCACTCGACGTCCGTGACTGGAGTATCCGTATAGATTTTTCCTCCGAGAAGAATCACGGAGAGCGCAAGCTTCCGAAGATACTGAACGACGTGAAACTGTGCTTGCTCCGGAAATTCAAGCGCAGGGCCCGTGTCGAACCCTTCGATCGGAGCGCCTTTTATTTTTGAAACAGGAATATCGAGAAGCTTCGCTGCCTGAAACTCGGCATCCACTTTTCCCCAGAGGTAGGCGGGAAGCCGGGAGTATCCACAATCGATCTTCTCGTCTTGAATGATTTTCTCAATCAGAGCAATCGCGTCCGAATGGCTCTCGTAAACTTTTTTAGCCCCCTCCTTTCCATGCCATTTCACCATCTCGGATAACCCGTCATCCATGAGTGGAGAAAGGTGGGCAGTCGTCCTTCCGGTGTCTCCACCCGCGAGCGAATTGCGCTCGAGGACGATTACAGATTTGCCGGCCTTTAAAAGAAGGTAGGCGGTGGTCAGGCCCGAAATACCCGCACCGATCACGCACACATCGACCTCCGGGCTCGAGAGTAGGGGCGCGAAAGCCGGAACAGATTCATGATCAAACCAGAGTGAGCGAGACAAACCGGACGGTGATTCCATGAGGTTTCATTTTGCAAAGCGCATACTGGGGCGAGAAGGCGGGGTCATTCTGAAGATGGTTTAGGAATTCCTAATGACTGCCGATGAGTGCTCAGATGATTCTCATTTCGTTGATCGCTCACCTCTTCATACTGTCTGCCCAGGCTGAAAATTCGGCTTGTCCGTCAGATTTACCGGTCGATCAGCTCCTCCCCGGTACCGAGATTCGACTGAAAACGGGCCTTAACCTTCCGCCGAAAAGCTTGAAGCGCGGAGACCAGGCTGATCTAGACGCCTATTTTCTGACTTTCGTGAATGGCGACCTTACCGACGGCGCCAGCGTGATCGTCGGTCTCCAGCGCAGCGTATCGACTGCGTTTTTCAGACATGCCGCCAAAGATCGACGCGCTTTCGAAAGTGGGCGAATTCCTCCCTTCCAGTGCCGAGTCGTGGTGAGTCAGTCAAACGCCGTTCGTTACCGCTTCGGAGAGGACGGTGGAACCGATATTCAGCTTTCGGAAGGTTGCCCGATGGCGACGCTTTCGTTTGACCGCGCGTCGTTAGATCCGCGGACAAGTCAAATGACCCTGGCTTCTCTTAAACACAATCTCGGCCCTTCGTTCGAGGTGATCGCGCGCTGTGCAGAAACGGACGGAAAGAACGCATCCGTTTCGTCGCTCCAGCAAAAGCCCGAAGGTCTGAGCCCTGATCAATCGCGCTCCGGCTCCCTGCCCCAAGCAGGCGGCCTTTCTACCCAACAAGCCAAGTAGGAAAGCACGTTCGGGCACTCGACAGCAGCCATTTATTCGCGTTAAAAACGCATGGATGTTCATCTCTCACCGCGAGCTCAGTCCGGAAACGCTTCAGGCATTGATTGAGGAATTCGTTTCTCGAGAAGGCACGGATTACGGCGCTAAAGAACTCGAGTTCGGAACGAAAGTTTCTCAGGTGAGACGTCTTCTCGAGTCTGGGAAAATCACGATCGTTTTCGATGCGGAAACGGAAAGCTGTGACCTTCGAGAAACTCGATGAACCCTCTTTCAAACCCGAAAGGTTATCCGATGTGTAAAAAGCTCACCCACGCCATTTTCTTTCTCGGCACTCTTTCCGTATTAGCGCTTTTTTTTGCAGGTTGTTCGACGGCTGAAGTTCGAGTTCTTCCCGGTGAGGACGGGGTAAACCGGGTTGTGTCTCGCGATATCGAAAGAGACGGAGCAGAGAAAGAAGCTTTGAAAAAAGCCGAAAAATATTGTGAAGACCGCCATAAAGAAATGGTCGTTGTTCAGGAAGATAAGACGGCCTACGAGGGGTCGATGGATGAAGAGAGCCGTAAAACGATTCGCAACGCTTCTAAGGCTGCGGTCCTCCTGGGCGGCCCAGCGGGAGTTCTATCGAATAGTTATGGTGTCGGCGGAGCCGTCGGAGCAGCGGGCGGCGTGGGTTATTCCATGACCAGTGACCGCGACTACAAAGCTGAGTTTAAATTCCGGTGCCGGTAAGACGCCTTATTTTCTGAGTTGGCGAGGGGATTTCGATTCGACCGCGGCATGCTGGCGAATCGTTTCCTCGCCGACATAGTTTCGAAGCCAAATTTTTTCGATGATCGGATAAGAAGCCACGAGTGGAAGAACGAGAATAGCGCCCGGCACTCCAGCGAGCGTCCCCGCGATCATAAAGGACATCAGCACGACGAGTGTCGAGAGGCGCATGCGGTTTCCATAAATTTTCGGAACCAGCACATAGTTTTCGAGTAGGTGGTAGCCGACACAAAGTGCAAGCACCGTAAGCGCCGTAGAGGAAGAAACGGTGAGCGCCATCAGAACGATTAAAACCACGGATGCGATGAAGCCGACGATCGGCAGTAAATCGAAGAGGGACGCGATGACCGCAAGCACAAGCGCAGCCGGAACGTGGAACGCGGTCAGAACGGCAAAAGTGAAAACCGCAACCAGTCCGCAGGTGATAAGCTGACCGGCAACGTATGCCGAAACGACTTGCGACATTTCTTCCGCAGTTTGGTCGAGTTTTTCTTGATTTGGTTTTGAGAGGAAGGCCGATAACCAGCGGTAGGTTCCCTTGCCATCGATGAGTAAATAAATCGACGTGATGAGAAAAACGCCGAAATTCAACAGGGTATCGAGCGCCGAAAAACTAATGGCAAGAAGCTTTCCTGCGGCATCTCCACCCACGACTGCTTTCGGATCATGAGAAAAACGGACCAGGAAATTATGAAGGGATCCGGGCGGTACTTTCGCTAAGAAGTCTTGCTCGACCTTCGGCAGGGTTTCCGCAAGCTGCTTCATTTGGTCGATCATTTCCGGAACGATAAAGAGCACTGAGAGTGCAAGCGTTCCGATCATCGCGAAGACCACCATACCGAGCGCCACTCCCCGAGGGACGCGCTTCGTTTCTAACCATTCCACGACCGGATGGAGAGTCGCTGCGACCAGCACGGAAAGCAGGACGATCAAAAGCAGGGGCGCGAGCTTCACCAAGCTGACCGCGATCAGGGCGGCGAAGGCGATTTTCAAAAAGGTGGTTGCTGGAACGTCCAGCCGAACTTTATTTTCCATGGGAGTCATTTCCAGGCGTAGGAGTGGACGAAGAAGTGGACAACTTTGGCTAAGAAGCCTTGTTTTTAGGGCCGTGTAAAGCGATCGTTTCAGGGTGTCATTTGAACCCGCCACTTTATTTGCCGGACTCATTTTTTCGACCCTCGGAATTTACGTTTTCAAAGAGGGGCGACGCTTGGCGAATGTGTCCAAAATTGTCCTGGGGATCGTTTTAATGGCTTACCCCTATTTCATCGAATCGCCTTGGCTGACGTGGATCATCGGCGCAGGGCTCTTTGCGCTGTCCTTCAAAGTCTAAGCGAAGCGTCGAATTTCTCGATTAAGCGTCCCGGGATTCCGCCTCCAAGGCGGACTGGGTCACACAACCACCCAAACTCCGGAGTTCATCGAGGTAGGCGTCTAGGATCTTCTTTTCGAGAATTGCCCGAGTGGAGTGATTCAAAGGATGGGCAATGTCCTTGAAGGTGCCGTCTTTTCTCTTCTTGCTCGGCATCGCGACAAATAGCCCACCCATGCCCGCGATGATTTTTAAGTCCCGCACGACAAAACAATCATCGAGGATGATCGTGATGTAGGCCTTCAGTTTTTCCTCGTTAATCGGAAAGACTTTGATTTCGGTGATGTTCATGACGGCTCACTCTCTCTCGCTCCCCTATTCTAGGGGGTAGCGAGAGAGAATTCAACCTGCCATAGATGCGGAGGGCTAGTCGCCTAACTTGAGGCCTTGAAAGAAAAGTCTCCTTTTTCGACGCCCACATGGATCGTCGTTCCGGCAGGAAATTTTCCTTCGAGTAATCCGACCGCCAAAGGGTTTTGGATCTCGCGCTGGAAAACGCGTTTCATCGGCCGTGCTCCGAAATCGCGGTCGTAGCCTTTTTCCGTCAAAAGCTCGAGCGCCTCAGGGTTAAAGTCCAGTTTCAGATTTCGTTCTTTCAGCATCTCGTTTAAACGGCCCGCATGCTGGGTGATGATCTTCGTAATTTGGGAGCGGTCGAGGTGATCAAAGGTCACGACTTCGTCAATTCGATTCAAAAACTCTGGGCGAAAGTGTCCCCGCAGCAGTTTCAGAATTCCGTCCTCAAGCTTCTTTGGATCTTTTTCTTCCAAGATCAAGTGACTTCCAATATTCGAGGTCATGATGATGACGGTGTTTGTAAAATCAACGGTTCTTCCCTGACCGTCGGTTGCTCGTCCATCGTCTAGAATCTGGAGAAAGACGTTAAAGACATCAGGATGCGCCTTCTCGATCTCATCAAAAAGAAGCACGCTGTAGGGCCTCCGCCTGACGGCTTCGGTTAGAGCGCCTCCTTCTTCGTAGCCGACATATCCGGGAGGGGCGCCGAGAAGCCGAGCCACCGAATGTTTTTCCATAAATTCCGACATATCGATTCGAACCATGGATTGTTCATCATCAAACAAAAACTCCGCTAACGCTTTTGCCGTTTCGGTTTTGCCGACGCCCGTGGGACCGAGGAAAAGGAAGGACCCAATCGGTCGATGTTTTTCTTGAAGCCCCATGCGCGAGCGGCGTACTGCGTTTGAGATAGCAGCGAGCGCTTTGCCTTGGCCGACGACGCGGTCCTCTAAGCGAGTCTCCATCTTTAATAGTTTTAGCTGTTCGCCTTCCAGCATCCGAGTGACCGGAATTCCCGTCCATTTCGCGACAACTTCGGCAATGTCGGCTTCGGTGACCTCATTCCGAAGGAGGGCGTTTTCTTTCACCACTCCTTCTCCGTTGGATTGGGCGTCCATTTCCTTTTGAAGCCCAAGGAGTTTTCCGTACCGAAGTTCAGCCGCTTTTTCGAGGTTTCCCGAACGTTCGGCTAATTCCGATTCAAGTCGAACTTTCTCGATTTGTTCCTTAAGGTTTTTAACTTTTCCCGCTTCGCCTTTTTCGGTTTCCCAGCGCGCTTTTAACTTCGAGCTCTTTTCTTTCAGCACCGAAAGTTCGGACTCGATGATGGAGAGTCGTTCCGTCGAAGCACGGTCTTTTTCTTTTTTAAGAGCTTGTTTCTCAACTTCAAGTTGCAGGATGCGCCGCTCGAGTTGGTCGACTTCTTCGGGGCGCGATTCGATTTGCATGCGGATTCGCGCGGACGCTTCGTCGACTAAATCGATCGCTTTGTCGGGCAGGAAACGGTCGGTGATGTAACGATTCGAAAGGGTCGCTGCCGCAACCAAGGCGGAGTCACGGATCGTGATTCCGTGGTGAACTTCGTACCGTTCGCGCAGGCCGCGAAGAATAGAAATGGTGTCTTCTACGGTCGGCTCTTTTACGAACACCGGCTGGAAGCGCCGCTCGAGCGCCGCATCTTTCTCAATGTATTTTTTATATTCATCGAGCGTCGTCGCGCCGACGACGTGAATTTCACCTCGCGCTAAGGCGGGCTTCAAAAGGTTAGAGGCGTCCATTGCGCCTTCGCTCGCACCCGCACCCACGAGGGTGTGGAGCTCATCGATGAAAAGAATCACTTCGCCTTCAGCTTCGGCGACTTCTTTGATGATCGATTTCAATCTTTCTTCGAACTCTCCACGAAACTTTGCCCCCGCGATCAAAGCTCCGAGGTCGAGCGTGAGGAGGCGCCTATTTTTCAGTGATTCCGGCACGTCCCCATTCACGATCCGAAGAGCGAGCCCTTCCGCGATCGCGGTCTTCCCCACCCCAGGCTCGCCGATGAGCACCGGATTATTCTTCGAACGACGGGATAGAACTTGAATCACTCGCCGAATTTCTTCGTCGCGGCCGATGACCGGATCAAGTTTCTGTTTACGTGCGAGCTCGGTTAAATCTCGGCAATACTTATCGAGCGCTTTCTTCAGAGTATCTCCGCTTTGTGAGTCCACAGTTTTTCCTTTGCGTAATTTTTCTAAAGTGGTTTCGACCGACCGACGAGTCAGGCCGAGCTTGAGAAGTTCTTTTTGAGTTTCTGAGCCTTCGAGTTTCGTCGAGAGAAGGGCGAGCAAAAGGTGCTCGGGGGCGACGTAAGCATCTTTCAGTTTCTTTGCTTCATCTTCGGCTTGGACCAGGAGGCGATTAAAGTTACCCGACGGGTAGAGGTTTCCACTTCCGCCTTGGACCCGCGGTAAACTCGCGAGGAGTTTTTCGGATGCGGCTTTTGCAGTCTTCGGATTGAGCCCAGAAAGACCCAGGAGGTCTGAGAACGAGGACTCAGAAGCAATGGCAGCCGCGAAAACATGCTCTGGACCGAGTTCCTGGTGGTCATGGCGAATCGCTTCGTTCTGGGCAGCGGCGAGGATCGCTTGGGTGGATTCTGTAAACTTTTCGGTCTGTGAGGACATGCATTCTCCTTGGAGCGGCACTTTAAGGGAGTGGCGCTCTTAAAAGATGGGGCCGGGAGTGCTCCCGTCAAGCAAGGCGTGTGAATGAATGTGTGGGCGATCGGAAAACGCTATTTCAAATCGAGGACGACGACTTGAAAGGTTTCATTTCCGCCTTCATCTATGCGCAGCACGCGAATCAGGTAGGATTTTTTAGCTCGCAAAAGGGAGTAAAAGTCCGATTCATTCTTGACTGGCTTCCGATCGACTTCGACGATCAAGTCCCCTCGCATCAGCGCAGCTTTATCTCCGGGGCTCTCGAATCGAATGTCGTTCACCACGACGCCTTTTACATTCGGTCGCAGCCCCAGTTCTTTTGCAGACTCGGGCGTGACTTCCTCGACATCGAGCCCGGAGAGCGCTTTTCCAGGCTCTTCCTTGGGTGCGGATTTCGAGCGAGACCGAGGATCTGGTTTCGAACTCGGGCGAAGCGCCACCTTCAGTTCGAATAGCTTCTCTTTCCCTGAGCGAAGCGCTTTTACTTTGACCGTTTCTCCGACCGAAATGGCCGTGACCGCCAGGATCAGATCATTCGCAGAAGTTACTTTCTTTGCGTTGAATTCCGTAATGATGTCGTAAGGGCGAAGTCCTGCTTTTTCCGCAGGTTCTCCTGGATAAACGTGTGCGACAAAGCAACCGCGGATATCTTTTGGAGCATTCACTCGCTGCGCGATTTCCGCATTCAAATCGTTTACCTGGATTCCGATGTAACCGCGCGAAACCGTACCCGTAGATTTAAGCTGAGTTAAAACAGATTTCGCGAAATTAATGGGAATCGCAAATCCGATTCCTTGGGCCCTGGCATCGATTGCGTTGTTAATTCCGATGACTTCGCCTTTTAAATTCAGCAGCGGCCCCCCGGAGTTTCCAGGGTTAATCGGGGCGTCCGTCTGGAGGTAGCTTGCGAGTGCGAAATCTGGAGAACGACGTCCCTTCGCAGAAATGATTCCATGAGTGACCGAATGTCCTTGGCCGAATGGGTTCCCCACCGCCATGACGTATTCACCGACTTGCAGGGCATCGGAATCTCCGAGAGCAACGGGCGTGAGCTTCTTTTTCGTTTCAACTTTAATGAGCGCCAAATCCAGGTCGGGGTCACGTCCCACGACCTTTGCTTCGGTCGGAGTTTCGTCGAGGTCTTCAGTGAAAATAATTTTGATTTCGTCTGCGCCGTTTACGACGTGGTTGTTGGTCAGAATCAGTCCAGAAGCATCAATGATGAAACCCGTTCCCAGGGCCATTCCTTCGGGAGCGGGAGCTCCTTCCCCGTCTTCGTCAGGAGTGGCTCTGCGGCCGGTACCATTTCTCAGAAAATCTTCGAAAAATTTTCGGAAGAGATCGTCTTGGCTTCCGCCTCCTCCGCCCCCGTTGCGAAAACTACGATGCCCTTTTGAAACAGTCTGAATATTCACGACCGACGGCACGACTTTTTTTGCCAGGTCGACAAAAATGTTCGGGTTAAAGTCTACCGCCGCATCTGCTGAAGTGATTGCCAGACTTCCCTGAGTAAAAGTGAGCGCCGCTGCAATCAAAAGGAAAAAGTTTTTCATCATTATGCCTTGGAGGATTGGGTTCTTAATTTTTCGACGTAACGAGTGCGCAGTTCAAAAAGCAATTGGTCGAGAATCGCCGCCTCTTCCGGAGTTAGATTACCCTTAGTTTTCTCGTGCATCAACTCGAGTAAATCGATGTTCTGACGAGCGAGCGGAAGGTTGATTTCTATTTTTCCCTCAGCTTGCGCTGGAGTGAGGCCAAGTCCCATGTAAGCGGCTGAAGCGATCGAGAGAAAGAAGGTGGTTAAGTTGATTTTAATTGATGAGAAATCGGGTGACGAAGGTGAATTCATGTCTCGAGATTTACCGCTCCTGAGCGTAGGAGACAAGCACGGCCGAGGGTGAGGAAAGCATCCGGCCATGGGCAAACGGCAGAGTGGCTCGAAAGAGCCACCGGCAACTTCGGAACGCAGCGTCTCGCCTCGGCTTCTAATTTGCGCAAAATCTCTTCTGGAATCTCAGTGGCGGGTGGGTTTTCCGAAAAATAAAAACAATCGACCAATACAATGAGCGATGTCCAAAGGATTCCCCGCAGGGAGTCACCAAAGCGAAGGGTTTTACTGCGCATTTGCCGGAAGAATAGAATCTCAGAGAATGCGTGAGGAATTCGGGCAGTCAGTCGGATCAGCCACGCGGTGAGCGCCGTTTCGAAACGGAGACCTTTGTTTTTGGACGCCCGGCTCAGGCCGTGAACTAAGGTGAAAATCTCTTCCGGAGGGAGCAATGAGAGTGCGCCTCGCGTAATCCAGAGCGTCGGTTCGGACGCAAGAAGCCCTTGGGTCACAAACACATGACTCGATGGATCTTCGATCGCGTAGAGAGGGAGGGATCCCACATGCATCACGGAGGGACGCAGCACCTTCGTCAGGCGTTTTTCAGCTCCCAAGGCATCGATTAGGAGCCAAACCCCGACCAGCACGAAGGTTCCGAATGCAATGCGGTTTCCACCGAAAATCCAACTCACCGACGCCGGTACAATTGCTACGCACGACCATAAAAATAGAAATTTTAGAAAAATGAAAGGAAGTCTCACCCTTCAAAGTCTAGCGAAGATCACTCGTCTTGGGGAGAGCCATTTCCATGGGTAGGGTCCTCGTTTTGCTGGACGGCGTAATCATAGCCTTCCTTACGGTCGATTCCCGAGAGGCGCAGGCGAAGGTCATCCGGATTTGCCGAAGCAGACAGCCCTTCATCAAAGCTGATGTGCCCGTCGCGAATCAAGTGATCGAGGTCCATATTCATCGTATGCATTTTATAATACAGGTCGCTCTTATTCATGATGTCATTGATCTGTTCGAGTTGGTTTGTGCGAATGGCGTGCTCCACCGAAGGAGATTTGATCAATACTTCGGACGCAAGAATGCGCCCTTTTCCATCTGCACGAGTCAGAAGCTGTTGGGCAACGATGCCTAAGAGGGAGGACGCAAGCTGAACGCGAATCTGGTTTTTATGGTCTCCGGGAAACATGTCCAAAATACGGTCGAGCGCGGAACGCGCATCGTTCGTGTGGAGGGTCGAAATCACGAGGTGCCCAGTTTCGGCAGCCGTGATCGCTGTTTGGATCGTTGTGTAATCCCGCATTTCTCCGACGACGATCACATCCGGATCCTGTCGCATGCACGACGAAAGAGCTTCGTGCATGGTTGGAAAATCTGAACCGAGTTCACGCTGAGTGATCACCGATTTGTGGTCTTTGAAGACGTATTCGATGGGGTCTTCGATCGTGACGATGTGGGAGCGCTGCGTATCGTTTAAGTGTTGGACGAGCGAAGCCATGGTCGTGGATTTTCCCGAACCGGTCGACCCCGTCACGAGAAGGAGGCCACGCGGTTTTTCGAGAATCGATTTTAGGATCGCGGGTACCCGAAGGACGTCCATGCTGGGAATGTCAAAAGGGATTCGGCGTATGGCTGCCGAAAGGCGATTCATCGAATAGAAGATGTTACAGCGGAAGCGTCCGAACTCTTCGACCTCGAAAGAGAAGTCGATTTGGCGCTTCGTCTGCAAAGCGTCTGCGAGGGTCGATGGTATGAAAGGGCCTAGAATGCGCTCAATCTGCGCCGCGGATAAATTTGGCATGGAGGCCGGGAGGATGCGTCCATTAATGCGGTAAAGGGGGGGGCGATTCGGACGTAGATGCATATCGGACGCGCTATATTTTAAAAAAGCGCGAATTAAGAAGAGTAGGTCTTCTCGGTTATCTACGGCGTGAAGTTTTTCGACGGGAGCACCCATTGCCGACTTATCGGAGAGGTGGGAGGATCGATTGAATGGAAGTTTGGAATTCCTTAAAAATAATATTCCTCTCGTTCCTGTTCGCCGGGCTTTTGACGCTTTCCGCGTGCGGAATTCCGGGAGGGGTCGCCAGCTGCGTGACGAAAGCCCCATCGGGCGGGGTGTTGACCTTTCAGGGAAGCTTTTCTCCCGCAAATAACTCCGGGGTCTCGGGAATTGTTCGCACTTATCTGGTGAACGGACTGATCGTGGTCACCATCGAATCCCTCGCCTTACCGAATTTGGGAGCACTGACTTTTTCATTGGAGACGCGCGACTCCGGAGTTTTCTACCAAACGACCGTGCGCGAGGCCGCTTGCACCCAAACTTTGGCGACCGGCCAACCCCTCGGCGCAACGAATCGATTCACTCAAGCGACGCTCAGGCTAAACAACTCCTCTTCATCGACACTTTATGGAACGGCCCTTCTGACCTCCGTATTACCAAATTCACTATACTAGCTTCGAACTGAGAATTTTCACTTCTTCTTGGATCTCGATTCCCAATTCATCTCTTGCTCGTCGTTTTGCAAGTTCGATGAGTCCGACCACATCTACCGCGCGAGCCGAACCTAAATTGAGAATCCAGTTCGGATGCTTTTCCGCGAACTGGGCGCCGCCGATTCGGTGCCCACGAAGTCCGAGCTTTTCGATGACTTCCCAAGCCCGGAGGCCGGAGTCGCGAGGGTTTTTAAACACACTCCCGCATGAAGGATAATCGAGTGGCTGAGTTTCTTTTCGACGCCTAAAGAGCAGGTCGAGTTTTTCGCGAATCGCCGCGGGATCGCCCGCTTCATATTTCCAGGTCGCCGAAACCACGATCTCTGCAGGACCAAGGAAGTGATTTTTTCGGTAACTCATTTTCAAAGCATCTGCGGTGTACTCGCGCAGCCCACCGTTGAGAGCGAACGAAAAAGTTTGCACGGATAAAAGGCGATCAGAGGTTTCTCCTAAATGGGTGCCCCCATTCATCGCTACGACTCCGCCTAAAGTGCCCGGGATTCCACTTAGAAAATCAAACCCATCCCAACCCGAACTCGCAGCCGTTCGAAGAAAAGCCGCTACACTCAGGCTGGCATCCGTACGAATAACCCCGTTCAATAGCTCTGCCGGTTTATTTGCACCCGACGAGAGTTTCGTCGTTTTCATCACGAGGTAAGGAAAACGAGAATCGGGTGCTAAAATATTAGATCCCAAACCGAGAATGAAAAGTGGCGCATGATGCTTCAATGTAAAGTCGCGTAAAATTCCGAGGTCCGCTAAGTTTTTTGGAAAAACGACCGCTGCTGCGGCTGCGCCAATTTTAAATGAGGTGTGCTTAGAGAGCGGCTCCTCGTAAAAAATTTCCCCCTGAAAACCCTTGAGAATTTCGAGAGCCGAAGCCCAATCTGAGTCTACCAATCAAGCACCTCTTAAGCGGTTAGCGATGAAATCAGGTAACTTGGTAATCGACCCTGCCCCCATGCAGAGGACTAGGTCGCCGTCTTGAATATCTTTGCAGATGGCTTCGGCACACTCTTCTAGAGTCGCTTCGAACGACACATGGGCGGGGCTTTTAGACGACCGAGTCACTCGCGTTTCTAAAAAGCGTCCGTCAACTCCCGGAATTGGGTCTTCTCCAGCCGCATAAACTTCGGTGAGGTAAAGTCGGTCCGCCCCGTGAAAACATGTTGCGAATGAATCGGCGGAGTTTTGCGTCCTTGAAAATCGGTGAGGTTGGAACGCCAAAAGCACTCTACCCCTCGCTTCAGCCGGAGCGAGGTTCAAGTAGGCGCGAGCGGCTTCAAGAGTTGCGATAATTTCGGTCGGATGGTGTCCGTAGTCGTCTAAAACTCGAATTCTCCGAGCAGGGTCTTCATATCGCAAATCAAACCGGCGGCGGACTCCCCGGTAATTTGAGAGGCCCGATTTTATTTTAGCGAAAGGAATTCCCAAGGTCAGTGCAATCCCGATGACCGCGAGGGAGTTTCGAACGTTATGGTTTCCATGCACGGGGAGGTCGATCTCTCCGATCACTCCAGCGTCTCGCTCGGTGACCGTGAAACGAGTGCCGCCCATGGATTCGACTAGGTTTTCAGCTCGAAGTTGGTTTTCCCCTCCGAGTCCATAAGTTTGGAAGGGTTTCGAAAATCGAGGAATGTTTCTCCGAACTCCTTCATCGTCTCCGCACACGAGCACGCGTCCGAAAAAAGGGATGCGTGAAACGAACGCGCAAAACGCATCGTCGATTTTCGACAAATCTCCATAGTGGTCTAGGTGATCGGAATCGATGTTTGTGATCACGCCGTAGACCGCGGGCAGGTAAAGGAAAGAGCCGTCGCTTTCATCTGCTTCGGCGACCACGTAGTCGCCCTTTCCGAGGCGAGCATTCCCACCGAAGGCGTCGACCTTTCCCCCGATGACGATCGTCGGATCGTGGTCCGCGCCGGCAAGCACGGTGGCCATGAGAGTCGTGGTCGTGGTTTTTCCGTGGGTGCCCGCAAGCGCAATCCCGATTTTTCCACGCATGAGTTCACCGAGAGCCTCTGCCCTGGGAATGACCGGGATAGAGAGACGGGCAGCCTCGAGCATTTCTGGATTTTCTTTTCTTACCGCGGACGAATAAACAACCACGCTCGCACCGACGACATTTTCAGGACGGTGACCGATTTCTATCCGGATCCCGAGTTCGGCAAGACGCTTGGTGGTGTCGCTTTCCGCGATATCTGACCCACTCACGGAATACCCTTGGTTTCTAAAAACCTCTGCGATCCCGGACATGCCGATCCCACCCACGCCGACGAAGTGGAGGTGTAAAGGCTTGAGCAGTGGTTTTGGTTCGGAATTCCAAGAAGAAAAAAGTTTCACGTTTCAATTCCTTTTTTCGGCGTCCGCGCCCAGGAGAGAAACGATTCTGCCCGGCGATTCGCCTGCATGAAATCCCGCGACGTTTCGTTCGAGTGCGTCTATTTTCAATGGATCTGCGATGGCCGCGCGAATTTTCAAGGCAAGGTCCTCCCCCTTTGCACGACCTTGGATCAGGATGTCCGCCGCCCCCTGATTCACAAACAACTTTGCGTTCTTCTCTTGATGATTATCCGAAGCATATGGAAACGGAATGAGAATGGCTGCGCGGTGAACCGCTGCAAGCTCAGCGAGCGTAGAAGATCCGGCTCGGCAAATCACGAGGGAGGCCGCCTCGTAACAAGCAGGCATGTCATAAATAAATTTTTCTACCCGACCACTCACTCCGGCTTTGGCGTAAGCTTCGACCACGCGAGTGTAGTCTTTTTCTCCCGTCTGGTGGATCCACTGAATTCGCGGCATCAAATCTGCGAGTAAAGGGAAAGCTTCAATGACCAACGAATTAATCCCGACGGCTCCCAAGCTTCCGCCAAAAACGAAAAGGGTGAACGGTTCTCGCGCGGCGGGTTTAAACGGGATCATCGTTTTGCGAACCGGATTTCCGGTGAGGTGGGTTTTAGATTTTGGAAAATGTCCTTCGATTCCGGGAAAGGCACAGAAAACAGAGTGGGAAAAACGAGCAAGAATTCGGTTCGTAAATCCAGGAACCGCATTCTGCTCAAGAATAGCGGTGCGAACTCCCCAAGACCATCCGATGGCCCGAGCCATGAGGACGACCGGACCCGAGGCGTAACCGCCCACACCGATTACCGCCTGCGGCTTTTCCCGAATGAGGATGAATGCTGCTTTAAAAAGCGCGAATGGAATTTGAAAAAAGGTCTTCAGGCGTCGGAAGGTACTTACTCCTTTGAGCGAACCCAAGCTGAGCACTTCGAGAGGGTAATTCGCTTTCGGGACAAGCCGCTCTTCGATTCCGCCCTTGGCGCCGACAAAAAGAATACGAGAATGCGGAAAACGCAGACGCCATTCGTCAGCGATCGAAATACCGGCGAACAAATGGCCGCCGGTGCCGCCGCCGGTTACGATGAGGGTGGAACGCATGGATTTCCTTTAGAGATGTTGAGCAGGATTCCAATCGCGAATAAATCGACAACGAGCGCCGACCCACCGTAGCTCACAAAGGGAAGAGTCAGTCCCTTCGTGGGCAGAAGTCCGAGAACCACGCCCATATTCACGAATCCCTGGAGTCCTAAGGCAAGTGTAATCCCGGTCGCGGCTAAGGAGCCGAAGCGGTCTTGTTTTTCTTCCCAGCAATCTGACGCGATTTTCAACCCGCGGTAGATGAAAAAGCAAAATGCGAGGATTACTGCGCAGACCCCGATAAATCCGAGCTCCTCGCCAATCACCGCAAAAATAAAGTCGTTATGCGCTTCAGGCAGATAGAAAAGTTTTTCTTTACCGTTTCCCAACCCCACCCCAAAAATCGAACCGTTATGAACTCCGAGCATCGACTGCAGCACTTGGAATCCCTTGCCGAGTGGGTCTTGCCAAGGGTCTAGAAACGTCATCAGGCGTGCACGGCGATAAGGACTTCCGAGAACCAGCGCCGCGGCCGAACCGCCGCCGAGCAGAAATATACCTCCAAGGTAGCGCTTCGGAACTCCGGCGAGAAACATCATGAGAAAAATCACGACCGTGATCATGACCGTCGAGCCGAAGTCGGGTTGCAAGAGAAGAAGGAGCATCGCCGGAAGCGGCACAATGAAATTTGAAAGGACTCCCGGGACGAATCGGTGAAGGATTTCTTTTTTCTTCTCGAGCTGACGAGCGACGAACAAGATCATCGCAAATTTAGCGATCTCGGATGGCTGCACGGAAATGGGCCCGAGTTTTAACCAGCGCTGCGCCCCGAGGACCCTAGATCCGACACCCGGTATGAGAACGATTGCGAGTAACCCAACGGCAGCGAGCCCGACCGGATAATACCAATCGGCCCACTTACGGTAAGGCACTCGCAGGGCAAAGAATAGGGCCACGAACCCGAGCGTCGCGAAGATGAGCTGCTTTTTGATAAACGCGAATCCATCACCTGTGCGCTCTTGCGCATAGATGAAAGACGAGCTGTAAACCATGATGAGTCCGAAGAGAACGAGCGCGCAGACGAGTCCGAGCAGGACGTAATCGATTCCTTTTAGGTTTTCACGCAGGTCGACGGAATCAGAGCTGATGGACCAATTTTTTGAAGTAATCGCCTCGCTCCTCGTAGTTTCTAAACATGTCGAAGGAAGAACAGCCTGGGCTCAAAAGAATGATATCGCCGTTCCGTGACTTTTGGAAAGCGAGGAGAACGGCTTCTTCAAACGTACCGACTAGATAGGTCTCGGCGAAGTCGCCAAGTGCGCGGTTCATTTTTTCTTTTGCCTCTCCCATCAGAATTAGGAGCTTGCAACGCTGGCGAACCACATCTGCGAGTGGAGTGAAGTCGAAGTTCTTATCTTTCCCGCCCGCAATCAGAATGATGGGGTTCGTAGGGAAGGCGCCGATGGCTTTCAGCTGGCTTTGTGGATTGGTTGCTTTCGAATCGTTAAAGAAGAAAACGCCGTCTTTCTTGCGGACGAATTCTAGGCGATGGGCGATTCCGCGGAATTCCTCGATCACCTTCTGGATCGCTTGCGGACTCACGCCCATGGCGCGAACTGCGCAAATCGCGGCCATGAAGTTCTCTTTATTGTGTTCGCCGTAAACTTTAATGCGGGAGACGTCGTAGGTTTCTTCTTTGCCGAAGATTTTCGCGTAGATCTTTTTCTCGGCCGAAACGTAGTAGCAGCCGTTGAAGTTTTCTGCGAATGCGCCGCCGATGGAGATCGGGTTCTTCTTGGTGATCCACATCAGACGTCCGACGCAGTCCTGGCCAAAGGAGCGCGTGATCTCGTTATCGTAGTTTAAAACGACGTAAGTATTTTTATCACAGGCTTGAAGGAGGCGTTTTTTCGCGGCGATGTAGGCTTCGTAAGACGGATAACGATCGAGGTGATCGGGCTCTACGTTCGTGATCACGGCGACTGCGGGAACGACTTTCTGAGTGAGTTCGAGCTGGAAACTCGAAAGCTCGGCCACGACCACGTCCGCGCGAATCGCGTCGGTCAGGTAATCCAGGAGTGGCTTTCCGATATTTCCACCGACGTAGGCAGGGCGCGCGTCGGCTTTAAACATTTCGCCGATCAGGGTGGTCGTGGTGGTTTTACCGTTTGTTCCGGAGACCGCGATGAGGGGTTCTTTTAGCGCTGCGGCCGCGAGGTCGATTTCGTTTGTGATTTGGATGCCGAGCTCACGAACACCCTCGAGGGCTTTGATGTTCAGGGGAACGCCCGGGCTCATGACAATCATTTCAGCCGCCTTGAAAGTGGCTTCGTTGTGCTTGCCGAGTTCGTACTCGATTTTCAAATCCGCGCAGGCGGCAACGGATTCCGTGAGCTCTGACTTTTGTTTGGTGTCCGTCACGGTGACCTTTGCGCCTTGCTTGGTCATGTATTTTGCGACAGAGACGCCGGAAACTCCGAATCCGACGACGAGAACTTTTTTGCCTTTGTATTTACTCATGAGGACCTCAGTTGGTGGCGAAAACGCGACCGGTGTTTAAACGATTAACGAAGTTTAAGGGTGGAAAGGGTGATCAGGGCGAGCAAGATCGAAAGAATCCAGAAACGAACAACGACCTTCGGCTCTGGCCACCCCTTTAGTTCGAAGTGATGGTGAATCGGAGCCATTTTAAAGACGCGCTTTCCGGTCGTCTTAAAGCTGAAAACCTGGATCATGACGGAAAGGGCTTCGATGACGAATATCAGCCCACAGAGCGCGAGTAGAATCTCGTTCTTCGTGATCACGGCGACGACGCCGAGAGCACCGCCGAGCGCGAGGGCACCGACGTCACCCATGAAAACCTGCGCGGGATACGTGTTGTACCAAAGAAACCCGAGGCAACTCGCCGCGATGGTCGCTAGAAAAATCGCCAGTTCGCCTGCGCCAGGAACGTGGGGGATCGACAAGTAGCGCGCGATTTCCGAGTGGCCTGAGCAGTAAGCCAGGATGAGAAAAGTCACTGAACACGTGATGGTCGGGCCGACTGCGAGCCCGTCCAGCCCATCGGTGAGATTCACCGCATTCGATGACCCGACGATCACGAGAATCGAGAAAGGGATGAAGAAAATACCAAGGTCAAACGCCAAGTCTTTGAAAAAAGGGAATCGAAGTTCGTTCGAAGTGCCGACGTCTTTGAAAATGAAATAGGCTGCCACCGCTCCAAATAAAATCTGACCGATGAGCTTATAGCGCCCGGCGAGGCCCTTCGGATTTTTTTGAATGACCTTCTTATAGTCGTCAACGAATCCAATTAGGCCGTAAGAAAGCGTGAGCAGAAGAGCAATCCAGACGTTTCGGTTCGAGAGGTCCATCCACAGGAGAGTCGGAATGGCGACGCCGGCGAGAATCAGGGCGCCCCCCATCGTGGGTGTTCCTCGTTTAGAGAGGTGGGACTGTGGGCCGTCGTCCCTCACCACTTGCTTCATCTGCTTTTTTTGCATGAGGGAGATGAACCAGGGGCCTAGGAGCATGCAAAAGAGAACGCTGGTAATCGCCGCGCCGAAGGTTCGGAAGGTGATGTACTTGAAAACGTTCAGGAAAGAATACTCAGTGTGGAGCGGATAGAGGAACAAATAGAGCATGCTCTTCAGCTCTATTAGATTTTATGCACGACTGGAAGAGGTTTATTAAAAACCCATAAGTATTATGGAGTTAAGCTATTTTTTCGCCGAGTTTTTAACCTTTGCTTGAGACGACTCGTCCCCTTTCGTTTTGTGGAGGGTGGTCATGTAAGAAGTAAACAGACTCCAGAAGTCTTTCGCCTGGGAATTCACCTCGGGATCGAGGGTGAGATTCAGGTTGAGGTTTCCGAATCCATCACTCCTTACCTCGGCAAACTTCAGATCCTTCCCTTGCGCAAATGCAAGGGGTAGATCGATTTTTGCGGTACCGAGTGCCGTTTGCAGTTGGCCGCGTACTTTTTTAAGCACCATTTTCTTCAGGCGAAGGTCCTGGAGATTGCTTGGAATGGTGCTGTAGCCCTGGAGTAAAACTTCATTCGATAAGTCTGCATCCGATAAGTGAAGTGAAAGGTGGGTCTGATTCGTCTCGGATCCTGGGAGCATCTCTAATCTTGGCGCAACTTTAATGGGAAATTCGATGATGCGTTTACCCAGCACCAAACTAATCAGCCATTTTACTTTCGTTTGGGCGTGAAGAGCGAAAACCCCGAGCCCGTTCCCAGGTTGATCCATTCGAACTTCGATGCCCTTCGGACCTAGGATCAGGTCCTTTGGAAAAGTGTCTTTCATGCATCCGGTAATCACGCTCCCCAGAGCCCATGAGATCGCGCGGTAACCTAATCCAATGACGACGTTTGATCGGTTGTGATCGATCGCATCGAAAGTAGCTGCGGTGGATTCATCAAAATGTTCGACGCCATGAGTGCTCGATGGATAGTCGGGGTGGACGATCCGAAACGCCGCCTGCAATTGGTCGGACCCGAGTTGGCCGTATCGAAGGAGGCTCAGGCCTGTTTTGCCGAAGCACGGCAATTCATATTCAATCAAAGCTGGAATCGTGTACTCGGGGAGTTTCTTACCGAACAGCATTCTCGGAACATCGCGGATTTCATCCGCAAGCGGGCTAATCATCATTTTCGCGATGGCTCCCTTTCGGCGCTCCACGGCTTCTTTCAATCCACCTGCGCGCATGGGCATTCGGGTGTTTCCGATTTGGAGGGTGAACGGAGGGGTGCTGATTTCGCCTGGATGAAGGGTGATTTCTTTCGTGAGTTGCGACGCGCGAAGGCCGTCAAAAATTTTCAGCACGCTTTGATCAAACCCGACTTTTGTTGAGCCATCCGGCCCAGTTCGCATCCGAATCGGAATGTCCATCGAGAGACTGTCGAGAGATGCGGCTCGGACGCTGGTGTTTTTTAGCTCGACATAGAAGTGATCTGCAAAAGAGCGATGTCTGGGATTTGGACGAAGCCGAACCCGGATTTTCTTAGCGAACGCGACCGTATTCTTCAAGCGAACGTCCAACGAAAAGTTTAGACCGCCGGGCACCGCGGAAATGTCGTGTAATCTTAGGGTCGATCCCGGGGTCTCAATGCTGAGGCCCTCGATGTCGATTTGGGCATCATTTTCATCTACCTTCACTTGAAGGAGGTCCTCGACGAGTCCCCGAATCTCCTTGGCCATTCCCGTGTCGATTTTCGCATCGATGTGAATCGGGTCGAATGACTTCGAGAGCGGGTCGAAACCGGAGGATTTTATCAGAGCCGATCGAATTTGTTGAAAAAGTTCGGCCTGCGCTTTCTCGCTGAAAATCGATTGGATCGTCAAATCCGGGCGCGCGGAATCGATGATGACCATGTTTTGCTCGAAGGAAGCGAGCGCCGGGGCTGAAACGCTGAAGCCGATGAATGAGAAAGGGATGAGCCAGTTTGCAACTTTCATTAGAGGCGAACCTCCGGGCTGATGGAGTTTCGCTTGGCGTCCTTGCGGAGGTGGTTATCTTGGAGACTGAAATCTACGGCGAGTGAACCGAGGTCACTAAAGACCACCCGTTCCAGCCTAAGTGGAGATTTTTTCTCGATCACGTCGAGCTCGAAAGACGGCGGATGATTTGCGAGATTTTCGGTGAATGCTTTTAGCTTTTCTTCGATAAACATCGGAATGATTTTCGAACCATAAGGGACATTCGCCGCACGGACAACCGCCGATAAGATCTGGTCTTTAGAAACGGAGAGGCCGATGACGAGCTTTCGTGAAGTCGGGCTGCTGTCAGATTTTAGAATTCGTGGAGAGACCCCCAGCTCGAGCGGGATTTGGTAAATCCCGGCTGAATTACCGGTTAGCACCCGAGCGATGGGTAAAACCAGTCCTTGGAACGAATCGAGTTGGGGGACTTTTCTGAGGTCGATTTCTAAAGTCGTACCGACTCGGAGCTGATTATCTTTCCGAGCCTTCAGCGAAATTCCGGCATCGCTGATGCGAAGACCGGCGGGAAGGAGACGTGATTGCTCTGCTCGCATCGATTCGACCAAGTCAACTTTCGAAGTAAAGAAGGAGTGATTCAAAATCACGCGAAGGTCTGTTGGCCTCTGTTCGGGGAAACGGCCTTCATTGTTCGGGAGAACAGTCATTTCTGATTTCCGGTTGAGAGTGAGTTGGTCGACCAGATCCAGCCGGAGTCCATCGTCTCCGCCGCTGAGGGCGCCGAGGGAGAGCCGCTCTTGAATGTGCCAGAGGACTCGGTCGACTAAATTCGGTTTGCGGGCGGGTTCGGCCGCCACTTCTTCTACGATGTCTGAGAGCTGGTCTGCCCCGTAAGCATCCGATAGCTCGTCGACTAATTCGTCGATTTCTTGGTCGCGAATTTCGGAAGCGGAAAGCTGGAATCGTTTTTGGGGAAGAGCACGCGCGACGCGCGTTTTATCCGCCACGATGCTTCGATCGAGGTCGGGTAAAAAGACGAATGATTCAGGTTTAGCAAATTCGCGATCAACCGGGATCACCAGTTTCGCGAGCGCATCGCGAGTCGATTTCATGGCGATATTCGTGATGGTTTTGCCGAGACTCGAGACGAGCTTCATCTTGATTCCATCGAGCATGGAATTGAAGATGACTTTAATTCCGCTGTCGTCGCCGATGTAGCAATCGTTTCCAATTTTAATAATGACGGGTGGAACTTCGAGCTTTGCTTTCAGAACGTAGTTCGGATTCAGAGTCTTCTCAATGTCGTGGGTCATCGAGAGTACGCGCAGTTTCATTTCGTGATCTTCATAGGTCACTTCGAATTTTCCATGGGCATGAATCGGGCGTTCTCCGATTTCGGCCGAACGCGGAACCACCCGCGCGTCGAGGACTCGAGCCGCGATGCGGTCTTTACTGAACGCCGCGATTCGACTTCGAGCGACTTTGCAGCCCGTACTTTCATTTCCGTTTACCGGGGGGGTGAGCCCGACTTCCCGAACCCAGATTTCGCGCGAGCTCACGCTGACTCTTCGAATTTCGAGATCAACATCAACGAGCGCTCGGCTCCCCTCTTTAGGGGGTTCCGAGAAGGCCACTTTCGTTACCGTGACGTCGCCGCGGTTCAGTAGGTTAGAGATGTGGATTTGGAGTTGAAAGGGTTTATCGAGGTTTAACCCGAAGAGCTTAGAGCCGTAAATTTTCAACATTTCTGGAGCGGAAGAGAGGTCGACCTTTTCGATTTTGGTGTCGATTGGTTTTTTAATCGCGATCGTCACCGTAGAATCTCCATAAGAAGAAGGGATGCCGATTGAGTCCTGAGCAATTTTCGCCGC
>JACMQW010000097.1 GCA_014376785.1 Oligoflexia bacterium
TAGCGGCTTGGACCTGCGCGCGATCCGGCGGTCTGAGGTGCCTCCAGCGGAACTCCCAAATTTCGTGGGCTTGAAAGTAGAGACCTGCATTAAACAAACGCGCCCCCGTTTCCCACGCATCGAGATGATGCGCCGTGGGAATTTCCCCGGTAAAACATGCGGTCTTCGTTTGTGAGCCGGCCATTGCCTAATGTATAGCCTAAAGAGAATGACTGACGCACCCCCAACCCTGACTAAAATGAGATTGTGTGAGAGCGCATTTCCGCCTGCTGAAAAAAACGTCGAAACGGCTGGGCTGGGGTTCGGAATGCTCCGCATCGATGTTGACTATGGGCCTCATCGATCTGCCGTCGAGGCCGCTTTGCGCGCCGGGGTTCGAGTCTTTGATTTGGGATCCATGGAACGCACTGACCGATCTTCGTCTGCCTGGAAAAAGTTCAAATTCGTGCGGGAGATTTTCAAGGACTGCCAGTTTCCAGAAACACTCGAGTTTCTCATTCGTGGGGACCTCGGGCAAGCCGCCCTTTTTCAAGAATGGCAAGCTCTCGGGAAAGACAATGACCATGGCAGAAGCGAACTCACGCCTGTTTTTACCTACCTCGTTGCCGACCCCGAATTCGCGATCCGACAAGCAGCCGACCAGGAACATGCTGCACTCGAGCTTTATGAAAAGCTCACAAGTGAATTTAAATTTTTGGAAGGACTCGCGGAAGCCGGGATCATCCGAGATTACGGCGTGGCGTCTGCCGGTTTTACCTACGCAAAAGAAGATCCCTACTTTCTATCGCTTTTTGCACTCTATCATGGTGAGGAAGGGTCAGCGCACTCTGCATTGAAATCGCACACTCCCTTCCCGCATTTCCGTGCCGTAGAATTTCCTTTCAACCTTTACGAATCGAGCGCCTACCAATTCGAAAATCAATCGGATGGGCAATCAAACTTCACACTGCTCAAAGCCGCAGCGAAGTGCGGTTTCAGAACTTACGCGAGGCGGCCCCTCGATGCTCTAACAAATACTCAGCTTCTCCGGTTTATTTCGTATCCCGACCATCACCGTCTCGACTTAGACGCTGCCGTGATGCGGACCTTCCAAGTCGCACTCGCTGCGGAGCTTGAAGTGGGGAAAGAGATCGAAGAATCGAAATCTCCAGCCTGGGCTCATCGACTGAAGAATTCACTGAAGCAAATCACCGATCCTGAACAGTGGAAAGAAATTCGCCGTCGTCGAATCGACCGTGATTTGGAAATCATCTACGCCTCCCCTTCAGAACCCAGTCGCAAAATGGACCATTACCTGAGCGCAATGGAGGCATTGCTTTTAGCCATCCAACTTTGGTGCGAGAAAAAGGGAGCGGAAAGAAACGAACGCATTCGCGCTAAAATCGTATCCGCCGCACCGGCGTCGCGGGGGTCTGCAAACGGAAAGCCTTGGAGCTTGGCCGAAACGGCATTTCACCTTTACCGGTCCGTTCCTCATTTAGACTGTGTGCTTGTCGGGATGCGATCACCGAAGTATGTCGAGATGGCATTAGGAATATTCAGCCTCGGGGAGAAGCCCCTGGACCCTGACGTTCTCGGACGGGCATTCGAGGCCGCCCATAGCGCCATCCATGCCTCTTTAGAAATCGCAGAAAACCCCTCTCATCCGGAGATGTTGTCATGACTGCTAAAAGCGAACTTCGCACCTACCGCTACTACGATTTTGTGATGGTGGCTTTCGTCACCATTCTGCTCACCTCTAACCTCATCGGCGCCGCGAAAGTTTGCGAGTGGCACGGATTTACTTTTGGGGCTGGAATCTTCTTTTTCCCCCTCAGTTACGTTTTCGGAGACGTGATGACCGAAGTCTACGGCTACGCCCGAGCGAGAAAAATCGTGTGGGCTGGATTCGGAGCCATGATTTACGCCATCATCATGGCCGAAATCATCATCCGCATGCCTCCGTCGCCCGGCTGGCCAAACCAAATTGCCTTAGAAACGATTTTCGGATCGGCGTGGCGAATCGTGATTGCATCGCTCACCGCTTATTTTTTCGGTGAATTCGTGAACTCTTACGTCATGGCAAAAATGAAGCTGATGACGGATGGAAAGTACCTTTGGACCCGGACCATCGGCTCCACGATTGCGGGCGAGTTCGTGGATTCCCTGATTTTTTACCCGGTGGCTTTTTTGGGAGTTTGGGAAACATCACTGGTCTTGAAAGTGATGATCGGAAATTATTGCTTGAAAGTGCTTTGGGAAATTTTAGTCACGCCCTTCACTTACCGTTTAGTCCGTTTCCTAAAAGCGGCGGAGCACGAAGATTACTTCGACCGCGATACGGACTTTAGTCCCTTTAAACTGAAAGTGTGATCCAATGCCGATTCTGAAAACACTCACTCCCACCGCCTCCTCCGCCCCCTGGTTAATCACCGGAGCGGGAGGATTTGTGGGTTCAAACTTCGTCGAGCATTGCAATGAACGGGGATTTCCCGTGATTTCCGTCGATGATCCGTCCTATTTCCAAAACCGGAAAGAGCGACCCGGCAAGGACTTCGGCAGGATTATAGACCGAGAAAACCTTTTCACATGGCTTGAAAACGAGCGGCCCGAACTTGCGGGGGTGGTTCATCTCGGTGCGTGCACCGATACGGGGGAAATGGATGAGGAATACCTCGCCAAGATGAATCTGAATTATTCGAAACGCCTGTGGAATTACTGCACCGAACAGCAGCTTCCTTTCGTCTACGCTTCGTCGGCAGCGACCTACGGAGACGGCGAGTTCGGCTACGATGACGACGACCTTCTTACCGCGAAATTAAAACCCCTGAATCCTTACGGTGAATCGAAACGGGCTTTCGATGAGTGGGTGCTCGCCAAAGAGGCGGCAGGCTTTACTCCCTCTCATTGGGCGGGATTTAAGTTCTTCAACGTTTACGGGTATGGAGAGGCTCACAAGGGAAAGATGGCGAGCGTGATTCTCCATGCCTTTCGGCAAATCCAGGAAACGGGCGGAGCGAAACTCTTTCAGAGCCATAAGGCCGGCATTCAAGACGGCGAGCAGAAGCGCGACTTCATTTTCGTCGGCGACGTGATCGATGTGATCTGTTTTTCCCTCCAAGAACCGATTCGCCGCGGAATCTATAACCTCGGTACAGGCACCGCGCGCACCTTTCTTGACCTCGTTCGAGCGACCTTTAAAGCGATGGGAAAACCTGAAAAGATCGAATTCGTGCCTACCCCCGAATCGCTTCGTGAGCGCTACCAGTACTTCACGGAAGCGAATATGGAGCGCCTGAGAGCGACGGGCTACAGCCAGCCTTTCACCTCATTAGAAGCCGGCGTTGCCGCCTATGTTCGACGTTTACAGAGCGAAAACGCCTAAGATTCGGGAACCACCCTGCTTTCTGCTTGAAAGAATGCGTTCTCCTCGGGTATTCCCACCAGCGAACCGACGCCTTAATCTGTCGGTGATGAAAGGGATCCCTAGTCATGGCAAATACCAAACAATCTTCGAAACGCGCCCGCCAAACCATTAAACGTGCAAAGCGGAACACGACCAATAAATCCATCACGAAAACCGTGGTTCGGATGGCCGTGGAAGCAATCTCCACTCTCGATGCGAAAGCAGCCGAGCCCGCTTACAATGCCGCAGTGAAAGCTCTGGCAAAAGCGGCTTCAAAAGGCGCCATTCCAAAAGGCCGCGCTGCTCGCAAGATCAGCCGCCTCACCCGACTCGCTCGCAAGCCAAAAGTGGAAGCTGCAGCAGTAAAAGCCCCTGGTGCAAAAGCGGCTGCGAAAGCCGGCGCTGCAAAAGCGGCCGCAGCGACCAAAGCTGCCAAGGCTGCTGCAAAAACGACCTCCGCTTAAGCCTAACGGCTGATCCCATTCCACGAATGAACCCTCCGCTGAGCCTGAGGGAGATCATCACCGGAGTTCGATCGATCACTTTAAAAACCCCAGTGGCATCCCACTGGGGTTTTTTTATTTGGAAACGCGGGCATGCTGGAGAACCAATGCGGTCCAAAATCCAAGTGGGTCGCGCGAAGTTTGTTTTGTTGAAAAATCCACCTCGGCCAATGATTTCGATAAATGGATCGCCTCCGCGAGTGTCCAAAACTTCGCGTAGCGGCCGAATCTCTCGGCCATGAACGAGCCGAGTTTCGATTCTCGCGTGCCTGCGTCCTGATCCTTCAGCAAGCTGATGAGCATTTTCACGTTCCATCCCAGAAGCCCGAGCAAAGGAAGAGCACTTTCGGGCGAGGTCGCGAAATGGGGAACTTCTGCCAAAGCGACTGGACCATCCCGGTGGAAAAAAGCGTCTACGAAATTTTCAGAGGCATTTTTACCTTCCGCCCCGCCTAACAAAACCGCTTCGCGGTCTTCCGTGCGCGCGACCGCCTCGATCTTTTCAAGTTCGCGCTCCACATGATCGAGTGACCAAGTATCCATCGCCCGAAGCGACGCGGTCTCTGGTTCGGAAAGCGTGAGTCCTTTTCTCTTCGCAAGGTAACCCACCCAAGCTTCGCGGTCTTGCTCCGGTATTTCCTCGCAGGGGACGCATGCCGCTTTTTCAAGGAGCGCTTTCGAAAACTTTTTTCTCTGATCGAGGTCTTTGGATAAAAAAACGGTGACCGAAGCGCCACTGCCGATATCTGCAAACTCAGAAGCGCAAAGTTCGATGAGCGGCTCCGGGTGCTTCAAAAGGTGCGCTTGCTTTACAATCACGAGTTTTCCCCCTCCCCCGAGTGAGAGAGACTGCGCGGAATCTAGAACTTCGGAAACTTCACAGTCGGCAGCATCAAGAACGGTTTCTCTAAAACTCGTCGCGAAAATAGAAAACCCACCCCCTTGAGCGAATCCGCCAGCATCATCCCCCGCCTCTTCACCGAAGACTTTTGCCCGGATTCGCTTCACGAGTTCCCGGGACTTCATCCTTTCAGACCCAAAAAACCAGTAAACGGAGCGGATCTTTCCAGTCTCCAATTCTTTTTGAATCTGCTTGGGTTCCATTTTCGGCATTTTACTCTCCGACTTAAAAATCGCTAAAAGCGCGCAACCATCGCCGCTAAAAGCGCGCAACCATCGCCGCTAAAAGCGCGCAACCATGGCTTCGTGCACGTCTTGCATCATTCCGTGCGAAACCTCTTTCAAAGTCCGCTCAAATTCCGATTCATTGATCAAAGCAGAAGTGGTTCCAAATTCGGCCTTTTGGTTGTTCCCCGCAAATCGACGCGAACGAGTATAGGTCGAGCCCCAAACTTCCTCTTTCGAAACGCCGCCCTTTTGGCGACGAAGATGGAAAGAACAAGAAACCGTGGCAACGTATTCAGTCGCGACCGTGATTTGGATGGTCGTCACCGTCGTTGGATAAATCGAATCAGAAGAAGTGGTTGCGGAAGGAGTGTAGTAAGCTTGACCGACCGTGGAATCGAGAACCGCATCTGCCAGCTCCGGTCGATCGACCAGCTTGACGCGTTTACCGGCCAGGATGATTTGGATCAGTTCATTATAAAAAAGATTTTCAATCCCTGCTTTGTAGCTCTCATTTTTTACCGGTGCGACATAAACACGCTCAACACCCGCTTCTTTCAAACTGTTTTGCTTGGTGCTCTGGAGGGAGTAGCCGCAGCCTGAGAAGAGCAAGGCAATCCCCACCGAACAAATCGGAAGCAAACCTCGTTTTAACGCTGTGCGAATCGAAAGTGTGCCTGGGTTCATGTATTCCCCGTCGTACCCCATGGCCATTAACTCCATCAAGGATATCCTCGATAAGATCCGCGCGAAGAACCCCTCGCTCCAAAAGCGCCTAGAAGAGGCCCTGGCCGTGGACGCTTGGGAAAAAACCGTCGGCACTCAGATCGCCAATCACGCGCGGGCCCTGAAGGTCGAAGATGGTGTCCTGTGGATAGAAGTGGACCATTCGGTCTGGCGGACCGAACTGCATCACCGGAAACGCCAGATTTTGGAAAAACTCAACGCTGCCGTTTATCCCGATGAACAAGGTCACGAGGGACTTCCGAAAAAAACGGGACAGAAAACCACGATCAAGGATCTTTTCCTGATCGAACCCAAGCGCGATTACGCGGCAAACGGAAAATCACGTTCCGCGACTTACCTCAAAAATACGAAAAATTAAGTACGTGATCAGTAGAAAGAAAAGCCACAGGGCAACCCGAAGCGACCCGATGGTCTCGGGGCGATTCGGAATCGTTTCTTCCACCGGCGTCACGACTGCGGCCGAACCTGTTTCACCCACCGGAGTCAAAGTCTGTGTGCTGATCGGCGCTGGGTGAGGAACGGCAGTTTCCGTTTCGGTTTCCGTCGCTTCCTCATGAAACTCATCTTTGCGTGGCAGAACAGCACCGAGGAGTGCTTTTGATTCCTCTCGTTCGTGGAGATAGATCCAATAGCCATCGCCGGCGCAAACCTCATCCCCTTCGCGCAAATCGCCGCGCGCCACTTGTTCAGCAACGAGTGCCCGGGAGAAAGGCCCATAGAGTCGGTTCTCTTTTGTTCGGATCATGAACTTCGCGGCTAAATCTGTGATGACCGGTTTTTCGCCAGAATTCATAGTTGAGACGCGCTCTCTTTCATCAAAGCATTCACCGTCCGCAGTTCCGCATCGAGAAAAGCACGAATCGCCGGATGAGTGGCTACCCGAAACGCATCGGGTTTACCCCAAAATACAATCTCTCCCTCGTGAAGAAACGCAATTTGATCCGCGAGGAGCAGCGCAGAGGGAATATCATGGGAAATCACAATCGAAGTGAGGCGCAGTTCGCGCTTCAGCTTGGCGATCAGATCATCCACCGTGGTCCGAGTAACCGGATCGAGACCCGTCGTCGGTTCATCGTAGAGGAGGATGGAAGGTTCACGAATGATCGCCCTTGCAAGCGCCACCCGCTTTTTCATCCCACCCGAAATTTCATTCGGGAGTTTGTCGTGAGACTCGCGGTTCATCCCGAGCAAATCGAGCGCCTTCTGCACTTTATCCGTGATTTCCACCTCGCTCAGCTTCGTGTGCTCGCGCAGCGGAAAAGCGACATTCTCAAAAATCGTCATGTCATCGAAAAGGGCAGAGTTTTGGAAGAGCATTCCGAAGAGTTCGCGCTGCTTCATGAGCTCGCGCCCCTTCAGCTTTGCCATATCTTTCCCGGCCACGATCACTTCTCCGGAGTCAGGCAAAAGAAGCCCAAGAATATGCTTCAGGGTGACGGACTTTCCAGCACCGGAACTTCCGAGGATGTAAGTCAGCTCACCCGCAGGAAAATCGATGCTCACCCCTTTCAAAATCTGATCGCGTCCATCGCGAAAAGATTTGAAAACATTCACAAGCTTGACTCCCGAAGGAGTGGGATTCGAGGTCCTGGTTTCCATTGCTTTAGGTCTTTCTCACTCTAGCTATTCTACCGTTCTTCGAACTCGGCGCGAAACCGACGTTAAAAGCTCATAAGGGATTGTGCCAGCCGCTTTCGCTTGCGTCCATGGGTCCAGACCATCGCCGAGCATTTGGGCCCATTCTCCGACCCGTGTTGACGCATCGCACTCGATTGCGCTGAGATCCATGCTCACTACCCCGAGAAACCGCCGCATCTTCCCACCCAGCCATACCCTGCCACCACCCGCGGAGGTCCCGGAATTCACCCGGTGAAGTCCATCCGCATAACCCGCCGACAAGATGGCGACTTCCATCGGGCTTTCATTCCCTGCCAACCGAAATTGGGCGCCGTACCCGATGCTCTCACGTGGCTCCAGGGTCCGACGTTGGACGACTGCATACTCAAGCGCCATCACCGGCGTGAGACCCCGAGTCGGGCCGCCCGGCCACGGCGAAACTCCGTAGATAGAAATTCCAGGTCGCACCACATCGGTCAGCCCGCTCAGCCCAAGCTTCCGCGCATTCCAAATCGCGGAGCTATTGGCGATGTGAAAAAGTGTGTCGCTCCAAGGAGCCCTCACCGAAGCCATGATGCCTCGAAAGGAGTCCATTTGCTTTCTGGTGAGTGGATGATCAGGCTCCTCCGCGATTGCCAAATGAGAAGCCACGCCTTCTGGCCGCCAATCCGCGGGTTTATCCTTTAACTGGGAAACAATTTGCTGGGCGAGACCGGGCGACATTCCAAGTCGGTTCATTCCGGTATTAAACTTCAAATGGTATTTCAACCGCGCGGGCCACTTCCCTTTCAGGAAACTTCGCCAGTCTTCTTCTGAAAAAAGCGTGGGTGTGATTCCGAATCGCTCGCAGTACTGGCCCTTTTCCTCACTCCAATTTCCCGCACCCGAGAGGGTCATGATGCGAATGTTTCGACCTTTCGCTCCGATGGCTTCCCGGACTTCGCGAGCTTCATCGAGAGAAGCCGTTCCAAATCCGTAGAGATTTTTCATTTGTGCAAGCGCGCGGGCCGCGAACACGGCGCCATGCCCGTAGCCGTCGGCTTTGATCATCGGCAAAATGGCTTGTCCGCCGGACTCTTCCGCAAGCGTCTCATAGTTATTTTGAATCGCGCGTTTTGAGAGCCGAATTCTAACCCGATCAAACCGAGTGGTAAGCGCGGAGGCGGATTCGCGCGTGCTGTCTTCATCGAAATCTCCGGGAGCGCCCTCGTTCCCAGTGTCCTCTTCGTGCTCTTTTGACTTCACCAGTTTTGACCAGTTCAGCTTTTTTTTGTCCGCGTCCATCGATTCACCTCCGCGTGAGATTCATTCCTGAAAGATTCAGTCCAGAAACAGTTCCGTCGCTCGGGCGAACCCGTGCCGAGTGAGCTCGGGTGACGATGAGGACTCCCAGCAACTTAAGCCCCCGAAAAGTGGGCGTTTCTAAGATCGGCCATGCCTCGAAATAGGAAATGCCGTATCCGTTTCGAAGCAGAAGCATCAATCCCGGTAGGTCGGACAAATCCCGACGCTCCTTCATCGATTCAGCCAACTCGATTTCGGCTAAAATTTGTTTGTCGATGGCGAAACTCATCCCGCCATGATGAAGGCGCGAAGCCGATGAAAGCCCCGCTTCGGCCGATAGCTTGCAAATTCCTTCATTCGGAAGGTAGCGAAAGAAAAAAGACGGCAATCGAGTGGCCCGGTAGGAAGCTTCAACTAAACTGCGTTCGATGGCTCCTTCGCGCAGGGATTCCGGTAGCGGCCGAGAAACCGTGACGGGCTTCACCTCTTGTTCGTCCTTCGTGAGGGCATTCACTTCGATGACTTTTCTCCTGGATGGGAAAAAACTCAGAATGAAACATGCGGCCCCGACCAGTGCGCAAAGTAGGAGAATGAGGTTTCGTCCGATGAGTTTTCGCTCGTCGACTCCGCCCGCCGGCTTCCACGGCGTGTGCACCTTTTCCATCATGAGAAAAGTGGGGTGATTCGCCAGGCGAACAAACCGAATGGTCGTGGGAAATCCTTCCCATGACTTCGATTCGAACCGCATTCTTTCACTGAGGCCAGACGCGGCTTTTTCCTTTTCGGCTAAAAGGTGCGAAAGACGCTCCGTCCCGACCGGGATCAACGAAAGCTTTAACCCCGTCGTTTGGGTCCTCATGGGAAGGGAATTTAAATCAGCGGGTGAGGATTCAATCCGGGACTTTTCGGCGTCGAACGCTTCGTTCAACTCCGTGACCTCGCGGGCATGCCAGGCGTCTCTTGCCTCTCCCCATGCGAGGCGGTCGCGCAAATAAATCGAGCCCGTCACTCCGAGAATCAGGAGGGCCGTAAAAAGGAGCCGAGGATTGACGGGGGACGTTCCTTCGCTTTTCATTTTGAGTCGACCAGGGGTATATCCTTCCTGAAGTGACCTTAACATGACTACCCCAAAACGTATCCCCCATGTCCTGATTCTCGGTACTGGTATCGCTGGTCTCTCCGCGGCGATCAAGTTCGCAGGCGGGGGAGTCAGAGTCACGGTCGTTGCGAAATCAGATGCAGCGGAAGGAGCAACCCGGTGGGCTCAGGGCGGTATCGCCACCGTCTGGTCGAAAGACGACAGCATCGAAGAGCACAAACGCGATACCTTTGTCGCCGGGGCCGATCTTTGCCGAGAATCCGTCGTCGATCTCTGCGTCCGTGAAGGGCCAGAACGCGTAAAAGAACTCATCGACCTCGGCGTCGAATTCACTCGTTCTGAACGAATGAGCGAAATGGCCGCGGATGGAAGCACCCTGCCCGTCGATCCGGCCGAAGCCTTCGATTTACACCGCGAAGGCGGCCATGGCCAGAGACGCATCCTTCACGCTGCAGATCTCACGGGATGGGCGATTGAGAAAGCGCTGCTTGCCCAGGCGGCTCTCAATCCTTTGATTTCAATTCTAGAAGATCACTGCGCAATCGATTTGATCACTGAGGCGAAAATCGCGGCCATCGGATCTGCTCCGGGGGCAGGACGGTGTCTCGGTGCTTATGTTCTCAACGTTCGAAGTGGACACGTCGAAACGCTCGGTGCGGACCTCACGGTGCTCGCGACCGGCGGCGCGGGAAAAGTTTACCTCTACACCTCGAATCCCGATACGGCGACGGGTGATGGGATTGCGATGGCTTACCGAGCCGGCGCGAAAGTCGCGAATTTAGAATTTATTCAGTTTCATCCGACCTGCCTCTTTCACCCGACTGCTCGCACTTTTCTCATCACGGAAGCGCTCCGCGGTGAGGGAGCCATTCTGAGAAACCTCGCGGGCGACCCTTTCATGGATCGCCAGCATGAACTTGGTTCGCTTGCGCCGCGGGACATCGTTGCGCGCGGAATCGATTTGGAAATGAAGCGGACGGGAGACAAGCACGTGCTTCTCGACTGTTCTCCGATCCCAGCGGAAAAACTGAAATCGCACTTTCCAAATATTTACGAGACCTGCCTGGGTTTCGGAATTGATATCACCCAAGGCCCCATCCCCGTAGTTCCAGCCGCCCACTACACCTGTGGCGGCGTGGTCGTCGATGAGCGCGGACTCACCGATATCGAAGGGCTCTATGCGGTCGGAGAAGTTTCTTGCACCGGACTCCATGGCGCGAATCGACTCGCATCGAATAGTTTGCTGGAAGCCGTCGTTTACGCCCACCGTGTTTACGTCGATGGCATGTCGGCAATCGATCGCCTTTGGAAAAGTTTCGCCGCATCCGAAGAAGACGAGCAGGCATTGCCGGCTCCTTTGCCGGAATGGTCCGTCGGCGGAGCCGTGGAGCTCGAAGAACAAATCGATATCGCGGCTACCTGGCACGAAATCCGTTCGATCATGTGGAATTACGTCGGCATCGTCCGCTCAAACCACCGGCTGGTGCGCGCGCGCCGCAGGCTCGAAATTTTAAAAGAGGAAATCAACGGCTACTACTGGAGCCACTTTCTCACGCGAGATCTGATCGAACTTCGAAACTTAGTAGAAGTCGCGGATCTCATTGTTCGCTGCGCTCAGCTGCGACAAGAAAGTCGCGGACTTCATTACACCGTTGATTATCCCGAGCGGGATGATGTCCACTTTCGTCGAGATACCATGATCTAACCGCGATTATGCGCCTGAACGAAGATCCCGAATCGTGAGCAAACTGTAAAGCGGTATACCCAGAGCAGCGAATGCAGCCGCACCGCCCTCTTCTCGGTCGACGACGGTCAGCACCGCGATGGGTTGGTAGCCTTCGGCCCGCAGACGTTCAATGGCTTTCACGCTCGACCCGCCCGTCGTCACGACATCTTCCAAAACGATGACTTCCGCACCGTCAGCGAGATTCTCCCGACCTTCGACAAATCGGCCGGTGCCGTGGCCCTTCGCTTCTTTCCTCACGATGAAAGCCGGCCATTCTGCGCCGAACGCGTATGCCGCTAAGCTCACGGCCGTGGCGATGGGATCCGCACCCAAAGTGAGTCCGCCGACTCCTTCGATCCGCGCTTCGGTTTCGCTCAGTTTATCCGTGAGCAATTGGTAGGCGAGTCTCCCGATTAAGAAGGCTCCCGCTGGAGCGAGGGTCGCTGCTTTCATGTCGATGTAGAACGTGCTTTTTTTTCCGGAGGCGAGGGTAAAGTCACCTTCGCGGTAACTTCGCTCGCGAATGAACGTGCGAAGTTTTTCTTTTTCCGCTGCAAATTCTATCGGAGCATGGAAATCAGGCTTCCACTCGATGGAGCGTTCGCTCTTCTTCATTTCTGCACCGAAGTCTTTTCAGAGTCCCTCATCTCAGAATGATCGATGACTGTTTTCATGTTCTCAAAGAAAGCTTCTTTGCCAATGTCGTTCATCGCTTCATGCCGAAGTTCTGGATATTCAAACAATTGCTTTCCTTCATTCTGAAGCGCATCGAAAAATTCGCGGCTCACTTTCGCACTGATTAGGCGATCGGCGAGAGGCAGGTGAAGGCTCAAGGGGTAATTCAGCCCACTCACACGGCTTCGAGTGTCTTTTTGGGCAATTTTCATCGAAGCGTAGAATCTCGGGCTCATGCGCGCATGGTTCAGCCGATCGGTGGCATAATTCTCGATCACCCGCTCATCACGACTCACCAGCGATGCGTCGATATCCGCCGAGAGCGAAAGCGAACTCCAAGTCTTTGCTAGTACGCCCGCAGCGACCCGCAGCGCGAGGGCGGGTTCCTGATAAAGCGCAAGGTAGGGAGCGGAAATTTGAAAAGTTTTTAAGGGCAACCCGGCGTGCAGAAATCCAACCCGGAGACCGATGTGGCCTCCGATCGAATGACCGAGAAAATGAAGTTCTGCGTCTGGAAAACGGGCATGAATCCGTTTGATGACCAGTTTCTGATCTTCGACGAGAGACTCAAACGACGGGGCGTCTCCCCGCATTCCCTCGCTCCGGCCATGACCTCGAAGGTCATGCACGTAAAGGGCATCGATCGAATCCCCCAGATAATGCGGGAAATGGAGGTAACGTCCTCCGTGTTCCCCGAACCCATGGGCGACGACCAAAATTTTCTGAAGGGGCGCCGAGTTTTTCCGGTGATGGAAAAGGGCGAAAAGTTTCGATTGTCCATCTGATGCGAGGAAGGATTCGCATTCCGATTCCCACGAATCGGGCAATCCCGGATACCCCTGCGGTTGTTTGAGGCCGAGGGTATTTTTTTCGAAACCGTTCATGAATTATCCCTGTAGAATGCGTTCGATGATTTGACGAGCGCTTGATGAGAGTTCTTCGAATCGAAAGCTGAAACCGCGTCGATCTTCGTGCAACCGCACGACCAGTCCCTCCGCAACGAAAGGAAGAAAGGACGGATTTGCGGGATCCGAGGGAGAGATGTTTAATTTTAATTTCGAGCCCACCTTCGATGGAACGAATTCTGACAAGACTTGCATTCCTCCGACCGAGACATCCCGTGCCATGCCCACCAAGAGCTGATCACCATCGACGATCATGATTTTGGCCAAAAGGGGCTTTCGGGAATAGAGTCTCTTCTCTGATCCGGCTGGTGACACTTCACCCGTTCTGGACTGATTCCCCGAAATCGCCGCAGAGCTGGACCCTGAGTGAGTGGCGCTAGCAGTAGCGGTCGAGAAAGCGTGAACGGAATCTAAACGCTCCCAATCGCTCATCCCGTCTTTCCAGACAAATGTTTCGCCATTTGCTTTTCCAGCGCCGAGCATCCCTTCGATTTCATCTTCTGAAAACGGACCATGCTGAGATTCGTTGAAGAAAAGAAACCAAACTTTTGGCTGAATTTTCTTCGTCGGCATCGCAGGAGGCTGGGCCTTTGGTTTTGCCACGGGGGGCGGAGGAACCGCGGATTGGAAGGTCGGGATGTCGCAGAGCCTTGCCCAATCTCCCATTCCTTCCTTCCAGGCGTAAGAAATCCAAGTGAGTTCGCCGGCGACTACTCGTTCGTAAACCTCGGGGGCACTCATCGGACCCACCGATTTTTCCCCGATCGCGATAAACCACTCCGGCTGCGTCTGACCCTGAAACGTTCCCCGATTTTCCATATCTCCTGATTCTAGCGACGGTTTTCCCGCGGACCAAGCAGAATGCGTAAGACCGGAAACTCTAGCGACCAATCGGTGCCGAATCGTCCCATCGGTGACAGTCTGGCCTAATTTTTTTGGGAATTCTGACGCGAACTCGGCGGTGGGCGACGCCAGAGTTTCGACGGTTGGTCTATCCCTTGCTGAATCAGAATAAAATCCTGGATTGGTCCCTAGGAAGAGACGCATGAAGTCGAAGCTTTACCCCATCGGAGTCGCGCTGTTGTTGCTTGCGAGCATCATGGTTGCGGGAATCATTTTAGTTCCTCGTTGAGGAACTGGGGCGACGAGGCGCGCGCTCTAGACGATCCGAAAAAATGGGCGGGTATTTCCCGGATGGATAAAGTTAGAAATACTCAGGGGTCTGACTGGCAGCGAGAAAAACCGAACGTCCATGAGATTTGATCATGCATACGGTCGTTTGATACCGTTGAGCTGCTTCCGGAAGTCGTGAAAATCCAAATTTTTCGTAAAACTCTGGCCGAATGTCTGAATAGAGAAATATTTGAACTTCCTCGGTTTCAGCCTCTAACATTTTCAATACTTCGGAAATGAGTCTCGTCGCATGACCGCGGCAACGCTCCACGACCGGAGTTGCAATAGACCCCATTCCAACAACTCCGGGTTCGAATCGATAGACAATCAACGAACTCAGCAGCCGCGATTCATCCTCTAGAACATACCAAGTTCCCTTTCGGTATTTCACCGAAGCACGGCATCCTTCTAAATATTCAGTTTCAGAACTGCCTTCTGACCAAACATCGATGCCCATTAGGTAAATGGAATCAAACTCTGTCGGCTTTGCTTTTCGAATGATCGGGCTCAAGGGAGTCATTCAATCATCCTCCCCCGCTGGCGAGGCCATTTTCATCAGCACGATCGAAATCGTTTCAGAGTCCACCTTCGCGAGTTTCATCAGCGCCTTTGCTTTCGCAAAATCATCGGAATCAACCGCATCGAAAAAATCCTCGAATTTCCCAATCTCAGCAAGCTTCTCTAAAACCAACGTGCCTTCGAATGCTTCATCTTCCATCTCAAGCTTCTCCCCCCGCTATTCTTGCTCGGATCGGAACTGAGGTGGGAGATTTTTTCAGTCTATGAAAACCTTGCATCTTTTCCGTCCCATATTCAACGACGGCACTCAGTTGATTGTGCGCAGGACAATACGCTCGGAGATTTTCAGCTGTGTTCACGCCACCCTTCGCAAAAGGAACCACGTGTTCCATTTGTAATCCGAAGCCAGATCCGCAGCGTTTTCCGGTTTGTGGATGAAAGTATTCGCATTCTCCGTTCGCGCGGGAATGCGTCTTCGCGCGGTCTCGCATCGAGATGTAGCGACTGCGTTTCAATGATTGGAATTCGACTCCAGAACCACCTGACTGTTTCAGTTCTGATTCAGGTAGCCGAACTTCGTCTTCCGCGACCGTTTCGTTTGCGTCGTCTTTCACTTGTCCTGCCTTCATTTCTCTCGGTGCTTTCGGCTCACGCTTCCTGATCTCTTCTTTCATCGCGTGTCGAAAGACTTCGGAAAGTGGGAGAGCCGGATTTCCTCGAAGCTCCCGTACGCGTTTCACGAGGTTCATAAATTCTTCTTCGACATCGATCGTTAGTCGAGTGAGCTCGGCCGAAATGATTTTCGATCTCTCCACTTTCGGAGGTTCGACCTGAGCCATTCCGAGCAAATATTTCTCTAAGGATTCGGTCGTTTGGTTTGCGGTCTCGAGCACGAGCGAAGTCGCGGCAACTCTATCCAGGTTTTCACGCCGCACATGAGATGCAAGCTTCGCAACTGACGTTAAAGTATGCGAGCCGTCTTTTAAACCATCCGCAACTTCGGGCACTTTCCGCAACAGGCGCATCGCCGCCACGCGCTCCGAAGCCTGCGCGCTGGAATACCCAAGCCCGTCTCGGACATAGGTAAACATCGAATCATATCCAACCACCGCAAAGGTGCGACGATCCTCGACTTGCAAAAGAAAATTCAAAAGCTCGAGCGTTGAGGTTTTCTCGCGCTTTGCGGCCATCACTGTTTCTTCGTGGAGTTTCTCGTGCCCGATCATTTTACACCTCTTAATAGCCACTCCACCCAAAATAAAATGGAGTGAGAAAGATATACACCCGTTTTTTAGAATGAATTTCTCCCACCAGGGCGGCCGCCATCCCGCATTTGCTGTTTTTTGATTTAAACGGCCTAATTTTTTTAGATCGAGACAAGGAGAGCAACGGCAGCGATGAGAAGAGAGTTCACCCATGCGACCCACTCTTCTAGCCCTCCGGATCGAAAAAACTCCCAAGCAAATTCGGATGGAGCAATTAAAAAAATCCGTTTTTCGAGGAAGAGGATTGGTGTTTCTCACGCGATTGAACCATCGAACTACTGCCTGATTGAACTACTGCCTGATTGAACTCACCCATGCACGGCCGACCGATCGAACTCACCGTTGAACTGCCGAACAACCCGCGGGCCTCGCCCGTCGCTGAACCATTCCTCACCATCAGCCCGCTAACCGTTCGATCCCCCGCATCCTTTAAAACTCAGAACCGTCTGAAACTTAGTCGGCATGAAAACTCCTAATCACTTCCCCGCCGCGAACTCCGTCGAAACGGAAACTCCGCCGGCACGATCCCTGCTCTAAGGCCCGCAGGAGAACTTTCGAATGAAAAAAATGATCCTTATTCTGCTGGCCCTGATGAGTTCCACGGCATTCGCATCCTCGGAGAGTATCCGCTCGGTGTCGGATTCTCCCCTTCTCACGGATCTCGAGCGACAGTTGGTAGCGGACGGATATGAACTGCGCTCCATCGAAGACAACAGCGCAGGATTGGCTTACCGTTCGAAATGCGGCTGCTCGGTCTACACCGCTAAATTTCAAAAGTCGAAAATCGATGGGGATAGCATTCAAACATCCGTGCGAATCTTCTCCCTCAAAATGGGATTAGACGGCGAAAAAGTCTCTGAAATCACCGGCCGACAGGACTAAAGGTAGGATCGAGCGGGAAGTCGGCGGAAACGCCTCCGGTCAGTGACCAAAGTTTTTACACCCGACTTCCCCCTAATCATCCTAACCCCCAGGGCTGATTCCAGCCTGCCAAAAAAGTCTCCAACCCATTGAAACTTAAGCTTTTTCAAAACACCGCGTTTTTCCCCTCCTGGCACCCCGCTTGCTTTATCAAGCGTGAGAGATGTGAAGAGGAGAAAAGCTTATGATGTTCCCTACCCTGAAAAAGACAGCCTTACTGATGACTGTAATCGCGGCGCTTTCGAGCTGCGGAAAACAGTCTTTCGATGTGATCCAGTCCCAAGAAAGCAGCGGCGCTGCCGGATCGACCACCATCGCCCCTAAGATCGATATCGTGCTTGCCGTCGATAACTCTGGCTCCACGCTGGAAATCGAAAGCCAGCTTCGGAACTCCATCCAAAACTTCCTCGTTTCCCTGAACAACCAGGGCTGGGATTTCCGAGTCACCACGATGCCCCTGATCGGCGCTCCAACCTTAGGCCGCATCGCTGCATCGAAATTTGACGCAAACTACCCGCAGTGGGTAGAGCCGTATCCGGGAGCACCCCGCACTTCCTCTATCCCGCTTTCAAACTACAGCCGCCCGGAAGATTACCAAACTCCCGTCGTCTCTGCTCAGTCGAACGGAATGGAACCAGGCCTTCGCAACATCGGAAATTTCTTAGCCCTGTCTGACACTCAAAACCAGTTTCTCAGACCAGACGCTGCACTCGCGGTGGTCGTGATCGGAAACGGCGATGACACTTCCTACATTCCAGACGGCCAAGCCGGCGGATGTGCAAATCCTGCCCAAGTCTATTATCCAGGCACGAACACTCCTTGCCCGAACTCATCGGTCATCGACCCGGCCCTTCTGAATAACATTCGGAATGCAAAAGGCGCCGCCCTCGCAAGCACCGTCCACTTCTTTCCAGTCGTCGGAAACGGCGCTACGTGCTTCGGCGAAGTGAGTAAGAACGGAACGCGCTACCGCGCAGCTGGATCCTCCATCGGCGGACATGCCGGAATCGATCTTTGTACCGCTGGTTCGGTCGCTTCGGTCTTGAATCAGCTGAAAGGTCAGCTCCAAGCCATCCAACTGAACTTCGTGAAGAACTACATCCAAATTTCGAAACAGCCGAATGAATCCACGATCACGGTGACGAAACATGCCCTAAATGGCGCGAAGATCATTGTTCCACCTTCTGTGAATGGATCGGCCGGATGGCGCTACGTCGGTTACACGACGGTGTACATGATCCGCTCCCCGATCCCGATGGATCAACGCACCGGCTACATGATCGAACTGGTCGGATCTGCCTACGAGCTCACCGGATCCGAGACTGCCGATGTCGAATACAAAGAATTCGGCGCAGTCCCTTCTCACTGATCCGAACTTCCTCTGGGTTCCCGACCCTGATCCTAATCCTAATCCTCTCATCCCTCTCAAACTCCAACTGACCGCGGACCTTTAAAAAAGTCCGCGGTCGAGAGGAGAAACGAAAAGCCGCACTCGATAGAAAGGAGACCCCATGAAAAAGAAGAAGAAAACCGCAACGTTCAAGGTGTGTCTCCTGAGTGTGTTCGCAGCGCTGAGCTACGGCGCCCTAGCAAAACTTTCTCCGAGCGACCGCCTCTCACTCGATTGGCAAATGACGCTTGATCGAAACCTCAGTCATTTAGAAGAGGCCGGGAAACTCGATCCGAAACACTTCCCTTGGGCCGATGCTCCTTGGAGTAGCGTCACCGGTGGACCACTCGATCGATACAAACGAGAAGACCTCGAGCTCTGCGATCGCTCCAAACAGCTTACCCCCTCACTCACTTCGCTCGGATCCCTGCCCCCGGAAGCTCGTGGACCTAAAATCGAACTCCTGTCTCCTGTAGAAATCTTCGACTTGATCCGCGGTTATTCCCGCTTTCCTCTAACCGGCGAAATTCGCGCTGCTTTAAAGAAAGAAACACCCGCAGAATTTGATGAAAAAATGAATTTCGGATGGGCAGTAGCCGCAACCACCCTCGCCGAACCCGACTCGGTCTCAGACTATTCATTCCGAATCCCGCCGAAAGTCACCGCTAAAATCACGCTAGGATCATCCGATGTGAAAGCGCTGCTGGCCTATTACTACGGCGCAAAAGTTCCGAATAAAGTGAAGCTCGCCAAGGTCGGGTCGAGATGCCACGGAATCCTCGATACCGCTTGCAAACGAATCGACCCTGCAAGTTTTCACATCCTCCTTGCCAATATGATCGGGAAAGCCGGAAAACCGTTTATTGCGGATCTAGATCCGTCGAAAAACGTAAACTACCGCCCCATTGTGGGTTACCAGTCCGACATTCGAAAAAAAGAAGGCGAAGAATTTCTCACGGTTTCGACCACGGTAGAATTCGTCCGCAAGCGTGCAGCGCAGATCGAGCCTTACGGTTTCTATAACTTGGATACCGAGAAGGAGTCGTTTCAATACACGCTGGAACTCGATGAAAAAGGCGAAATCGTCGGAGGCAAATGGCTTTCGGAAGCTCACCCGGAATTCGTCTGGCGAGTGACCGAACTTCCGAGCATAGATCGCACCGATTATGGGATGTTGAAGTCGATTTATCGAGAAGCACCCCTTCAATAGAGCCCCCGCGGCTTCCTCAAATCTAAAATGCCAGAGGCGAACCCATTGATTGGATTCGCCTCTGGTTTTTAACGATGATCTCTAGCGATGAACTGAGAAGAATCGTACGAATGAATCGATATTTTTAATCGATGTTTACAGAACGAAGACCTTTGAAGGTCTTGTCCAAGCGCTTCACATCGGATTTCGAAATCGCTTCGCTGGTCACGCTGATCCGGCCGGAGGAAATTCCTGGGCTAGACTGGCGCAGAGAAACGGATTTCGAAGCGGCGAGGGAAGAAATCGAAGACATGGACATCGACTCAGGTGAGCCAGCGGCCGCTGCAAGGACCGAAGGAGTCGCTTCTTTCATCGCGAATACAGCTACGCCTTGTTTTTCTCCAAGGTAGAATCCTGCCGTGCCCGTGATTTGGGAACTGATCGTGAAAGGAAGGAAGATGCTGATTGGGAGCTTCAACGAATCTTGCTTCGCAATCGAAACAGCCACACCGAGCATGACCTGACTGCCGCTCACTGCGACGTAAACCACCGAGTTCGAATTGAAGGCTGGAATACCAATCGGAGTTAAGCCGACGGGCAAGGCGAGCGGAAGAAGCGATCCTCCAGGAAGTTTCGTCCCATCGACTAATCCAGGTAGTTTCAAAGCGGCAGTCGCATTCACGTTCACGATGATGTGGAGTCCATTCGTTTCGATGGATCCTAAAACTTGTGAGGGATTTTTCGGATTGAAAAGTGGCAGGGTAACGGCCGGTAAGATCAGTCCGTTCGGAGCCAAGGTTGCATCCATCGATGCATAGAGGTCACCGTTTTGGACGGTGTTTCCGAAAGTCACGTTGTTCACGACTTTCGATCCGGCTCCACAGCCCGTGAGGGCGAGAGCAAGAAGAGAAGAAACGCCGATGATTGCGTTTCGTAGAGACTTGGAATTCTGGGTTGGAGATACGTACATAGCCCTGGATCCTTCCTGAAATACGACCAGGCTCTGCCTGGTCGATGCGTTGAGCGGGAATACGTCAGACCTCTGAATTCGAGTCCTGAAGAGACACTAAGATCTGCCGCTTGATACTCAGATCGTCAGACCGACTAAATTACTCCACCATCTTAAGAAATGAGAAGATTCAACGACATGGCTGAGTATTTTTTAACAATATGCGTTATTTTTAATCATTGCTGTCAGAATCCTGACACTACGGAAAATGGCGCGCGACTGTCTCGCGAGGAATTGAAGAGACAGTGAATCGAGTCGCTGACACGAGCAATCACGAGCAAAAGAGCTAGGCTCATTCACGCCATTCATTCGAGATCAGTGACTGAGGAGAATTGATTTTGGAGAGGCTCCTCTCCAGCAACCAACGAAGCGCGAACGCCGTAACTTAATTTGCTGCGAGATTGGATTGAAAGCGTCCTGACCACTCGGCCGCTTTGCGCACGATCGGAGAAGGATCTCTGCGAGCGGGCTCAATAATCGAACGAGCCACATCATTTGTGAAAAACCGAACTGCTGACACAGCTTTCGCGCGAACTTTCGCATCGGCGGAAAAGAACTGCTCTTTCACAAACGGAAGGTACTCTGCGCTCCCTGAATTTCCGATCGCCTCTAAAAGTGAGAGAGCGCCGACTTCCGTTTTGGTTTCTTTAATTTCTTTCCAAAGCAAATCCTCGAGTGCCTGACGTCTAGCAGGTTCGAGCTCTTTTCGAATCGTGCTTCCGAGAGCAAAGAGAGACGCTTCTCGGACAGAATCATTCGGAGATGCCGAATCAACCGGAGCCGATATTTCAGCCTCCAAGATTTTTTTCCATTCCGGAGCGGGCTGCCCTTCTCCAGATGTAAGACCCGCGAGGATTGAAATTTTTTCAGCACTTCCCCGTCTTTCTTCTTGATAGAGAGCAACCAAAGCGCTCGCTGCCAACGGATTATCGGACGCAGCCAACGCGCCGATCGAAGTCCTCCATTCCATGCTGCCTGCGAGCTTGCCGGAGAGAGCTTTTACCAAGACGGAGACGATCTCGTTTTGTCCGCCATCCATCGCGCGCTTCACGAGTTGGAAATAGCGAAGCCGATCTGCAGGTGCGAGCTTTCCGATCGACGCCCATTCTTTCGCAAAAACGGCAAGGTCCACGCGTGGTGCCGGTTTTGCTTCCGCGCCCTCCACACCGCTCACGGTAAGCGCATCGCCCACGATCTCTGCCTGAGCGAGCACCGCGACTTTTTCGGTTCCTGTCCACAGCCAACGGTAAGACGTTTTTTGATCAAAACTTCCATTCGCGGAAGGAATCGAGAAATTCTCGACCCCTTCGATGCGCTCCACTCGGTAGCCACTTTCACTGCTACCAGGATTCCCATGACTTCTTGCGATCCATTCATGAGTCGAATCCAGTTTCGAAATCTCCGGGCGGTCTCGGTAGCGTTTCATCCGCTTCGAGATCGAACGCATCTCTGAATCCACCGCGTTTTCAGTCCACTCCACTTCGGCTACACCTAAGCGTGAAGTGGGCTCGAAAAAAAGCCACTGCGAAGCGAGGTCCTTCATGAAATCGGAGTCTTCGCTGGTGGGCGCCTTGCTGCTCAGCCACCGCATCTCCCGAAGCTTCCCCGCCCGATCGATTTCTAAACGAATGGGCGGAAAGGATCTTCGCTCATTCTTTGGTGTTCCTTCCATTTCCAAGCGGTCCGTCTCGGCCGTCATCTGGTAAAAGTGATTTTCCCCATGAGTGCCGGCCGACTCTAACGCCACCCGCCCACCGAGCTTCATCGCAAGCCATGACTTCGATTGATATTCAGCCGAAATAATCCGCTCAAATCGAAAGAGCCAACGTTCGCTCGGGGAGGGCCAAAGAGAGGAGCGCGGAACCTGCGTGACAAGCGGACTTTTCGCATTTGCAAAGGGAGCCCGCACTGATTCGGCTAAAGGCTGGGTGGACGCCGGAGACCGCTCCGCCGCTGACCCGAACGTCTCGGTTCCGATCGATGAGGAAAAACTCACGGTTAAGAAACCGGTGAAAAAAGCAAACGTGCTGAAAACTCTGAACGTTTTCATGGTTTGAAAGAAGCGCATGGATCACTTCCACCCACGGGACCAAATGAATAGCATTTGCCTGGCCACTCGGCGAAATTACCCTGCCAAGCGCGCTTCCACTTCCAACCAAAAGGATTAAAATAGTCGGCAAATCCGTAGATTTTAGCCGCAAGCATTCCGATAAATCCCTGGTAGGCGAACGTTGCGGCTTTCGCCCCGAAACTCAGCACGCCCGAAACACTGGCATTTGCGCTGACCAGATTCAGGGATCCCCCCACTCCTGCGCGAACCGCGATCCACTTTGCGTAGCCTTCGACAAAACCAATGGCATCGACATGCGGATTCATCTCGGCACGAACGGAAGTGAACTGAATCGGAACGGCAATCAACGGGGTTAATTTTGCCGTGACGGCTGCTTCTGCAGCGATTCCCGCATCAATGCGAACGGTAACCGGTCCGACCGGAACTCCAAAAAGCGGAATCCTCATGGAGAGCGAAGGAAGACCGGCGCTGATTTGATAGCTGCCATCGATAAAAGCAGGTTTCGAACTGAAAACTCGAAATCCGCCCCAGTAGAGGTCTGACTCGCCTTCCAATAAATCCGTCATGCCGGCGCGGGTTTCCAGAATCGAACGGTCTTTTCCAAACAACATCGTCGACAACATCCCCGAAAACCCAACCCAATCGGTGGTTTGCTGGGGACCGACTGCAGTCGGCGGTAAACTTTCAAAAGTAGGGTCAACCGGAGCCAACCCATAAGAGACCGAAGTACGTCCCCCGAAAACCGCGTGCGACTCGGAAAGCGAAGCAGGTATGGACTCGGGCAACGAGTCGGGCGAAGTTGCCTCTCCCGCGCTCGCGAACTGAGAACTCACTCCCCAGACTAAAAGCGGAAGGAGTAACATTTCTACACTGCTTTTATTTACCGAGAAGAAAAAATCGTGCTTGAACAACATGTCTGCAGATCGGAGCGATTCGAAAACCCCTTGAGTTTACGAGTAATTGTTTGCTTTTCAGGAGAGTCGCTCACGACACGGCCCTGGGAAAAATATTTCTTCTCAAACCAAATGGCCGTCACGAAGCGCTGCCTAAATTTTTTCCACTCAGTGGTCAGAGAGTCGTCAACTTCTTGACCACGCATTTCTTTCCACGCGCAGAGGTTTAGGGTCTTGACCCCGGTTTTTAAAGCGAATCGGTTGGCAGTCACTCGTTCGTCGCGATACGCTCGTTTCACGATCCGAGAACGTCCCCAGAGGCACACCCATGATCCATCTATTTCGTTTCTTCGCTGCTGGTTTCGCTTTGGGAATCCTGGCGCTGACGAGCGTTTCAGTGAGTGCCGCGGTCACCGCACCGGTGAATGGACGAGTCGAGTCTTTCGACCGCAGCAGTATGGTATTAAAAATGACGGACGGGACGCTGGTGAAATTAAAGAAATCTCTGCTTTCGATTCGCAAGCAACAACGATTGCGCGTCGGACAGCAAGTCCACGTGGTGGTCGACCGCAGAGACCTTCTTCGTTCGGTGGTCGGGAAAAAATAACCAACCGTTCAACCTTTCGACTCTTTAAAATGTCATCTCGGGCACATCATTCGGTACGGTGAGCTTTGCAGCCGTCGCTTTTACGATCTCCTCGGTCGAGACGCCGGGAGCGCGCTCGCGCAGGACGAATCCTGCCTCGGTCACATCGATCACCGCGAGTTCAGTCACGATTCGCTTCACGACCTTTTCGCCCGTGAGAGGGAGACTGCATTTAGGCAGGAGCTTCGATGCACCGTCTTTCGAGACGTGTTGCATGGCCACGATCACGTTTGGAGAACCTGCGACGAGGTCCATCGCGCCGCCCATCCCCTTCACCATTTTTCCTGGAATCATCCAATTCGCAAGGTCACCGTTTTCTGAGACTTCCATCGCGCCAAGCACGGTGAGGTCGACTTTTCCGGCCCGAATCATCGCAAATGATTCCGCGCTCGAGAAATAGGAAGACCCGGGCAGCACCGTGACTGTTTCTTTTCCAGCATTAATGAGATCGGGATCTACTTCGGATTCGGTTGGATAAGGACCTAGGCCGAGAATGCCGTTCTCCGATTGGAGAACCACGCGCATATCAGCCGGAATGTAGTTTGCGACTAGAGTAGGAATCCCGATGCCGAGGTTCACGTAATAGCCGTCTTTGAGTTCACGAGAAATGCGCTGAGCGATTTGTTCACGAGAGAGCATTAGATTTTACCTCCGGCATCTAACTGAGCCGTCACCGTGCGTTTCTCAATCCGCTTTTCATAACCCTTGCCTTGGAAAATTCGTTTCACATAAATTCCGGGAAGGTGAACTTGGTCCGGGTCGATCGAACCCACGGGCACCAACTCTTCGACTTCTGCGATCGTGATTTTCCCCGCCATCGCAGCCAGCGGATTAAAGTTCCTTGCGGCTTTCCGAAATACGAGGTTACCCATCGTGTCGCCCTTCCAGGCTTTCACGATCGCGAAATCGGCGACGATTCCGGCTTCGAGGACGTACTTTCGACCCCCGAATTCGCGAACTTCCTTACCCCGCGATACGAGCGTGCCCGCACCGGCCGCGGTGAAGAAAGCAGGAATCCCCGCCCCCCCAGCGCGCATTCTTTCCGCGAGCGTTCCCTGTGGTAAGAGTTCTACTTCGAGCTCGCCCGATAAAAGTTGCTGCTCGAAGAGTTTATTCTCACCGACGTAGCTCGAAACCATTTTCTTCACTTGTTTGGTTTCGAGAAGGAGTCCAATTCCGAAACCGTCCACCCCTGCATTATTCGAGTAGATCGTCAGTCCTCGGACTCCGGTCGCCCGGATCGCCATTACGGAATTTTCCGGAATTCCGCAGAGTCCGAAACCTCCCATCGCGATGGTTGCGCCATCCGGGATATCTTTTACGGCTTCCGCTGCATCCCGAACGACTTTCCAATCCCAGGCTAACGCCTTCGACGGCATTAGAGGATCTCCAAACAAATCGCCGTGGCTTCCCCGCCACCGATGCAGACTCCCGCGACGCCCTTTTTCTTACCAGTGTTTTTCAAAGCGTTCACGAGTGTCGTCACTAACCTTGCGCCCGTGGCGCCCAGCGGATGTCCGACGGAAATTCCGCCGCCGTAAATATTCATTTTATCCATGCTCACGCCGAGGTCTTTTGCGACGGCGAGCGGAACGACAGCGAACGCTTCCGAGACTTCGAAGAGATCGACATCGCCGAGTTTCCATCCCGCTTTTTCCATCGCCCGGCGCATGCCTTCCGCCGGAGCGGTGGTGAACCACACTGGATCTTGAGCCACCCCGGCGTAGGAGACGATCCGCGCCAACGGTTTCACGCCCAGCGCTTTTGCTTTGTCGGCACTCATGAGCACCACCGCCGCTGCACCATCATTAATCGAAGAAGCGTTTGCGGCAGTGACGCTGCCGAGCTTGTCGAATACCGGCTTCAGTCCCGGGATTTTTTCGTAATTTACTTTCGAAGGGCCTTCATCGATTTCGACTAAGACCTTGTCCCCTTTTTTACCGACGAGTTCGACGGGGGTGACTTCGTCCTTAAATTTGCCGTCTTTCCAAGCCGCATTTGCGCGCTTAAAAGATTCGATCGCGTAGCCGTCTTGCATCTCGCGCGTGAAACCTTTTTCTTTCGCACAGAGTTCTCCGCACGTCCCCATGTGCTGATTATTATATGGATCCCATAGGCCGTCGTGGATCATCCCGTCGATGAAGGGCGCATTGCCCATGCGAAGTCCGGTGCGGGCATTCGGGAGGTAGTAAGGGACGTTCGACATCGACTCCATTCCGCCCGCAACCACCACCTCGTTGTCACCGGTCAGGATCGACTGGACGCCGAGCATGATCGCCTTCATTCCGGAGCCACAAACCTTATTGATGGTGGTTGCAGGGACGGCATTCGGAATGCCTGCGAAGATCGCTGCTTGGCGAGCGGGGGCCTGTCCGATGCCGGCTTGAAGAACGTTCCCCAGGTAAACTTCATCCACTTTCGCACCATCGATCCCTGCGCGCTCGAGCGCGGCTTTAATCGCGATGGCTCCGAGTTTCGGCGCGGAGAGCGACGCGAGACTGCCTTGAAAGGCGCCCTGAGGAGTGCGCGCAATAGAAACGATGACGACTTCACGGGAAAGAGGGGTGCTCATGAAAGGAATCTCCTTTAAGGGATGGATCTGAGGGACGGACCGCAGGGATGAACCTAGGCGACTGATGGTAAGAACGGATCGGTGAGCTAAATTTGCACCCCGGGGCGAGAGTTTCCATCAGAAAGTTCGCTCATGAGGATCGTTTCGACCCCCGAGCTAGAAATAACGCGAAGCATCTCTTCCTGGCGCTTGTCCGCGAGGGGCAAACCCTCCTCGCCCCTAGCAAAATGGCGCGATTCCCAGTAAACCTGCGTTCCTATGCCTCGAACCGTTTCACAAACCGAAAGTCGTAGCCCCCTTCTCCTGTGGTTGATCGTGCTTCTGGGAATCTTTGGACTCGGATGGCTCTCGACCGCGAAAGCAGCGGGAATCACCTCGAGCGAACTCCCCGACCTAGTCGAAAAAATCCTTCCGGGTGTCGCAAACATTAGTTCGACCAAACTGAACCACGTGATGACCTACGGAATGGACCAGTACCTCCAACTCTGGGGCGTCCCGAAAGAACAACCGCAAACCTCGATGGGTTCCGGTTTTATCTTTTCAAAAGACGGTTATGTGATCACGAATAACCATGTGATCGCCGAAGCGGATGAAGTCATCGTGACGCTCCTTGACCGTAAATCTTACAAAGCCCGCATCATCGGTCGCGACGATAAACTCGATTTGGCGCTGCTCAGAATTCGGGACGATAAAACCGGCGCCGTTCCACCGAATCTCCACATCGTGACCTTAGGCGACTCGAGCAAAACTCGCATCGCGGAGCCGGTATTCGCGGTTGGAAACCCATTTGGCCTCGGGCACTCCGTCACCACCGGGATTATTTCCGCAAAAAACCGAACGATCGGCATCGGCCCTCTCGATAACTTTCTCCAAACGGATGCATCGATTAACCCCGGGAATTCCGGCGGTCCGCTTTTCAACATGAAAGGCGAAGTGATCGGAATCAATACCGTTATTTTTTCTAAGATCGGCCAGAGTGCGGGTCTCGGTTTCGCAATCCCTATTAACGAAGCGAAAGCAGTCATCGAGGATTTAAAAAAATTCGGGCGCGTCCCTCGCCCTTGGCTTGGCATTCTCGGTCAGCCGATTTCGGGTCCTTTGCAAGCCTACTATGACCTTCCGATCGACCATGGGATTTTACTCGCAAACCTAGTCGCGGACGCTCCCGGTGAAACAGCCGGCCTTCGAATCGGCGACATCATCACCTCCGCGGAAGGAAATGAAGTTCGGGAAAATGCGGAAGTCGAAAGGGAGATCTACAAAAAGAAACCCGGCGAAATCCTGACCTTGAAAGTTCGGCGGAACGGCCGAGATCTGGTTCTGAAAGTTAAACTCGCGGAGCTTCCGAAGCTCGACCGCCTCCCCCAAGGAATCATTTAAGTCATGGAAAGCCGTAAAAACTCCCGCAAACTCACCACTCGCCTCTCTAAGTCTTCTGAACTCCCGGTGGATTACACCCGTGGTGTTCGAGAAGTCTACGCAACCAATTTCGATGAAGGCTTAGCCGCTTTGGCAAGTCTGCAAAAAGTGAAAAATCACTTCGAAGTTCGCGGAACCATTTTCGCTGACGAAATCGTGCTGGCGGTATCGCTCGTGAGTGAAGGCGTAATGGCCGCAACCACCGTACACGCTTCAGTAGACTTCGATCCGAAAGCATCGAGCCCGACGGCGACTGACCTCTTAAACCTCTGCATGGACGGCGTGGGAAGCGTGTTTGCTAGACTGCTCGATCCAACCGAACCGGCGACCCTCGAAAAGCTCACCTCCACCGCACTCGGTGACTTCGATGAAATTCCACTGGAGTGGACGAAGGTCGATTTCGAAGGAAAACGCGTTTGGCTTTTCGTTGATCGGTCAAATCCGACGCTGGATGAGTTGGCGGATGACTGGCTTACGAAAAACGACCCGCTCACTCATGCCGAAGAAGAAGAATACGAAGAAGAAACCAAAGACAATTTCATGACCGGTAAAGACGGGAAGAAATACTCCACCGATGACGACGAAGACGGTGAAGGCGGCGGACAGATTCATTGAGGTTAGAATAATAAACCTGTCGCCCAGACTCGGTCTACGAATTATTCCGCTTCGTAACCGCACGTAATTTCATCTACGATGGCGATCATGCGGTGTTTGCCGAACTGGTTACGGCGATGAAGGATATTCGCCGCTCCGGTCTCATGCTTATAGAGTTCTAAGGTCTCGCCCTCCACGTCGACTTTTTTCGTCGACCAGTCCAGAGCCATCATTTTTCGGTCTTCAAATTTACCCGTACGATCGCGGCAGTACCCGTCCATATTTGAACGAGCCATGATGAAATGGCCATCTGAGAGTGGAACGAAAACTTCCTCCCCAGCTGCGTAAGCGGAGAACGAACTCAGAGCGAGGAAAAGCATCAAAGTTTTTTTCATAAATCATTTACCTTTGCCCTCCCTATAGCGAATGCCATGCCACCACTGACCTAACCCAGGAAGACAGGTAGAGCCCGTCTCCGTCGAACGAATGGTCGGGACCCGCACACCGTGAACACCCACCTCGCTCTTTAAACGCCGAACCCCGCAAAACAAATAATGCCCCCCATGTACCAAAGGCCAAGGGCTGGTTCATAAACAGAGTTTCCGTCGCCAAACGCGCCGATCCCCTTACAAGCCCAACCTTAAAACTCCTCTTTCGCTGCTTCAAACTGCGTCGCCAGCTGCAAGAAAATCTTCGACTCTTGCAAGTCATTAAAAAGGGCTTTCGCTTCCGCACGTGTTTTTTCAAATTCCGCTCGAGACGCACTCCCCGTCGGCGAAACCAAACCAAGCAGCGGCTCAGCCTCGCGCTTCAGTGAATCATCTTCGGCCACCGCTTCTTCCAAGGCGGAGTGAACGTATTCCTTAATTCCGGTACTCGATTTCATCTTTCCCAGTCGCCGCACTAGACTCCCGATGTAGTAAAAGCCATCTTTCGAAATTCCCACGGCCCGCTTTAAGAGATCGGATTCATCGGGAATGAACTTACTTTTCAAATCTTCGTCCGAGATCGTGACCTTCTTCACTTTGATGGTCTCGTCGAGGTAAAACATCCCGGGAAAGCTCATGATCAGAATCGGAATCGAACGCACTTCCCGGCGGAGCTTGTGGATTCCTTCTTCGATTTTAGTAGGATCCAGCTTTCCGCTCATCACATCGGCGTGGGTCTTCCTTAAGTCGTCCGCCATGGACTGCAGGATCTTCTTTTTCAAAGTACTTTTTTTCTCGATCGATTCTGAATTCTGTACGACGTCCATCATGCGTCCATAAACTTTATTTTCCCCGATCCATCCAAACCGCTCGAGATTTTGGTTTAACCGCGCGCGCTGAGATAAAATTCGACCTTGGAAGAGAGCCTCAATCCGAGGGGTCATCGCCGCTTTAAGCGCCGAATCTTCTCGGAGCGCTTCTAACATCTCCGTCTCAAACACATAGTCTCCAATCGAGTTCTCGAGCACCTTACCCATGTCTCGCATCGTCTCGTAGTAAACGGCGTCGACGGAGTGCAGAGCTTTTGCGATTCCTTCGAGTTGGTAGGAAAACCCTCGCGTGTCGGCCTTCACCAAATTTTCCACTCGAGACAGGTCCATCAGGCCAGGGGCATTCAAGACCGCGTAAATCTGCGTCAGACTTTTTCGAACGTAGGGCAGAAGCGCCAATTCATCGTCCGTGTATTTTTGAAGGGATTTGAAAAAAAGCCTGCACCTTTCCGCAGGCACGCGAGGCACCGAAGTAGGATCATCACCGGCGATGGCGAGGGGAAATGACGTCATAACCAAACCTAAAATTCCTGCGACCAGGGCGGAGCTTTTAAACATGCGGACCTCTTTTCCATTGTTGCAGGAAAAGAGGTCCGCTACTAGTTCCTCGCTGTTCGAAATCTCCCAGGTCTAGACCGGCATATTTTTCGTAGACGCTTCCCGGGCCCAATCACGGAATGGTTTAGAAGCTTCTACGAAAGTCTTCGCTCCAGCCGAGTTCACACCCACGTCCGTCCAAGGTTTGGCGCCGCCTTTCAAGAAAGGACGAAGGGCGGCCTCGACCACGGCATTCCCTTCTCCACCGGCTCCGATTGACTTGCACTGCTTATAAGCTTGGGCAACGAATCGGATTGCCGGACCGCTCGCGGCTAGGGCGTTCCCACTTGCCCCCCCCGGGATAAAGACAGCGTCATAGAGAAAGGCGCTCACAATATCGAGGGATTGGTCGGCTTTAATCTTTTTGCCTCCCTTTGCCGGAAACTCGCCCATGCGGGGTCCGACGAGATCCACCTTCGCGCCTTCCTTTTCTAACGCGGATTTTAGAGCCGTCACCATACCCGCATCCACGCCGTCCCCCACTAAAAAGGCGAACTTCCGGGTCAGCAGATTTTTCGGATCGTTTTTAATGATGCTGAGAGCCCGCGATGTTTTCGGGGACTTCACTGCTTTCTTCGAAATCGAAACGTCATCTTCCTTTGCCATTTCTAGCGAACGATTCGGAGGAATGATGTTGTTTTCTGGATCGGCCGGATTCGGCGGAATCGAGAAGTCTTTCGGAACCGCTACTCCCACTTTTCCAGAGATCGCCGCCGCGAGATCCCGGTCGACTTGGGAGATCAGTCCCAACACTCTCTCGCGCACGGCTTCGGTTTCGACCTTCGAGAGCTCGAAACTGATCGCATCACGGATGTGCCCTTGTTCGATCGGATCTTGGCTTTGAAAAAACATTCTCGCCTGGGAGAAGTGATCACCGAAACTCGTGCTCCGAGCGCGTACTTTATGAGCATCGACCCGTTCGGTGTGATGAACGTAGGATTTCATTTTTTCCGGTGAGTGAAAGGGACAACCTCCACCGAGTGAGTTCGGTTCGTAGGCGACTCGGCCGGAAGGAATCAGTTGCTGTCCAAATCCATCGCGCTGGTGATTATTCACCGGAGCAAGCGGTCGATTCACAGGAAGCTGATGAAAGTTAGGTCCACCGAGTCTAATCAGCTGGGTGTCCGTATACGAGAAAAGACGACCCTGAAGTAAAGGATCATTCGAGACATCGAGTCCTGGAACTAAGTGGCCAGGATGGAAAGCCGCCTGTTCAATCTCTGAAAAAAAGTTATCGGGATTTCGATCGAGCGTCATTGTTCCCACGAGTTCTACTGGAACCAATTCCTCAGGAATGAGCTTCGTTGGATCAAGGAGATCGAAGTCGAACTTAAATTCGTCTTCTTCCGGCACGATTTGCAGCCCTAAGTCCCACTGCGGAAAATTCCCTTGGTCGATATTTTCCCAAAGGTCGCGGCGGTGAAAATCACCGTCATGTCCCATGATGTTCATCGACTCTTCCCATGTAAGGCTATGAACTCCGAGACGCGGCTTCCAATGAAATTTTACGAAGCTCGGCTTTCCTTCGTCATTAATGAGTTTGAATGTGTGCACCCCGAAACCTTCCATCATGCGCAGGCTGCGAGGGATCGCGCGGTCGCTCATCACCCAGAAGATCATGTGCATGCTTTCCGGCATCAGCGAAATAAAATCCCAGAACGTATCATGGGCGCTAGCGGCTTGCGGAATTTCGTTATGCGGTTCCGGCTTTATAGCATGAATCAAGTCGGGAAATTTCATCGCGTCTTGAATAAAAAACACCGGAATATTATTTCCGACAAAATCGTAATTGCCTTCATCGGTGTAAAACTTCACCGCGAATCCCCGAGCGTCCCTGGCGGTGTCTGCAGAACCACGGCTTCCCGCTACGGTCGAAAAACGCGTCAGAACCGGAGTCTTTTTTCCTACTGCGCTTAAAAATCCCGCCGACGTGAATTTCGTCATTTTCTTTGTACACTCGAAAGTGCCGAAAGCCCCCGCGCCCCTGGCGTGTACGATGCGCTCCGGAATTCGCTCATGATCGAAGTGCGTGATCTTTTCACGAAGCACGAAGTCTTCCAGCAGTGCGGGACCACGTGGACCTGCTTTCAAGCTGTTGTGGTTATCGGAAAGTCGCACTCCCTGGTTTGTGGTGAGGAAATCGCCCGATTCTCCGGGCGGCGGAGACATTAAATCGGACCGTTCTTTCCCCGCCGATGATGCGGACTGGGGTTGAGCTGATTTTTTTGTCTTGGACGCAGATTTTCGGTTTTTCTTTTTCATGGATGCTCCGGGGTAATTTTCGTTTGTTCAGTAAGCTTCATTATATGTGCCACTGGCGACGCCGCCTTTTGCCTAAGCGGATCCTACCCCCTAGCGCCCGGCCCCGAGCACCCTGGTCCGACGACTGCGCTTTAAAAAGCGAGGCATGACGAGTTGCGCAAGACGCATTCGTAAAGGCAGTGATTGCTCAGTGCCTCATGCGGGTTTAGGATGTGCCGAATGAATATCAACTCAGGGCAGAAGAAGTCGGACATCATCATCGTCGGTGGCGGAGTGATCGGAATGTCCGTGGCTTATGAACTCGCGAAGCGCGGCGTCGGCGTGACCGTGATCGACAAAGGAGAACCTGGATTTGGTTGCTCCTACGGAAATGCAGGTTGGCTCACACCCTGCTTTTCAATGCCGCTGCCGATGCCCGGAATGCTCCTGAAATCCATTAAGTGGATGACCGATCCGGAGAGCCCCCTCTACATTCAACCCCGCCCGAGCTGGCTTCTGATTTCCTGGCTGACTCGCTTTCTTTTCGCCATGAACGAAAAACAAATGGTGAAATCAGTCACTGCTCTGACTGAGATTTCACAGTACAGCTTAGCCGCTTATTCTAAGCTCTCCGGAGAAACCGGCCACGACATCCACTTCGAAAAAAAGGGCCTGCTGATGGCCGCGAATACGAAGGATGGATTCGATTATGCCCAGACCGAGATGAATCTCGTCTCTGAGCACGGCGTTCCCGGACGCCGCATGAGCGCCGAGGAATTGAAAGCGTTCGAACCGGCCCTCACGGGTCCTGTCGTAGGCGGAGTATACTTTCCGGATGAAGCGCATGCGGAGCCCCTCGAAGTGGTTCGCGCACTCACGAAAGGTGCGATCGCGCATGGCGCGAAAATCCTCTCCGGTCATGAGCTCATCGATTGTGAAACTCGCGACGGAAAAATCGTTTCGATTCGCACGACCAAAGGAGTCCTCCGCGCCGATGAGTACGTGTTTGCGGCGGGATCTTGGTCGACCGGCGTCGGCCGCGCGCTGGGACTGAATGTGCCGATCCTCGGTGGAAAAGGTTATTCGTTCATCACGAAGCCTGTGAACCCAAATCCGATACATCCGTTGATGCTGGTTGAGAAAAAAGTAGCAATCACTCCGCGGAACGGAACCCTCCGCATCGCCGGGACCCTGGAACTCGTGAACAACGATTATTCGATCAGCCCTCGACGGATCGATTCGATCATTAAAGGTGCTCGTGCGTTTATGAACGTGCCGGAAGAATTTGAGTTTTCGGAACTCTGGCGCGGTCTCCGTCCTTGCTCTCCCGACGGGGTGCCTTTGATCGGTTACACGAAACAGTACTCGAATCTCTTCCTAGCGACCGGACACCAAATGCTCGGCCTCCAGTCCGCGATGGGTTCTGCTCGGTTGGCGGGTGATCTAATTCTGGGCGCGAAGCCTCTTTTTGATCCGAAGCCCTTTAACCCGAATCGTTTTTAGAAAACCCATGAAAGCACTTTTTTTAACGCTCTGTTTTTTAGGACTTACCACCAGCGCTTCGGCCGAAAATGGGTGCCTGAAAAATGCCCTCACTCTTTCCACAGCGATTTTGCGAATCGAGTTTCCGAATACCGGCAAATCCGCCAGAACAGTTTCGGAAACGACTTGTTTAGATCAACCATCGACCTTCGTGGTCGAGGTGCAGACACCGGTGGAATCTCGCTACTTGAAATTTGAGTTCGCGCCAAACATGAAAACCTGCAAGCTTTTAGCTTTCAAGTCTCTAGTCCCTCAGTCCGGCGATGGTTATCTTCTAGGAATGGGTGATTGCCGGAGTTTTCACTAGTAAATGAGCCATCCATGGAATCGCCAATTTTTAGACAGTAGCGCATTCCGCTTTGATACCTCTACACTAGAGGAAGAAAAGGGGCGCGCATGCTCAATCGAAATTTCAAGAAATCCTCAGTCGCACTCACTCTGATCACGTTAATCGGAGCCCTCTCTTCCACAGCTAACGCATCCCCGTGTCCTTCACGGACCGGGAAAGTCACCAAAGAGCTCTTAGAGAGCAAAGCTTTCAATAAAATTGCAACGACCGCACTCGACGAAGCTTCGAAAAAAAACCCAGATAACATGGTTTTTTTAGTCGTTGATTCGAAGAATCGCACTCCGATCACGATCACGGTTCCACTGCCGAGTGAAGGAAACCACGTGGATCTTCCGGCAAAACTCTTAGCACTGAATGAAGGCGACGAAGTCTACGCTTACCACCGCTCGAGCTCTGCCTATATTTTTGAAGGCGACCAAGAAACGCTGAGGAGCAGCGCGCTCGACGCAAAGTCCGCGTGTCTCGGCGCTCGGGTCGACAACCGTTTTATTCGGCCATCGCCGAGCGGCGAAAACGGTTGTGAAATCGTCACGCTCTCGGGAACGAAGAGTGCCACGCTCATTTACGGCAAAATGGCCCAGCGTTGTGACGATATTGCGATCTTAAGCCAGCAACGCAACCTCTCCAAGGACCAAGGCGAGCAGTTTAAAGAAGATGAAGCCTACCTGATGCAAAAACTCGGTCCGAAAAGTCGGCTTGGCGTAAACCGCTCCCCCGGTATCGAAACTCAGTCGACTCGCACCGCCGCGAAAGACGATATCCAGCCCATCGGTTCGTCAAATGCTCCGCTCAAGAAAAAGACTGCGGGCAACGGGAACTAGCTCGCCTTCCGCATCTGTGGCTAAAGCTAATGGTAGAGCTAACGATCATGAGTGAACCATCCTAAAAAAAGAGCGGAGTCGGACCATCGTCCAACCCCGCTCTTTTTTTACTTTATCTGAATTTCAAAACTTAGATTCGCCTGCTCAAAGGCTCTCATTCTAGATTAGAAATCCGTATCGCCGTCGTCGAACTCGCGCTTGATGTTGTCGATAATCGACTCATCGGCTTCGTCTTCGTTGGGGGCCTCGTCGACGTTCTCGTCCAGTTCCAGATCGTAAATGACTTTTGAGAAGGCTTTTTCATCGGTCAAATCGAGCTTAATTGCTTCGATGTATTTGTCTGGGTATTTCGAAACCAATTCTTCGATGTATTGGTTTAATTTTTTCTCTTTAAGGATGAGTTCCTTACGTTTAATTTTTTTCCAATTTTTTATGTAGTGCAGGCGGCAGTAACCGGCCGTCGTAGAAGAGCTTTCGCAAGCAATCTCGCGGCACATGTCTTCGTAATTCTTCGGCGCGCGAGGGGCTTTCACGCCCTTCCCTTTAGCAACCTTCGGCGCTCGAGTGAGCGCGGGGCCGGGAGCGGGAACGGCCGCGGCGAGTTCTGCGCCTTTCACTGGCTTCGAAGCCTTGATCGAAGCCTTGGCTGATTTTGCATTCTCTTCCATTTTTCCCGCTTTCGCCGATGTCGCAGTGGCAGACATCGGGGCAGACGACTTAACGTCTTTTTTAGTGTCTGGCTTGAGAGATGCTTTCGCGTTTGATACTTTTACGTTTAACGCCTTCGGCGCGGGAGCGAGTTTGGCCGGCGCTTTCGCGCTCGTTTTTAACGGCGCGGTCTTTTTCGCGGGACTGACTGCGCTTTTGGGCAATGGCGTCGCTCCGGCTTTCTTCGTCGCGCCTTTCGCTGGGATCTTGGCTTTCGCTTTTGCGGGGACCGGTTTTTTCGGCATAGTCTTCCTAGTCAAAGTCTTGAGAGATTGGTAACTTAGCGATGTGCCACGCCCATTGAAACGCGTCAAGAGTTTCGGAGCCGTAGACCTTCACTTCCATGGAGCCTTCGGAATCGATCTTATGACAGCAAACCCGAAAGACCTCGATTTTCTTTCAAAAAAACTCTGGGAAAAGGGAGTGGCCGCATTCACGCCTACGACGCTGTCCGCCACTCCAGCCGACCTTCTCGCTGCGGTCGGGAAACTGGGAAGTTGGATCCGTTCGGGAAGTGCGCCCGGGGCAGTACCCCTCGGCATTCACCTCGAAGGACCCTTCATCAGCCCGGGTTCAGCGGGCGCCCATACGAAGTCCATTCTCCGGCCACTCGGATGGAAGGAACTGGGTGACCTCTGGGACGCGTCGCTTGAAACTTTAAAAATCATCACACTCGCTCCGGAAACTTTGCCGGAACCTCTCCGAATCGAGCTTGGTCGGTGGGCACAAGCGCGAAAGATTCGACTCTCGATCGGCCACACCCGCTGCACTGAGCGGCAAGCTGAACTCGCACTGCGCCAGGGTTTTACGGGAGTGACGCACGCTTGGAATGCGATGACCTTTCACCACCGTGACACCGGAGCGCTCGGCGCGGCTTTTGGAAATCCGAAAGTTCGAGTCGAAATCATCCCCGATGGAATTCACGTTTCGGACGAAACCGTCGGCTGGAGCTTACGTCTTCATCCGGAAGGGCTCTTCTTCGTCAGTGACGCAACCCCTGCAGCAGGAACCCGCGGCGGCGGCTTTTCCACCTTTGGGGACCTTCGTTGTCGCTTATTCGACGGGGCTTCCCGTCTGGCGAACGGAACACTGGCGGGGGGAGGACGAGTCCTATCGGAAACTTTCGCAGACTGGGTCACTCGTGAAGCGCAGCGTCTGAATCAGCGCGCGGAAAAAATCCTGACCGACCACCTCGCCCGCGTCCAGGAGATTCCTCTCGACGCCCTTTTCTTTAAAAGGTCAGAAAAAGTAGCACTCCTCTCGAAATTCCCCGTGGGTTGGGAGATTTCTGGATCTGGGAAAGTAAAATGCGTCCCTGGTTCCGCTGGCTGAAAACCCTGATTCACAAACGTCTGCGTCGGTGATAGTTCTCGCGGTCCATTGAAAATTTACCTCAAAGAAATTCAAGAAAACGACAGCGAAATTGAAGCGACCGAAGCGGATGCTTGGGTCCGAGATTCGATTGCAGCACTCGATGAATGCCCTTCCGTGATTCTCGGCAACACCGAATCCCTTCGCCCCGCCTCCCTTAAAGCGGAAACACCCCCGCGCCCGACCTCCGTGCGCTTTAACATGCGCCGAGTGGATGATGTGATCATGGTCTCCGGAGACATGGAGACCACCGTGCAGCTACTCTGCTCGCGCTGCGCAGCTCCATTCCTCATGCCGTTTAATCAGCACTTCACAGCCATGTATTGCAAAGACAAAGAAATGGCTGGCATCGCTTACCTCGATAAAAATTCGAATCCTCGCGGACAGAACAAGGGCCACGCCCGTCATGCGCACGACTTCAACGCACCTCAAGGCATCGAAGCGGCCGAGGACCTCGAGATCAATTACATCGCTGAAGAGTACCTCGACCTCGCGCTCGTTTTGACCGAACAAGTCACTGTCCGCATTCCGTTTCAGCCTCTTTGCAAGGAAGATTGCAAAGGAGTCTGTGCGACTTGCGGCGCAGATTTAAACGTCGGCCGGTGTGCGTGCGCGAAAATTCGGACGACCAGCCCCTTCGCGGGACTGAAAAATATCAAACTGAATTCGTAATTCCTTTCGCGACGTTCGGTCCTTTGCTAGTCCTTTTGGTCCATGTCACGGTTACTCCTCGACGTCATGGGAGGCGATCACGCTCCCTCAGCGATTTTAGATGGTGCGCTCCTCGCGCTGGAAGACCTCCAGTATCCGCTCGTTCTCCTCGGAGATGAGGAAGTCATTCGCGCCCATCCAATTGCTCAGCACCTCGATCAGTTCTCAGGAAAGTCCGCCCCGTTTGCAAAGGTCACCCTCATTCACGCCCCCGACATCATCGGCATGGAAGACAAAATTAAAGCCCTCCGCTCAAAACCGAATGCTCCGATTAACGTCGGAACGAAATTGGTCGCGGAAAGTTGGGCAGCGTTTCACGCCGGGACTGGAACTCCCGATGCGTTTATCAGCGCGGGACATTCCGGAGCGGTGATGGCATCCGCACTCCTGACGCTGGGTCGAATTCGTGGTGCCGAGCGCCCTGCAATCGCCACTCGCCTCCCAACCACCAACGGAAAAGGCGTGATTTGTCTCGATGTGGGCGCAAACGTCGATTGCAAACCTGAACACATCCGTGATTTTGCGATTATGGGAGCGCTCCTTTGTTCCGCACTTTCTCCGGCCACATCCCGACCTAAAGTTTCCATTCTCGCAAACGGCGAAGAGCGCACGAAAGGAAACGACACCACGCGCGCGGCCTATGCGCTCTTAGAATCCCATCCGCTTTTCCAAGCCGGCGGAATCGGGGAATTCGTCGGCTATTCTGAAGCGAAAGAAATGTTCAAAGGCGATGTGGATGTCGTCACGATGGATGGGTTCATCGGGAACCTGATTTTGAAAAATTCGGAAGCGCTCGGTTCCGCACTTCTGCAGATCATGAAAACCGAAGCGAAGAAAAATCCGCTGAATCGGATTGGCTTTGGTCTGGCGTTTGGTGCGCTGAAATCATTTAAGAAGAAAGTCGACTTTCGTGAAGTGGGAGCGGCCCCGCTCCTCGGTGTGAAAGGTTACATCTTCATCGCGCACGGTCGCAGCGACCGGATCGCCATTCGCAATTCGCTCCTCCGCGCCCAAGAAGCCCTCCAAGCGAAAATGGTCGAACGCCTCGAGGTGGCCCTCGCGCCGACATTTGCCGTGTCTGCACCGGTGACGACGTGAAGCTGTATTCGTCACGCATCGCAGGCACCGGCTCTGCTTTTCCGGAACGAGTCGTGACGAATGAGGAACTCTGCAGGTGGCTTGAAAACTTGCCGGGCGAAGTGCCCGAAAATTTCTCGCCCGATTGGATTTTCGAACGGACAGGGATTAAGACTCGTCATCTTGCACGCTCCGGAGAAACGGTTTCAGAGCTCGCCTTTCTTGCATCGGTGCGAGCGCTCTCCAAAGCGGGAATTCTCGACAAAGACATCGACGGTATTTTAGTCGCCACTTGCACGCCCGAGCAACCGCTGCCCGCCAGCGCAACTTTTCTCCAAATGAAACTCGGCGCGACCCGCGCATTCGCCCTAGACGTGAACGCGGCTTGCAGCGGATTCCAACACGCCTGGGCGCTGGCCCACGCAATGGTGGCGAGCGGTCAGGCAAAAAACATGCTGGTGGTGGGAGCGGATGTTCTCTCGTCCGTGACTGATTACACTGATCGAAAGAGCGCGATTCTTTTCGGTGACGGCGCAGGAGCAGTAGTGATTACCCGAGATGAAAATCTCGAAAATGCACCACGATTCTCTCTCTCCGCGGATGGACGCGAATGGGATCTGTTTCAAGTTCCAGCCGGCGGCTCCGCAAAACCCGCATTTGGAATCGATCCTCGGGACAAAGCGGAGATCAGCTATTCCCAAACCCGCATGCAGATGAAGGGAACGGAGATTTTCAAATCGTCGGTCCGCACCATGGTCGACCTCTCCGCGAAGTTGCTGACGGAACTCGGGCTGAGCGTTTCGGACATCGATTTCGTGGTGCCTCACCAGGCAAATTTGCGAATTTTGGAAGCAGTCGCCCGGAAGACTCAAATCCCGCTTGCGAAATTTATCTTAAACATCGAAACGCGCGGAAACACTTCTGCGGCAACCGTTCCTACGGCGCTCGACGAAGGATTTCGTTCGGGCAGAATCCTTCCCGGTCACCGAATCCTCGTCCCGGTATTCGGCGCCGGAACCACTTCTGGAGTTACCATTGCTCGCATTAGCTAGTTGCTCGTATGACCAAGAGGCTTCGCGACTTGCGCGCTCGAAACCTATATCAATTTTCGTTCGAATGCTCTGTTCATGATTTTCGTTAAACCCTGAGGATTTCCGATGCAGACCCCAAACCATTCACCGATTGCGCTCTTTCCCGGCCAAGGCTCCCAACAGGTGGGCATGGGAAAAGACCTTTTTGAAAATTTTAAAATCGCTCGGGAGCTTTTTGAAGAAGCGAGCGATGCGACGTCGCTGAATTTGAAGAAACTCTGCTTTGAGGGTCCCGAAACCGATTTACAACTCACCGAGCACACCCAACCCGCGCTGCTAACGGCATCGATCGCGGCGTTTCGAGTCGCGGAATCAGAAATCGGCTTCAAACCCTCCGTCGTCGCCGGACATAGTCTAGGCGAATATTCTGCACTCGTGGCGGCCGGCGCGATTCCTTTTTCTTCGGCCGTCCGCTGGGTCCGTGAGCGAGGTCGTGCGATGCAAATTGCCGTTCCGGCTGGCCAAGGCGCGATGGCAGCACTCATGGGGATGGAAGATGCGGCTGTTGAAAACCTCTGCGCCGCTGCCGTGACTCGCGCGATGGCGAAACGAACGGTGGGCGAAGTCCATCACATGATCGTCGACTGTGTGCTTTCCCCCGCAAATTTTAACTCTCCCGGCCAAACCGTGATCGCCGGTGCAAGCGACGCCCTGTCAGAAGCATTAGTCCTCGTGAAAGCCGGCGGCGAATTCGCGGGAAAGGCGATTCCGCTCGCCGTTTCAGCGCCTTTCCACTGCGCGCTGATGGCTCCCGCGAAAATGAAAATGGCAGAACTCTTTTCAAACGCCACTTCCTCCGAAAAACCTTCATCGCTCCGTTACGCGTACGTTCCAAACCGAACGGCAAACCTGACGGCCGAGCCTTCAGTCGTGTTTGAACTCCTCGTCGACCAAGTGGATCATCCGGTGATGTGGCGCCAGAGCATGACGACCTTGATTTCGAAAGGCTACTCGTCTGCCGTAGAATTCGGTCCCGGGAAAGTCCTTCAGGGCCTCGCGAAACGAATCGCAGGCGGCATTCCGGGCGCGACGTTCACGACGAGTGGGATCTCCGATTCAAAAACCCTCGGCGAATGGAAGATCGCCTCTGAGTCGAAAGCAGGAACTTAAAATGACGAGCCCATCCACTGATTCATCGACACAGACCGCCTTGCCGCTTGCGCTCGTCACTGGAGCTTCTCGCGGCCTCGGGGCTGCGATTGCAAAGCGCCTTGCTCGGGCGGGTTACCGCGTCGCCATTAACTACGCATCGAATGAAGCGAAAGCAGCCGAGTTGAAATCA